>NZ_CP020333.1 GCF_002043005.1 Martelella mediterranea DSM 17316 | reverse complement strand
GGAATCACTGCCATCGACTCGGTTAATTCTCTAAGAACGCTTTTTATACGGAGAACGGTGAAAAAGCGTTATTAGTATGGACCGATTCGTTGAGCGTGCAAGGCATTTTTAGTTAACGAGAGGTTAACGCGTCGTGGGGCCAGCTATCAAGGGGATGTCATTCAAGACGCCCCCTTCCGAGACGGGCCGGACCATCTCTATTTCCTCTTGCCAGATGAACCGGAAACGAAAGACAGAATTCGGGTAACTCACTATTTTCTAAAGAAATAATCCGATTCTTTACGGCTGGCAATTGCGCGGTTCAATCGCAAACCCACAAAGTCATGATCGCGGCAAGTCAGAGCAACTGGAAGGCGGTGAATGCGAAGCGGCTCTGTTGCGCTGTGCGAAGCCATACACATCTATCGGCTCTGCCGCCTTGAGTGCGGTTCCCGAGAAGGGGAGGAGACCGGGAATCACTCACGCGGTTGCCCCCCGGAACGTATAAACCAACGCTCAATCCCTGGCGAACGAAACGACTGGTATAGCCGCGGCACCTTACGGTTTCCTTCAATTCGATGCACCACATTGAAAATGTCTTCGAGGTTTCACCAAAGCCGACTTTGCGAAGATCGAGAAAGTACGCCCTGCCGCGAGACAGGGCCTTGGCGCTACGCCGGCGCATAGACGCGCGCACTCGCGCGGCGGGGAAACAGAGCTTGAGAGGAGGGGCTCCAGACAGACCTCGATGGCCGGGCAGAACGGCGTTCTTCGCCACCTCATAGCCTGGACTGTCGAAGGCAAGGCTTTCCAGCTTCTCGTCGCCGATGATACGATCATCGGGATCAGGTACGCCTCGTTGTTTCACCTGGATGGTTTGACCGACAGCTGAAACCGGGCGTGCATGTCGCCTTCCCACCACATCGGGAAATTGGTGCCCCATTTGTTGTTGTAGAGGTTGAAGCGGATGCCGCGGTCGAAGCTTGAGGGTTGCTTCGAATAGGGCATGAATGGCTGGCCTATCGGCGCGACGAGGGCGGCGTCGAGCGGCGTCAGCTCGACCTCCGTGCCGTTGGTGTGTCGGCTGCGGGCCGCGAATATCGCCTGGAGTTGGCCGCCGCCATTTTCCGCTGTGCGCCCAGCTTCGTGCCACAACCCGGTTTTGAGGTACGACCATTGGCCGAAGCCGCCGAGTGCGAAAGCGAGAAAACCGGCTTCCGGCATGCGATTGGCGGGTTTTTCGCGCAGAACGAGCGACAGGTGAAGCGACTGACCGTCGCCCCAGACATGCAGTTCGGTGGTTTTCGGCGCGCCAAGGTGGCGGTGCGCTTCGAGCGGCATTTCGTGATGGATGACGACCCGGTCGCCGACATTTTCCAACCCAAGATACTGGGGCGCGAAGTCGGCCGCGCGCGCTGTTCTCGCGTTTGAGAGGCCCGGCTTGTCGTGATCGAGGATCGCCCACTCAGCCCGATGCGTTAGGTAGGTGTCCATATGCGCCGCGACGTCGTCTGCGTCGTAGCTTTCGTGGCGGTAGCCGATCCGGGCGTCATCAGACAGTATCCGGCCGTCAGGCGCGGTAAGGCGGATGATATCACCGGTCTGAGGGTCGAGCTCACCCGACCAGCCGGCGACCGTAAACGTGGTTGCCTGCGTCAGTGATTGCGTCGATCTGAGCTGCGGCGGGGCTGCATCGGCAAGCGCGTCGTCGGCGCGTGTCCGGTCTTCGCCGGCAAGGTTTTCAACGGCCTTGTCGATATAGCCGCGCTGTTCCGCCCATGAGGCTTCGCTATAGACGAAACGGTAATCAGCCTTGCGTGCCGCCTCAAAGGCGGGGCGGTCCCAGGCAAGGTCGTCGCGCAGATAGGTCTTGATGTCGACGCCGCAGGTGTGTTCGGCCAGCATCGCAAGATCGCGTCCGAATGCGGCGCGTGTCTCCGTCAGGCCTTCCATCTCGAAGGCGTCGTAGAGACGTTGAAGGCTGCGGAACCGGGCCATCTTCATCGGGTCGGCGCCGGCGCCGTGGATCCAGCTGTCGCCTGGCTCCATGTCAACCACGGGCAGCGTTTCCCTGCGCTCCCACAGGATTGCGCCATAGGTCTCCAGCGTCGCGGCGCGGATATCGGCGTCGGGATGGTCGTGGCGGAGCGCGCGATAGACCTCGGTCGTCTGCGACACCGTCTGCGGCCCGATATTGTCGTGCGTGTGGGCAAAGCCCAGCCCATCCGACAGACCGTCGGGGAACTGAACCCCGCCATAGGAATCCTCGTACATAACCACAAGCTCCGATCCATCCGGCGCGCGCCAGCGCGAAAGCGGCGGAAAGGAAGGGACAGGGGAGGCGGTGTTGACGCCGATGTGGAAAAAGCGAATGCCGGCCGCCGCCATCAGCGGCACGATGCCAAGCGTGTGGCCCGGCACATCGGTCATTTTGGCAGCATGGGTCTGGAACCCGAAACGGGCGTCGAGCATTTGCGAATAGGAGAGGCCAGCGCGAAACAGCGCCGGCGACATCAACTCGGAATGGGTCGTGAAGGGCAGGGCGTGCCAGCGGATGAGGCCGTTCCTGACGGCACGTTCCAGCCGCTCGACTTCGGCAGCCGAACGGGTCGTTAGGTGATCCCAGATCAGCCAGGCCCCGGTGGTCCAGACAAACGCCGGGCGCTCCGGGTCTTCGCGGTAGAAATGCTCCGCCGTCGTCAGCGCCTGGGGGATGAAGACCTCGTGGTACTGGCGGCGAACCCTTTCGGCGTGGTCGGTGAAACCGATATCGAGGTGGGTCTTGAAGACAAGGTGAATGGTCGGCTGGCGCATCGGCGGGCTTTTCTGAACTTTGGGGAGGGGCTTTTCAGCCGACAGTGCCGCGCACCACGAGGCGCGTGCGAATGGTCTCGGACATGGCGGGCGCTGCCGGGTCGTCCAGCCGCCGCAGGATCAGGCGTATGATCGTCGCGACGCGCTCGGAAAGGTCGACCTTGACGGTCGTGAGATTGTAGCTGCGCCAGGCCGACTGGTCGATATCGTCGAAACCGACAACCTTGACGTCCTCGGGCACCCGCAGGCCCAGTTCGTGCCGCAACGCATCGATCGCGCCAAAAGCGCTGACGTCGTTGGCGGCGAAAATGGCATCGACGTCGCTGCCGTAGCGGAACAGGTCGATCGTGGCCGCAAAGGCGGTTTCGTAGGTGAAGTCGCCGGGGATGATGACGGGCTCGCAAAGCCCTCTCGACTGCAGAATTTCGACAAAGGTCTGGCTGCGCTCGGCATTGGCCAGCGTATTGGTGTCGCCGGCGAGATAGGCGAACCGCTTTCCGCCATAGCCCTGCACGAGCGCCACGGCCTTTTCTATGCCGTCGCGCTGCAAGACCTCGACACGGTCGAAATGGGCCTTGCTTTCGCGAAACGGGGGCGGCAGTTCACCATCCTCGCGCGGATAGCTGAGATAGATCGGGACCGCCCGGTCGAGATAGCGCGCCAGCGTATCGGGCCTGACGTTTTCGGCAAAGGCAACGATCGAGTCGAGGTTGAAACCCTTCATATAGGTGAGCAGCCGGGTATCCATGGCCCGGTCGGCACGCGTCTTGAACAGCAGGGTGGCAAATCCCTTGTCCTGCAATGCCGTGGTCAGCGCATCGATTTCCTGGCTCTCCCACGGGCTGCACACCGCCGGCACGATAACGCCCACAAGATGAGAGCGGCGCGTCACCAGCGCGCGGGCCGCCATGTCGGGCGTGTAGTTCAGCTCCTGCGCGATCTTGAGAATACGCTGGCGCTTTTCGGGTTTCAGCGAGGCATTCGGGTTGAAGGCGCGGGACACCGCCGCGCGCGAGACATTCGCCGCCTCGGCCACCATGTTGGCCGTTGCTCTTTCCCCGTTTCTGATCGGTCGATCCGACAAAACAATGCCTCGCAAATATGAAAGCGTTTGCAAAAATATATGAGGAATTTATCCCCGGACCTTAGCGAGAAGTCAAGCTCGGCTTCGCTGCGATTGTCATAAAACCCCCATTAAATCAGTGGTAACAGAGATTCTTGTGTCAGCCAACCACGGAAGGGGAGATGAATTTCGATGAGTCATGTTGACGGAAAAATGAAAACGTGTTCATTCTTGATGCGGCGGTGCGTGGAGGTATCCGTGCAGTTCGTAACGTGCGCCGGAAAGTCGGCGACATCCAGACAGGGAGGAGTTTCGTGATGGTCGGACGTTTGAGAACCTTAATGATCGCCCTTGCCGGCGCCAGTGCCATGGCCGCACCGGCGTTTGCGACCGATCTCAGCATTACATGCCGCTGCGTTGAAGGCGGCGCCAACAGCCAGATGGCCGAGTGGATCAAGCAGAGCGTCATTCCCGGCTTCGAGAAGATGAAGTCGGAAAGCGGCGAGGACGTCACCGTCACGCTGAAGGAATTTGCCGGACAGGACGAGCAGCTCACGCAGCAGCAGGCGCTCGATTTCTCGACCGGCGCCGGCGCCGATGTCAACGGTTTCGATGGCTTTCTTATTCCGAGCTTCGTGGAAGCCGGCCTTTTGAAGCCGCTTGACGAACTTGCAGGCCCGGCCGTCAATGAGTGGGAAGGCTGGGATCACATCTCGGATGGCTCCAAGCAGCTGATGTCGTTCGACGGCAAGGTCTACGGGATCGCGCTCGGCACTGATGTGCGCATGATCTTTATCCGCAAGGACCTGTTCGAACAGGCCGGCATCGATGCCGATAGCTGGCAGCCGACCTCCTGGGACGATCTGCTGGACGCCGCGCGCAAGATCAAGGAAGCCGTGCCGGATTCCTCGCCGCTACAGATCAATGCCGGCGTTTCGATGGGCGAGGCGACCACGATGCAGGGCTATTACATGCTCGTGCTCGGCGCCGATTCCGGACTCAAGGATGAAAATGGCAAGTGGATCGTTTCCAGCCCCGGCATCCTCGACACGCTGAATTTCTACAAGACCGTCTACCTCGATGAGGAGCTCGGCGATCGCCGCGCCCAGCTTCTGGGCGATGGCCGTAACCGTACCTTCGCCAATTTCCGCGATGGCAAGACCGCCATGCTGGTGGAGGGCGACTGGTTCTATCGTGCCGTCACGGCCCCCGGCTCGGAATTCGAACTGAAGGATCGCGACAATCTGATGACCTGGAAGAAGATGCCGGCCCGTGAACCGGGCGCCGGTTTCAGCGGCCAGGATTTCGTGACGATTTCGGGCGGTACGGGCTTCGTGCTCAATCCGAACACGGATGCGCCCGAGGAAGCGTGGGACCTGCTCGCCTATATGAACAGCAAGGAACAGCTTGAAGCCTTCCAGACCTACCAGGCCCGCATTCGCCTGCGCGATGACGTCGGCATTCCGGACTCTCCGTTCCTGTCGGAAACCTCGCAGGAGCTTCTGCCCCTGACGACGGCCCGTCCGAACGATGCCGATTACAACAAGGTCTCCGCCGAGGTTCAGCGCATGACCGAGGCCGTCGTTTCCGGCGAAATGTCGCCCGAGGAAGCGATGGAGCAGTACAAGGCCGCGGTGACCGAAATTGTCGGCGCCGAAAACACCGTAAGCCTTCAGTAAGCCTTCCGGGGATGCCGCATGGGCCTCACCATGCGGCATCCGCATTCCCGCGCGGAGCCAAAAATTGAAAAAATTCACGCTTCTATCCAACAGGACGGGATCGCTGTTCATGGCGCCCGCGGCGGCGCTTGTCGGCGCCTTCGTGATCGCGCCGTTCTTCTGGATCATCTTCGTTTCGTTCACGAACCGAACGCTGCTCGGCAAGACGGCAGTCAATCCGGAATTCGTGGGCCTCGATAACTATATCGCGCTGTTCGATCCCTCGAACTTCTTCACCCGCGGCCAGTTCGGCTTCTCGCTGATCCTGACGATCCAGTTCGTGCTGTTTTCCGCCATCATCGGTCAGGCCGTGCTTGGCCTGCTGCTGGCGTGGCTGATGCAGGCGGTTCCGAAACCGGTAAAGAGCCTGACGGAGACGGCAGTCATCGGCGCGTGGATCCTGCCGGAAGTTGTGATCGGCTTCGCGTGGTTTGCCTTTCTCGACTATGACAACGGCACGATGAACGAGATCCTGACGAGCCTTGGCCTGCCGCGCGGCGACTGGCTGCTCGACTATCCGTTCTGGGTGATCGTGTTCTTCAATACATGGCGCGGCGCCGCCTTCTCGATGATGCTGTTCAACTCGGCCTTCTCGTCGATCCCTCCGAGCTATTTTCAGGCCGCCGACGTTGCCGGCGCGTCATCATGGCAGAAGTTCCGCGATATCGCGCTGCCGCTGGTACGCGGCCATGTGGTCACCGACCTGATCCTGATCACGATGTGGACCTTCAACGTGTTCACGCCCTACCTGCTTACGAAGGGCGGCCCGTCCTACCGGACCGAGGTTCTGTCGATCTACACCTACCGCATCGCCTTCCGCGATTTCGAATTCGGCAAGGGTGCCGCTGTCGGCGTGGTCATCATGTTCATCAACCTTGCCTTCGCGCTGATCTATCTGCGCGTTGCACGCAAGAAGGCTGCGGGAGAAGCGCAATGAAGCTCGGTTTCCGCCAGTATGTCTCCCGCATCGGCTTTTCGGCATTCGCGGCCATTCTCGGCGCTGTCTTCGCGCTGCCGCTGATCTGGTTCCTGTTTGCGCCGTTCAACGCCCGCGCCGAGCTGGGATTGGCCACTCCCGACCCGTTCACGCTCCAGAATTTCGCGGCGGTGTTCGAAAACAGTTTCGCCATCCGCGCGCTCCTCAATTCGCTTATTCAGAGCGTCGGCGGCGTGGTGCTGGTCGGCGGGGCGGCGACGCTTGCGGCCTATGCACTCTCCCGTTCGGCAATGCCCGGCAAGGGCGCGGTCACCTATGTGCTGTTGCTGTTTTCCTCGGTGGTATCGGGTTCAGCCGCCATGGTGCCGATCTTCCTGATCATCTCCGCGATGGGCCTGATCGACAGCCATCTCGCCGTGATCCTCGTTTTCGCAGGCGGGCTGCTGCCGACGGGGATGTTCATCCTGCGCGACTTCATCGACGGCATCCCGCGTTCCTACGAGGAAAGCGCGATGGTGGCAGGCGCATCGCCGGTGCAGGCCTTTTTCGATGTCGCCCTTCCGGTCATCCGGCCCGGCATCGTGGTCGTGGTCGTCTGGGCCTTCGTCAATATCTGGGGCAGCTTCCTGATCCCCTTCATCCTGCTCCGCTCCGAGGATCTGATGCCGGCATCCGTCGCGAT
The DNA here is from genome assembly GCF_002043005.1 of Martelella mediterranea DSM 17316. Lineage (NCBI taxonomy): Bacteria > Pseudomonadati > Pseudomonadota > Alphaproteobacteria > Hyphomicrobiales > Aurantimonadaceae > Martelella > Martelella mediterranea. The sequence continues at coordinate 162,721 of NZ_CP020333.1, read as the reverse complement.
CTATTCCTTCTATTCGGAAGCGGGCACCCCTGTCGTCACATTGCTTGCAGCCTATGCGCTGATCTACTCGCTTCCTGTCATCGCCCTTTACCTGTTCGTCAGCTGGAAATTCGGCTTCCGGTTCTTCGGCGGGATCAAGGCCTAAACGGACCAAAGTTACATGGCATCGGTTGAATTCAAGAACGTAACCAAGAAGTTCGGCGCCTTCACGGCCGCCTCGGACCTCAATATCGAAATCGGCGATGGTGAATTCGTCTGCCTGCTCGGGCCCTCCGGCTGCGGCAAGACCACCAGCCTCCGGATGATGGCGGGTCTGGAGTTTCCGACCTCCGGCCAGGTGCTGATCGATGGCAGAGACGTCACCTATCTCCACCCCAAGGACCGGCAGATATCGATGGTGTTCCAGGACTATGCGCTCTATCCGCATATGAACCTCGAGGACAATATCGCCTATCCGCTGAAGGTGCGGGGCGAGGCCGTCGACAAGCGCCATGCCCGGGCGAAGGAAGTGGCGGACGTGCTGAAGATTGGCGATCTGATGAAGCGCCTGCCAAGCCAGATTTCCGGCGGCCAGCAGCAGCGCACATCGCTTGCCCGCGCGCTCGTCTATCCAAGCCGGGTCTATCTGTTCGACGAACCGCTTTCCAACCTCGACGCCAAGCTGCGGCTCGAGGCGCGCGGCTTCCTGAACCATCTCCAGCACGATCTCGGCATGACGGCGGTCTATGTGACGCACGACCAGGCCGAAGCCATGGCGCTTGCGACCCGCGTTGCGGTGATGGACCGGGGACAGATCGTGCAATATGCGCCGCCGATCGAGATCTATCGTCGCCCGGCCAACACCTTCGTCGCCAATTTCGTTGGCAATCCGCCGATGAACCTTTTGCCGGTGGAGGCGATGATTGACGACGGAAAGCTGCATCTCAGCGCCGATGGGATCGCCATCGAACCGCTTGCCGTTCACGCCTCCTTCGCCGAGGCGCTGAAGAGCGGCAATCGCCTGACGCTTGGGGTTCGACCCGAGCATCTGGCCATCGGCGACACCGGACCTAACACGATTACCGGCGAACTGTTTGCCAATGAGAATATGGGCCCGGAAAAGCTCGTGACGCTCGAACGTGACGACGCGGCGCGTTTCACCGCCCGCATCTTCACCGATGACGAGATCATGCTGGGCAAGACCGTGACGCTCAACATGAAGGCCGAGCACATCACGCTGTTCGACGCCGAAGGCTACCGGCTGAAGCATGACGATGAAACGGCGTGACATGCAGGACATCGCGCTGAAGCTGATGCCCGCCGACCAGGCGCGCTCGCCCTATGCCTATGTGCCGTTTGACGTGCCGGATGGCACCACGCGGATCGATGTGACGCTCGACTATCCAAAGGCCGAGGACTGCGTCATCGATCTCGGCTGCGTCGATCCTCGGATCGCGCCGTTTCCGGCCGATCAAGGTTTTCGCGGCTGGAGCGGCGGCGCGCGCGACCGTTTCTTCATCGCCACCGATGACGCAACGCCCGGCTATATCCACGGCGAAATCCCGCCAGGGCGGTGGCAGGTCATGCTCGGTCTCTACAAGCTACCCGTAGCAGGCGCGGACATCAGGATCACGGTCAGCCTCGACAATGCCGAACGTTCGCTTGCGCCGCAGCCCGCGCGAAGCTTCCCCGTGCGCGAGGGAGCAGGCTGGTATCGCGGCGACCTGCATTGCCATACGTTTCACTCCGATGCGCGCGGCGCGCCGGAGGTGCTTCACGCCGCAGCGCGCCAGGCCGGTCTCGATTTTCTTGCCGTCGCCGATCACAACACCATCACCCAGCGGCGCTACTTCCATCGCGAGAGTTCGCCGGACCTCGTGTTTGTTCGGGCGATGGAGGTCACCACGGCGATCGGACACGCCAATGTCTTCGGCGTCGACAACTGGATCGATTTCCGGATGGAGACGCCGGAGGATGCCCACAGGATGGCAGAGGTCGTGCATCGGCGCGGCGGTCTGCTGTCGATCAACCACGACAAGCCGACGATCCCTTGGGACTATCCGCTGCCGGAAATCGAGCTCATGGAAGTCTGGCAATCGGCATGGCCGCTGTGGAACTGGATCTCGCTTTCGCGCTGGCAGGAACGGCTGGCATCCGGGCTGCGTATCTCGGCGATCGGCGGCAGCGACTATCATCAGCCGGAACGGCTTCTGCCGGAAGGGCCGCTGGTGCTTGCCCGCCCGACCACGGTGCTCTGGATGGATGGGCTTTGCGAAGACAATATCCTCAAAGCCATGAAGGCGGGGAGGGGCTATGTCACCGAAAGCCCGACCGGGCCGCATCTGGAAATCACGATCGGCGACACGCCGATGGGCGGCGCGGTGCTGCAGCGCTCATTCGACGCCGAGGCCATTGTCCGCGGCGCAAAGGGTGATTGCCTCGTCTGGTATGACGCCACAGGCGAGATTGCGCGACAGGAGATTGCCGCCGATGAATGGCGGGGCGGCTATAGCGGTTCCGCCAACGGCTTCGTGCGCGCGGAAATCATAGCGGACAAAAGCAGGCCGGATCTGATGGAGGCCTTCAGGCAAGCTGTCGGCGAGAAACCGTGGCCGGGCGGTGTCGACGAGGCGGCGATCGCCGCGCAGCCTTTCCGCCGTGCATTGTCCAATCCGATCTATCTGGGCATAGCCGAACGTTCCGGTACGAGCTGATTTATAGATATAAAACAATTATATAGAAACGGTTTTGATTTGGATTGGTGGAGTCATCCCTGTGGTCGGACCGGATGCGAGAGGTCGCGATGAAAGAATTCTCCAAACTCATGCATTTCGTGGAGATACTGCGCGATCGCATTTTCGTGGCGACGGACACCACTGTCGACTTCGTCTTCAAACAGGCGCCGCCGGCAGACCGGGTCGCGATGCTCGCGGGGCCGGAAACGGACTGGGCGCAGGTTGACGCCGACACGGTCTGGGGCGAGCCGCAAAGCTATTTCTGGTTCCACGGCAGCGTTTCCGTTCCCTCGGAGCTTGAGGGTAAAAGGCTCTATCTCGGCATAGAGGCAATGTTCGGTCAGGTGATGGGGCGTTCCGACCCGCAATGTCTGGTGCGGATCAATGGCGAGATCGTGCAGGGCGCGGACTATAACCACCGCGAGATCCTGCTGACGAAGGCGGCCCGCGCCGGCGAGACCTTCGAGATCATGATCGAGGCGGGCACAATCGAGGACCGCCGCCAGCTCGGTTTCGGCGCGCGGCTTCTCATCCATGACATCGAGGCCGAGGCGCTCTATTACGATCTCAGAACGCCGCTCGAGGTGGCGAAACATCTCGACGTCAATGACCATAGACGCGACTTCATCCTGAAAACGGTCCGCGAGGCCATCAAGGCCGTCGACTACCGTCCCGGAAACGAGAGACGGTTCCGCGAAAGCCTCAGACGCGCCCGCGCTATCGCGGCCCGCATTTACGAAGCCGTCGATACCGAGCTTGCGCCGCACATAACCGTCACGGGCCACACCCATATCGATGTCGCCTGGCTTTGGCGCGTTCGCGAAACCCGGCAGAAGATGGCGCGCTCGATGGCGACCGCGCTTCATCTGATGTCGGAATATCCTGAATACCGCTTCATGTATAATCAGGGTGTTCTGCTCGACTATCTCGAGCAGGATTATCCTGTGCTGTTCGGAAAAATCAGGGACCAGCATCACGCCGGCGCGTTCGAGATCGAGGGCGCGCTCTGGCTGGAACCGGATGCCAACATCACGGGCGGGGAATCGCTGGTGCGCCACGTCCTGCGCGGCGTCCGCTACCATCGGCAGAAATTCGGCGTGCGGCCGCGTGTGTTGTGGCTTCCCGATACGTTCGGTTACAGCGCGGCGTTTCCTCAGATCATGAAGCTTGCAGGGCTTTCGGTGTTCGTCACCCACAAGATGTCGTGGAGCGACACCAACCGGATGCCGAGCGAAACCTTCTTCTGGCAGGGGATCGACGGCACACGGGCGCCGACCTATTTCCTCACCACCCAACCCGCAGACGCCACCACGATCGAGACCTCGTACTGCCCGGATCTGAGGGCCAGCGACGTGATGGGCACATGGCGGCGTTATGCAAAGAAGGAAACCAATGACGAACTGTTTCTCGTCTACGGTTTCGGCGATGGCGGCGGCGGACCGACGCGCGAGATGCTGGAGCATATCCGGCGGATGGAACGTGGCATTCCGGGCTGCCCGCGCGTATCGCAGGGTTTCATGGGACCGGCGCTGGAGCGGATCGTCTCGCGCATGCACGAAAACCCCTCCGCCTATCAGGTCTGGGTCGGCGAACTCTATCTGGAGTTCCACCGCGGCACTTTCACTTCGGTCGCCAAGGTGAAGCGCAACAATCGCCGTGCCGAGGCGATACTGCGTGAACTCGAATTACTCGCAAGCCTTGCCTGGCTCGATGCCGGACAGGCTTACCCGGCCGAAGAACTTGCCGCGCTCTGGGATATCGCGCTGCTGAACCAGTTCCACGATATTCTGCCCGGCTCCTCCATCGGCCTCGTCTATGACGACAGCGACAAGGATTACGCGACCTTTTTCGCGCGCGCGGAAGTGCTGCGGCGGAGCATCGTCGAGGGTCTTGCCGGCGCGGGAGAAGTGCTGGTGGTCAATCCCTTCGCGCAAGCGACGGCCGGGCTGGTGCATTTCGACAGGGACGCAGCCGTTGCAATTGCCGGTCGCGCCTCGCAGACCCTTATTCTCCCCGATGGCTCACACCGGCAGGCGGTTCCAATCGCCGATGTGCCGGGCCTTGGCGCCGTCCGCCTTGCGGTGTCGGAGGAGGCCGCATTGCCGCAAGCACCTTCGGCACTCACCGTGCGCGCCGACCGGCTGGAAAACGATCACATTCGTGCGCACTTCGATGAAGCAGGCCGTCTTGTCTCGCTCTACGACAAGAAGGCGGAACGCGAATGCCTAAAGCACACCGGCAACCGCCTCCAGGCCTTCCGCGATCTGCCCGAGGCCTTCGATGCCTGGGATATCGACCGGACATTCGAGGATCAGGTCTTCGAGATCGACCACCTGGTGAGCGCCGAAGTCGTTGAAACCGGTCCATGGCGGGCGGCGATCCGGTTCGAATGGGTCTATGAGGCTTCGCGCGTCGTGCAGGTCGTCTCGCTGGAAACCGAGGGTCATCTGCTGGAGTTCGACACCTTCATCGACTGGCGCGAACACAATACCATGGTGAAGGCGGCGTTCCCGCTTGCCGTCCATGCATCGTCAACCGAGGCCGAAATCCAGTTCGGCCACGTCAGCCGACCTTCGCACGTCAACACGAGCTGGGATGAAGCGCGGTTCGAAAGCCCGATGCATCGCTGGGTTTCGATGTCCGAGCCTGGCTTCGGCGTCGCCTTCCTCAACGATTGCAAATATGGCTATGACGCGCGCGACACCACGGTGCGCCTCACATTGTTGCGCTCGCCCACCTATCCCTGGCCGGAGGCCGATCAGGGCGAGCATCGCTTCCGCTATGCCATCGCGCCGCATGCGGGGCTAGATACGTCCTCAGTTTCGGCGATGGCCGAGCGTTTCAATCATCCGCTCGTGGCCCTCGAAGGCGAGGGCGCTAAGGCAGCGCATACGCTGTCACCACCGCTCGTTATCGACAATCCGGCGATCGCTGTCGAGGCGGTCAAGCGCGCCGAAGACGGCAATGGACTGATCGTGCGGCTGTGGGAGCGTCTTGGCGCGCGCCAGCTGGCGCGGCTCAAAATCGCTCCGGGCCTCTCAGCCGTTGCCGAAACTGATCTTCTCGAAGAGCCGATCGTGGCGCTGGAACCGCAGGGCGATCAGGTGCAACTCGCGTTTTCGGCTTTCGAGATCAAGACGTTGAGGCTTGTACCCACGTCCTGAAGCGGTTGAGCAAGGATTTACCGACATAGACAAGTGGCAGGTGACCTGCCACGGGTTGGACTAGAGTGTAAATCGGCATAGGGGTTCGAAGCCGATCGGCACGATAAGTCTCTGAAATATCTAAAACGTGTGGGGTTTCGGCGCTACGCCGAATGACAGACAGCCGCTACGTTCTTGAGGACGCCCCTTTCGGCCTGGTCGCTCTTGTAGCTCTCCGCCGTGCCACGGGACGCGAAGCAATCCTGCACGAGGCGGGACTTCGACTGCTCTCTTCGCTTTATGGGCGCGATTTCGCGACCGAAAACGACATGCTCGAAGGCCTTGATATTCAGTCACTCGTTGATGAGGTTCGTTTGTAGAGGCGGCTGATCGGAAAGAGCCGCCGCTGGAACCGTCATCATGGCTCGCCTTAGAGAGCTCTTATGCCGTCGCGGTCGAATAAGTGGACCTTAGTGGCATCGGGCAACAACTTCAGCACATCCCCCGGTCGGGCTTCGATCCGCTCGCGGAAAATGCCGACAATCTGCTCGTCGCCGAGGCGAAAGATGACCTGGGTTTCGGAGCCGGTGGGCTCGACGACGACGACTTCGGCAGGCAATCCGTTGGGATCAAGGGCGATGTTTTCAGGCCGTATCCCGTAGACGGCAGCTTCGCGTTTATCCGCAAGAGGAAGCTCGTGATCGCCCGAGATGCGAAATCCGGTGTCCGTGACCGTGCCGCGGATGAAGTTCATGGATGGCGAACCGAGAAAGCCGGCAACGAACATATTGGCCGGATGGTCATAGAGCTCCAGTGGCGCGCCGACCTGTTCAATTCGGCCATCCTTCATCACCACGATCTTGTCGGCCATGGTCATCGCCTCGATCTGATCGTGGGTGACGTAGATGATCGTCGTTTTCATTCGCTGATGAAGCTCCTTGATCTCGGCGCGCACCTGAACGCGCAGCTTGGCGTCAAGGTTGGAAAGCGGTTCGTCGAAGAGAAAGACCTGCGGATCGCGCACGATCGCGCGGCCCATCGCCACGCGCTGCCGTTGTCCGCCCGACAATTCGCGCGGCCGGCGTTCAAGAAGCGCGCCAAGGCCAAGAATATCCGCGGCCTGCCGGACCTTGGCATCGATTTCAGCCTTGGGAACACGCTTCATCTTAAGCGCAAAGGACATGTTTTCCGCAACCGTCATATGCGGATAGAGCGCATAGTTCTGAAACACCATCGCGATATCACGATCCTTGGGTGCGAGATCGTTGACAACCCGATCGGCGATCCGGATCTCCCCAGAGGATATGTCTTCCAGCCCGGCGATCATGCGCAGGAGCGTCGACTTTCCGCAACCGGACGGTCCGACGAGGATGACGAACTCCCCGTCCTCGATCTCGACGGAGACCTGTTTCAGCGCCTCATAGGCGCCGTAGAATTTACCGACTGTGTCGATGTTCATTTCAGCCATTTAAATCTCCCCGGACTGTATTGCTATTTGCCCGCAAGCGCGCCACCGACGCCGCCGATGCTGAAGAAACGATTGAGAAAGGCAAACACCAGAACCGGGGGCAGCAGCATGATGACGGCACAGGCCATCACCGGGCCCCAGTCGGTCTGGTTCTGCTGAAAGAAGGTCTGAAGTCCGATCGGCAGCGTGAAGTTGGAATCGGACCGGAGAAAGACCAGCGCGATCAGGTAGTCATTCCAGGCCAGAAGGAAGCTGTAGATCGCCGTGGACAGGATTCCAGGCAGCGAATTGCGCAGCACGATGCGCACGAAGGCGCTCAGCACCGAGCAGCCGTCGATCCAGGCCGCCTCTTCAAGCTCCTTCGGGATCGTGTCGAAATAGGCCGACATCATCCAGCAGGCGACCGAAACCGACGTCGCCACGTAGATGATCGCCACGCCGGCAAGCGTGTCGACCAGATGAACGGCGGCGAACATGACAAAGAGCGGAATGACGAAGACCACAACAGGAAAGGACTGGATGACGAAGATGCTCATCGCGTAGATGGAGACGATCCGCCCCTTGGCCCGGGAAAGAACATAGCCCGCAGGCGCGGCCACCAGCAGCGAAGCCACGGTGGCGAACAGGGCGACCGAAAGGCTGTTGACGGTCCAGGTCAGCACGTTGGTATTGACGAAGATATAGCGGAAATTATCGAGTGTCGGACCGACAATATCCGAATAGAGCCGTGGACGCAGCGACAGCCAGAATACCGCCAGGATCGGCGTAAGCAGGACGGCCGTGATCACGCAGGCTGCCAGAAGCCGGATCAGACCCATCGTGGCGCGCTGCCGCGCCTTTCTGGAAACAGCGGGATTGACGCTCATGACACGCTCGACTTTCTGATGAGGTTGAACAGGCAGAGCGAGAGAACGGCCAGAGCCGTTGTGATGACAAAGGTAATGGCGATGCCATACCCTGGCTGGAAGTCCTGGAAGACGGTGCGATAGGCCATCACGACCAGCGAACTGGTGGCGTTGACCGGCCCGCCGCCCGTCAGCAGGAAGATGGTCGGAAAGTCATTGACGGAAAACATCGTCATCAGGATCCAGCTGATATAGGTGGACCGCGCCGTCATGGGCAGGATCATGTGGACCAGCAGGTTCCACGGACCCGCGCCATCCACGCGCGCTGCTTCTATTGCGCTCTGGTCAACCGTTTCCAGCGCGCCGGCCGCCATCATCATCATGAACGGATAGCTGATCCATATCTTGAAAACGCAGACGGTAATCACCGCCATGGTTGGATCTGCCAGGAACATGACCGGCCCGAATCCCAGAGCCTCGGCCAGTTGCGGCATGATGCTGTTGCGGGTGGCCACCAGCCAGTTCCAGCCCATCGCCGTTACCACGATCGGCACGATCCATGGCAGCAACAGCAAAACACGGAAGATGGCGCTTCCCGGAAAACGGGTCCTCAGGAACAGCGCAAGGGCAAAACCGACGACCCAACTGCCGAACACGCCGCACATGGCGAACAGAACGGTGAAACGCAGCGACTTCCAGAAAAGCGGGTCCTGGAAAACACGAATGTAGTTCTCGACGCCAACGAAATCGCCGAGCTTCAGAAGGCCCCCGTCGTGAACGGACTGCACCGCCGCGACGACAACCGGATAACCATTGACCAACGCCATCATCAGGATCGATGGCAGGGCGAGCCCTGCCATCGTCAGCCGGCGGCGGCGTGCGGTGGACGTGTCTTGAAAGAACATTGACATTGCGCTGTCGCCGTATCCTGTCTTGTCAGTTCATGATTTTCTCAAGCTGCCCCTGAAGATCCTCGAGCAGCTTGCGGGAATCCGATTTGCCCTCGACGATGCGCTGGGCAAAGGTCGCCGTCGCGTTGCCGCCATCAACGGCATTGAGCGCGCCAAAGGCTTCGTTGGACTGGGCAGCAATGGTTTTGCCGTGCGGCTGCCACTCGTTGATCGCCAGAACGAGCTTCGGATTGTTCTGAATGACCGGAAGTTCGGCGATACTGCGCTTGACCGGCAGATCGGTGATCACGCCGGTTTCCCAATAGGCCTTGATATTGTCGAGGTAGTACTCGAGGAAGGCTTCCGAGGAATCCTGCGAGGGCGTTGTATCGAACATCATCAGGGGATTGATGTAATAGACCGTTCCCTTGTCGCCATGCGGTCCCAGAATCGGATTTGCGACCTGAAGATCATCCCGCTCGCTCTCCGGAACGATCCTATCCATGCCGGTCTGGCCGAAGCCCATGGCGATGTGACCGTTGATCCAGTCGGTTTCGACATTGTCGCTGTTGTAGCTGATCGCGTAGGGATCGATGATTTTCTTGGCGACGCATTCCTTCAGGAACTCCAGGGTTTCGATATTGCGGTCGTTGACGCAGTCGAGCGACCCGTCTTCCGCAAAAAAACCGCCACCATTGTTGATCATCAAAGCGGAAATCGTGTGCTTCGCATCGGTGGTCGTCGAACTGGCCGCGATGCCAAGCCCCACCGCGCCGATCTTCGCCAGCTTCTCGCCGGCGGCGATGTAGCTGTCCCAATCCGTCGGCACATCGGCCCCGGCTTTTTCGAGAAGAGACCGGCGATACCACAGGACCCTGAGGTCCATCGACCAGGGCATGGCGGCAATGCCGTCATGCGTCGTCATCGCATCGAGCAGGCCGGGCAGAAAGTCGTTCTTGCCCGCGGCATCGAGCTTCGAGACCAGATTGTCGGCGGGGATCATGACGCCCTGTTCCATGAAATAGAACGGCAGAAAGGCGGCGCCGGAACTGACGGCCGGCGTCGTGCGCGAGGCCGCCGCCGAGGTGAAGGTCTGATACCAGTTTGCCCATGGGATCGACTGGTAGCTGACTTCGCCAAGACCGGCTGCTGGCTCATAGGCAAGCGCGACTTCACGCGCGGCATCGGTGTAGCCGGACGCGCCCCAGACCATATCCCAGAATGTGATTTCCTCCGCGCCGAAGGCCAGCGACGGCAATCCGGCGGCGCCGATCGCCGCCGCGCTGCCGGCCAGAAATGTACGGCGTTTCATTCGCATAATATCGTTCATGTTCTCCTCCTCATTGAACGAACGCTCTCAACAATGCTGCGCCGCCGGTATTAATCCGGGAACGCAGCGATAATCTCGGCAAACAGCCGAAGATCCTCTGCCGCATCCTCAAGCGAGGTCTCCACGGCCGAACCGCTTTCGATCGCCTGATGGAATGCCTGCCACTGACTGGTATAGGGATCGCGATAGGTCGGCCGGCCAATCACGGTGTCGAGTGTCTCGCCGACTGTGCTCTTAGTCGTCAGCGTCGTCGGGAGATGACGGATGAAGGGTGTATCATAATCGAGCCTGTGCCGCTTCTCGCCAGCGAAGATTTCGATGTAGGCGTCGAAATCGCCAACCTTGTCCACACCCATCTCGAATGTCGCGGCGAAGCTGCCGTAATCGAGAAGCGCGCTGACGAAAACGCCGCTGCTTTTCTGGATGGCGCCCGCCACTCTTTTGGGACTGCCCACGAGCCCGCGCAAAGCCGATAGGTCATGCGAGCCGAGCCCGCACAGCATCCGGTAGGCCGAGACATGGGCGCTGCCGACGGAGCCCAGCGCTTCAGCAACCTGTGCGGCCGCTCTTGCCTTGCGCTCGTCCAGTTGAGCCGGCGTGAGATCGTTCGCCGAAACAACCTTCTCAGTCTGATCGAGGAAGTAGCTGTTGGGGCCGATGATGTCCCTTACGGCGATATGGCGTATGTCATCGCGCGCCGGCATGTTCGAAAGCAGTGAGCGGTAGGCTCCGGCGTAGCGCCGCATGTAGCCGACCATGGCAATGCGCCCGGAAGCGTCACGGGCGGCCTTGATGCGATCCAGGTCGGAAAGCGTCAGGCAGACGGGCTTTTCAATCAGTACATGGCAACCGGCCGCAAGCGCATCGATGGCGCAATCGGCGTGATACTCGTCACTGTTGACCACCGCAACGACATCGAGATTTTCATCCCTGAGCATGGCCTGATGATCGGTATACCGACGCGCCTCTGGGAACCGCGCGCCGACAATTTCGACCAGATTCGGCGAAATATCGCAAAGCGCGGTGATTTCGAAATGGTCGCCCAGTTCCCTGAGGACCGGGAGGTGGACCACCTGGGCGACCATTCCGAGGCCGATAATTCCAACTTTCTGCTTTGTCACGTTAGCATTCCATTATCTGCTGATTTGTATTAATTGCCGGAGCGCGCCATGCGGGCCAGATAGGCATGACTGTTTGCGGCGAATGCGAAGGGGTCTGCGGGGTTATCGTGCTCGACGACCATATACTCGGCTCCGAAGCGACGCGCCTGTTCCCACAGTTTCGGCCAGTCGAGAATTCCCGTGCCGACATCGCACCATCCGTCCTCGTCGGCTTTTTCGCCTTCGGGCGCCTGGTCCTTGACATGGGCGGCATTGAGAATGGAGGCGTAGCGTTCCATGAAGGCGACCGGATCAGCTCCTCCGCGGGCGATCCAGGCGATATCGGCCTGCCACGCAAGCGGCGTTCCCTCCGCGCCGGCAAACAGGTTCGCCAACGCCGTTTCTCCGTTGTCCAGAACGTCAAATTCCCAGAAATGATTGTGGTAGCCGAGCGTTATGCCGTTTTCGGCCAAACGCGTCGCCACTTCGCCGAGTTCGCGACCGAGCGAACGCCAATGTTCCGCATCGCCAACGCGCTCTACTTCCGAAAAGGCAGGCATGTAGAGCCGCGTCATGCCGACCTGTCCGCAGGCGTCCACGGTTTCGCTGAGCCTGGTACGCAGATCGGCCATGCCGATATGCCCGCTCGGGGCGGACAGATTGTTTTTGGCAAGGCCTGCTTTCAGGCGCTCGATTTCTTGAAGATGAGCGCCGATCGGCTCCACCAGACGATATCCGGCATCGGCGGCGGCGGCAAGCTGCGCCTCCAGGTCACCGAGATGGCGCAGGCTCCACAGCTGGAGAGAAAGAATTGTTTCGAAATCGGCTTCCTTGCCGGGGGCCATGGCATCAAAGCTCGCCATAAAATACATCTCCTGATTGTCAGGCGGACACACTTCCGCACGCGCCGTCCCAACAGAAACGACGAAAAATCAAACCTGACGCGTAAAACCGCGCCTATGTGGAAATCGGATGGATTTCCTCCTTCCAGTCGGCGACCTCCTCGTCGCCGGATTGCCGCTCCTCCGTTTCAAGGATTTGCGCAATCGATTGCATTGTTGTAAATGTGCAATCGATTGCGCGCAAGTCAAAAATCGCTAAATCGAAAAGGTATTTTTGTTGCCAACGGGAATTCGATAAGGCACTAGAAGGAGATGATCCCTTGTTTTGAGGGGAAAACTGATGGTTCCGGATCAGTTTCGGACCCGTGACAGGAAGAGCATTGGCCCGTCAGCACGACACATCGCGGAACCTCTCGCAGAAGCCTCAGCCGCGCCGCTCGCCCACGATTGCCGACATCGCCAGACTGGCCGGCGTCTCACCCTCCACCGTCAGCCGCTCGCTCGCGGGCAATGAACGGATCGGCAAGGAAACGAGAAGGCGCATCGCCGACGTAGCGCGCGATCTCGGTTACTCAGTCAACCGCCACGCGCGCTCGCTGAGGATGCAGCGAAGCGGCATTCTTCTGGTGCTGATTCCCGACATTGCCAACCTCAACTATTCCGACCTTCTGATGCAGATCGACAGCATCGCCCATGAGCGCGGCTACGATATTCGCATCGGCCACACCGGCGTCGATGCAGGCAGGGTGGATCGGCAGGCCGAGGAACTGTTTACCGGCGGCATTGACGGCATACTGCTTACATCCGACTACTGTCCGTCGAGCATTTCCCAGCGTTTGGCCGCAGGCGAGGTGCTTCCCGTCGTTCGAACGCTCAGCCCGACTGCACCGGATGAGCGCATTGTGGGCGTTCAGATCGACGAAGAGGCGGCGGCTTTCGACGCGGTCAGCCATCTCGTGAAACGCGACTACCGCCGGATCGCCCATCTGGCGGGCTCCCCCGGGGTTCTGGTTTCCCGCTTGCGTATGAACGGCTGGCGCCGCGCCCTTGTAGAAGCCGGCCTTCAGATCCCTGATAAATTCATCGGAGAAGGCTTTGCCGTGGATGACGGTCGGCGTGCAGCACGATCATTAATGGCTCGCACGGTCTATCCCGACGCAGTGTTCTGCGCGAACGATCTGTCGGCCTACGGACTGATGGCCGAACTTCAGGCAAACGGGCTCAAAATTCCGCAAGACATTGCCGTGGCGGGTTTCGACGACCTCAGCTTTTCCAGCCTGTTTTCGCCGCCCCTGACCACAGTCCGCCTGCCCAGACGCGAAATGGCGGAAGCTTCCGTGCGATACCTTGTTGACCTGATCGATGGAAAGGCAACGCCGTCGCCGGACTATATTCCGCATCAGCTCATCATCCGCAAAAGCTCCGGAGACCGAAAAATGGAATATGAGAAGCCTGGTTGTTGACCGGGAGCGGCCCCGGCGTGGTCTGATATTACCCTTGATTTTCCGCGTTATTTTCTCGGCTGGGAGAAGGAGTGGAGGAGATCAAGGCATCGAAGTTTTGGATGCTCAGAAGGCGCTTATTCAGAAGCAGGGAGATAACGGTGTGTAAGAGGTCGGGGTCAGCTAAACGACGTATTTTAACTGGATAAGAATACGCCGAGGTCTTGAAGGGATGTGAGCCGGCGACGCGCCGTTTAGCAGTTGTAGCGGCACCAATTTTCTCATTTCTATGACGGTAGAGTAGCCTTATCGGGCGGCTTGCTAGGTCTCCCCGGTGGTATGGGCTTCCGTCACTGGTTCTTGACATAGGCCGCAGAACTGCCCGAACCGGCGTCACTGCCCAGGTTGCGGCAGGCCCGGATCGTCAATGCCATGACCGTCAGCGTGGTCCCGGCAACGCCGCTGCCGGGAAAGGCGCTCGCATTCGTGACCAGAACGTTCTGCGCGTCCCAGAGCCGGTTGAACGGATCGAGCACGGATGTTTCGGGGTTTTCGCCCATGCGCGCCGCCGGTCTCGTGGATGGCAGCTCCCATGTGCATCGTCTTGCCGAACCAGAGACGAAACATCATGCGACTGAAAGGATCGGTGGTAGTTTGGTTGGTCTGCGTGGGCAAGGGCCTGTGTGGCGCCCGCATCAAGCTCCTCCATTTCTCTCCGCACTTCGTTCGGCGTTTTATTTCCCAGCGATGAGTGCGGCCTGACATTGTTGTAGTCGTATCGCCACAGGGCCAGTTTTCGGCGCGCTTCCTCCAACGTGTCGAATACCTCTTCATTCAACAACTCATCGCGCAAGCTGCCATTGATGGGGAAGACGGCCCCGCTCCGAGAAGGGGCCGTATAGTGGTCCCAGATTGCAAAAGGAGCTTTCCGATGAAACCAACCACCGTTGGCCTTGATCTGGCCAAAAACGTTTTTCATGTCCATGTCGCTGACACATCTGGACATACGATCGATAGTAAGAGGCTGACACGAGGGAGCGCAGGTTCATCATGTCGTCGGTCATCGGTGGTGTCCTTAAGGTTGGTCTTCGACAACCCGACCCTACCGGAAAACACTGGTGACCAACCCGCCAGCTACACCACTCCTCGGGACACGATCCCAGTACCAGTAGGCGACGGGCACGGAATAATCGTTCGTCTTGTAGCGAACGAGAGACTGGGCCCGTGACCTTGGCAATGGCCTGATCGCAGGCGTCAAAGGGCGACGCTGGAAAGGACTGCATGGCAGCCAGATCGCGCTGCGGCCGTTCAACCTCATTGCAGAAGGAAGATAGGTGGCCGGATTTTACTCCGCCCGCGACCGAATTATTCCGCCGCTTCCGTGGCCGACTTTTGCACCGCCGTTCTCACCGCAGGAGGCAGTTTCATTCCCTTCAGCGTGGCCAGAAAGGCCTCGCGCTGGAGCGAGAACCAGGGTTGCTCCAGCGCGGCAATACCGGCCGTGTCTTTCTCCGACAGGGCGCTGCGGGCAAGGATCGTCATCATGTCCGTGCGTCGGAGGAAGGCCCGCGTTGTGTAGAGCGAACTCGTCAGCACGTTGACGACGGGGACCTCCTCGCCCTTCAGCAGGAACACGCGGTTGAGTTCGGTCTGGAGTTTGGTGCCCATACGCGGCAGCACCCATTTGTAACGCGAAAGATCGGCGATGGAGGCCGGCGGAAGACCGAGCCGCAAAAGAGCCTGGAAAGAAAGCCCGCGGCGCTAAATTTGCGGCAGTCCGCCGGAACATTTCAGTTTCAGCGCTCCGGCACAGAACCTCAAGTCGCCAGGCGCCGTCGCGCCTGTGCGAATCAGAAGATATCGGGCTCGCCCGCAGCCTTGCCGAAGCCCCGCTCGAGATAGTCGAAATCGCAGCCCTTGTCGGCCTGGGTCACATGCTGCGAGAACATGTAGCCCCAGCCGCGTTGAAAGCGTTGTTCGGGCGGCGACCAGGCGGCGCGACGGCGCGCGAGTTCCGCCTCGTCCACCAGCATGTTCAGGCTGCGGTTCGGCAGGTCCATGCGCACGATGTCGCCTGTCTTCAGCAGCGCCAGCGGTCCGCCGACGAAGCTCTCCGGTGCCACATGCAACACGCAAGCGCCGTAGGACGTGCCGGACATGCGCGCGTCGGAAATCCGCAGCATGTCGCGATAACCCCTCCTGATCAGCGCTTTGGGGATGGGCAGCATGCCCCATTCCGGCATGCCCGGCCCGCCCTTGGGTCCGGCATTGCGCAGCACCAGCACTGTGTCGGAGGTGACATCGAGATCCTCGTCGTCGATCGCCGCCTTCATCTCGGGATAGCTGTCGAACACCAGCGCCGGTCCCTCGTGCACGTGGAACTTCGGATCGCAGGCGGCGGGCTTGATCACTGCGCCGTCCGGGCAGAGATTGCCGCGCAGCAGCGCCAGAGAGCCCTGGTGGTAGACCGGGTTCGACAGCGCCCGGATGACGTCGTCATTGTAGACCTCGGCCGTTGCCAGCGCCTCTGAAAGCGGCTTGCCGGTGACGCCGGTGACGGAGGTGTCGAGCCGCTCCTCGATCTGCTTCATCAGTGCCAGCAGGCCGCCGGCATAGTAGAAATCCTCCATCAGGTAGTCCTTGCCGGAAGGTCGCACATTGGCGATAAGCGGCGTGACGCGCCCGAGCGTATCGAGATCGTCAAGCGTCAGCGCCACGCCGGCGCGGCGGGCCATGGCGATCAGGTGCACCACCGCATTGGTCGAACAGCCGGTGGCCATGGCGACGATCGCGGCGTTCCTGACGGCGGCGGCGGTGATGATCTTTTCGGGCGTCAGGTCCTCCCAGACCATCTCGACAATGCGCCGCCCGCAGGCCGACCCCATGCGCTTGTGCCCGCTGTCGGCGGCGGGGATCGAGGAGGCGCCGGGCAGCGTCAGGCCCATGGCATCGGCGATGGCGGTCATGGTCGAGGCCGTGCCCATTGTCATACAGGTGCCGACCGAGCGCGCGATGCCGCCCTGTATGCCCAGCCACTCCTCGTCGGAGACATTGCCGGCGCGGCGCTCGTCCCAGTATTTCCAGCCGTCCGAGCCGCTGCCCAGGATGCGGCCCTTGTAATGCCCGCGCAGCATCGGCCCGGCTGGCAGAAAGATCATCGGCACGCCGGCTGTGACCGCGCCCATCACGAGGCCGGGCGTGGTCTTGTCGCAGCCGCCCATCAGCACCACGCCGTCGAGCGGGTGGGAGCGGATCATCTCCTCGGTCTCCATCGCCAGCATGTTGCGGTAGAGCATCGAGGTCGGTTTGGTGAAGCTTTCGTCCACCGACAACGCCGGCATCTCGACCGGGAAACCGCCGGCCGCGAGCACGCCGCGTTTGACATCCTGCACCCGCTCGGGAAAATGGCCATGGCAGGAGTTGAGCTCGGACCAGGTGTTGAGGATGCCGATCACCGGCTTGCCGCGGAAATCCTCCTCGGCATAGCCGAGCTGCATCATCCGCGAGCGATGGCCGAAGCTGCGCAGGTCGTCGGGCGCGAACCAGCGCGAGGATCGCAGCGTGTCTGGCGTCTTCTCAGTCGTCATGAATTTGTCCTGGCTTGCTGACCGCGCAGACGGCTGACCGTCGTGCGGGTGGAGATCTGCTCGGGGTCGGTCATCAACTCGATGACCGTGGGGCCGTCATGCTCGAAAGCGCGCAGAAGGGCGGGCCTGAACTCAGCCGTCTCGGTGATCCGCTCATGCGCGGCGCCGAGCCCGCGCGAAATCATCCCGATGTCCGAGGCGGCAATGTCCGTGCCCGAGACGCGGGCGGGGTGCTCGCGCTCCTGATGCATGCGGATGGTGCCGTAAGTGCCGTTATTGAACACCAGCACGATGGGCCGCCCGCCATGCTGCACGGCGGTGGCGATCTCCATTCCCGACATCATGAAGCCACCATCGCCGACAAACGCGATGGCCTGTCGCTTGGGATCGGCCAGCGAGGCCGCCACGGCGGCGGGCACGGCATAGCCCATCGAGCCGCAGGTCGAACCGATCTGCCGCCCGGGCCGGCCATAGCGCAGGAAGCGCTGCGCCCAGCCGGTGTGGTTGCCGGCGTCGAGCGTGACCACCGCATTCGCCGGGATCAGATCGCGCATGTCGGCCATCGCCTGGCCCATGTCGAGCGGATAGTCGTGCGGCGGCGGCTCGCTGTCGGAGAGATACTCGGCGCGCAACCTGGCGCACCAGTCCTCGGGCGCTGCGGCGGCCGGCTGGGCTGTGAGCGCCGAGAGCGCCGCATCCGGGCCCGAGACCGCCGAGACCGCGGGCGAATAGACCCGGCCGATCTCGTTGGCGTCGACATGGATGTGCACCAGCGTCTGCGCCGGCGTCGGCACGGACAGCGTGGAATAGGTTTTTGTCGTGATCTCGCCGAGACGCGCGCCGATGACCAGCAGCAGGTCGGCCTCGGCCAGCCGCTTGACGAGGCTCGGCGCGACGCCGGTCCCGAAATCCCCGACATAAACGTCGGAGCGGTTGTCGATCAGATCCTGACGGCGAAAGCTTGTGGCAACCGGCAGCCGGTTGTCGGTGGCGAAGCGCAGCAGCGCCGCGCAGCCAGCGTCGCTCCAGCCGGGGCCGCCGGCCAGGAGCAGCGGCCGCTCGGCCTTCGACAGGGCGGCCATCACGGCGGCGGCGTCACCGGGGCTCAGCGCCGGGACGCTGGGCGTATAGGGCATGGCGTCGGCGACCTCGACCACGTCGGTCAGCATGTCCTCCGGCAGCGCCAGCACCACGGGGCCGGGCCGGCCCGAGGTCGCCACGCGGAACGCCCGGGCCATGTATTCGGGGATGCGTGCGGCGCTGTCGATTTGCGCTGCCCACTTGGCCACGGGGGCGAACATCTGGCGGTAGTCGATTTCCTGGAAACTCTCGCGATCCATGGTCTCGCGCCCGACCTGACCGACGAGCAGGATCATCGGGGTCGAATCCTGGTAGGCGATGTGCACGCCCACCGCAGCCTGGCAGGCGCCGGGACCGCGGGTGACCATGCAGATGCCGGGCCTGCCCGTCAGCTTGCCATAGGCCTCGGCCATATCGGCGGCGCCGGCCTCGTGGCGCGCATTGTACAGCGTGAACCGGTCGCGCACGTCGTAGAGCGCGTCGAGCACTTCGAGGTAGCTCTCGCCCGGCACGCAATAGGCACAGTCGGCGCCGTGGATCAGAAGTTGATCGACCAGCGCCTGGCCGCCGCTGCGCTTGACGGTCTCAGCCATGTATTCTCCCCATGATTGTCCAATGTTGTTGCCCTCAGGGCACCACGATGCAGTCCGGGTCGATGGCCCGGCCCTCGGCATGCGCGCGGAT
The DNA here is from genome assembly GCF_002043005.1 of Martelella mediterranea DSM 17316. NCBI lineage: Bacteria > Pseudomonadati > Pseudomonadota > Alphaproteobacteria > Hyphomicrobiales > Aurantimonadaceae > Martelella > Martelella mediterranea. Next base: position 143,596 of record NZ_CP020333.1, on the reverse strand, counting down.
ATTGCCCGCCCAGTGGCGCACCATGCGGTCGAAATTGTCAAGCGTGCGCCCCGCCACATGCGGCAGCGTTACCGTGTTCGGCATGTCCAGCAGCGGGTTCGGCCCGGTCACCGGCTCGGTCTCGAACACATCCAGCCCCGCCGCCCCGACCTGACCCGAGCGCAGCCCGTCGATCAGCGCCGCCTCGTCAACCAGTCCGCCGCGCGCGGTGTTGATGAGCACCGCGCCCGGTTTCATCGCCGCGATCGCCTTCGCGTCGATGAGGTGCTTAGACCCGGCCGTGAGCGGCAGGTGCAGCGAGATCACGTCGGCCCAGCCGATCAGCGCGTCGAAATCCTTGAACGGCACTTCGAGCGCATTGTCCGGCCCCGAGCGTTTCGTATAGGCAACCGCGCAGCCAAAGCCCGAGAGCCGTTTCAGCACCTCCCTGCCGATCGCGCCCATGCCCACGAGACCGACCCGGCAGCAGCCGAGATCGCGCGCCTCGCGCCAGAGGTCCGGCTGGTTCCAGGCGCCGCCGCGGAAGCTTTGCTGCACCTGCGGCAGGCGCCGGAGCGTCGCCAGCATCAGCGCCAGCGTCGCCTCGGCCACGGTGGGCGCGTTCACGCCGGGCGAGCGCGCGACGGTCACGCCGCGCTCCCGGGCGACGTCCAGCGGAATACCGTCGACGCCGGTTCCCCACTGGTGCACCATCTTCAGCGCCCCGGCCCCGGCCAGAAGCTCGGCCGGAAAGCGCAGTCCCCGCGTTACCGCGTAGGTCGCGCCCTGAAGCGCGGTGCGCATATCGTCGGTCTCGATGCTGCTGACGAAGCGCAGGTCGAAATCGTCGCACAGCGTCTCGATCCGGGCGCGCATCTGCGCACTGGCGGGTTCGAGAACGGCGACGGGCCCGATCGGCATCAGTTGCGTCCCTTGATCAGTTCACGCATCATCTCGACCTCCTCGTCGGTCAGGTCGGTGAGCGGCGCGCGTACATGCCCGGTCTCAAAGCCGCGCAGGGCGACGCCGGCCTTGATCGCCGAGACGGCGTAACCCGGCTTGCGGTCGCGGATTTTCGTGAACGGGTAGTAGAAGTCCTTCAGCAACTGCTCGCATCTGGCATCGTCACCGGCGAGGAAAGCGCCGTGGAATTCCAGCGCGGTCTCGGGCACGAAGTTGAACACCGCCGAGGAATAGGTCGCCATGCCCGCGCCGCGATAGGCCTGCGCGAAAAGCTCGTGGGTGGGCATGCCGCCGATATAGGCCAGCCGATCGCCGAGACGCACGGTCACGCGGCGGACGTTGTCGATGTCGCCGGTCCCGTCCTTGAAGCCGATGAGGTTCGGGCATTCGTCGGCCAGTTGCTCGAGCGTCTCGGCCGAGATCCGCGCCTGGCCGCGGTTGTAGACGATGACCGCCATTTTCGTGGCCCTGCAAACCGCGCGGATGCGGTTGGCAACCCCCTCCTGGGGTCCCTCGGTAAGGTAATGCGGCAAAAGAAGGATGCCGTCGCCGCCGGCCGCCTCTATCGCGCGGGCGAGATCGCAGGCCATGCGCACGCCATAGCCACAGCCCGCGATCACCGGCGCGTCGCCAGCCGTCTCGCGCGCCGCGCGCACCACGCTGACGATCTCTTCCGGGGTGAGCGAGAACATCTCGCCGGTACCGCCCGCCACGATCAGCCCTGCCACCTTGTGGGGCTTGAGCCACTCGAGATGCGCCTGGAATGGCTTCGGCGCGAAACGATCCTCCGTATCGAAGGGGGTCACGGGGAAGGACAGAAGCCCGTGGCGAATGATTTCGCGCAGCGCGTCGGGTGCGATCATTGTGTGTGTCTCCTCAATCTGGATATATTGTCAGCCTGTCGCGGAGCATGTCCGGTCGATGCGGGGCTGGATGTTATTGCCAACCGGCGGGCATCAGCGCGGCCGGCAGGTTCGGGTAGCTCACCGGGCGCTGGAAGCGACGGATCGCCATGATGCCGACCGAGGTCGCACCGACGTCAAGCGCATCGCCGCAGACGGGCTCAGAGCGGAAGGCCGCCTCTGCGGTCACCCATTTGCTCGCGACCAGATGCCTGTCGTGCGGATCAAACCCGGATTTCCTGCCTTCCATAACCTCGACCCTCGCTCGCCGTGCAGCCGGGCGCCTGCCCGTCCGCGTTTGTCTCACAAGTCCGATCCGGCGCGATTCACGCACCGCCGCAAAGCCCTGGCCGCATTGTGGAGGGAGCTGTCGCGTCTCGGAACTTGTCATGCACTAATATTTTAGTTTATCAGTATGGTCAACAGGCCTGTACATGCGGTTAAATGCGGACAATCACGGCACGGACAAGAATCTCGGGATGCAGACACCAACAATGACCCTCGCATTCGACATGATGCGGCAGGAGACGTCGATCGGACGGCCAATGGCCTCTTCGCGGATTTATAACGATCTGCGACAGCGAATCCTGTCGCTTGACCTTCCCCCGGGGACCGCGCTGACGCGCGCCGACCTCGCACGTGAATACGATGTCAGCCAGACGCCGCTTCGCGACGCCATGCAGCGGCTCGAGCAGGACGGACTGATCCGCATCTACCCGCAATCCAAGACGCTGGTGACGCGCATCAACCTCGATCAGATCCGCGAGGCGCTTTTCCTGCGCCAGGCGCTCGAGACCGAGGTGGCGATGAAGCTCGCCACGACCCCTTCGCCGGCGACCATGGACCGGTTGCGCGAAGTCATCGCCATGCAGCGTCTGGTCGCCGCCGACAACACCAAACTGCGCCGTTTCCAGGAACTCGACGAGTATTTCCACTACGTCATGTTCGAGGGCGCGGGCCATCCGAACCTGCATGCCCTGCTGCGCTCGCAGACCGGCGACATGGACCGGGTGCGCCGCCTGCAGACCCACTCCGAGGAACGGCTCGGCCTGATCCTGCAAGGTCACGAGCGCATCGTGGCCGCGATCGAGTCGGGCGTCGTCGAGGCCGCGATCCGCGAGATCCGCTTCCACACCCACAAGCCCGATGACTGGGCCGACGAATACCGCGCCCTGCACGAGGACTACTTCATCTGACGCCCGGCCCGTTCGGGCGTCGTCAGATATATCGACACCACCAGTGGAAACGCGGAGCGCACCGGTCCGCGAAGGGAGAGATCATGTCCAAAACACTTGCCGACACCTGCGGCCTGCACGTTGTTGCACAGACGCCGTTTCTCGATGACGGAACCCTCGACCTTGAGAGCATCGACACGCTGTCAGCCTTCTACTACCGCCACGGCGCTGAGGGACTGACCGTGCTCGGCGTCTCGGGCGAGGCGCAGAAACTGACAGTGGACGAAACAATCGCCGTGGCCGCCCGCTACGTCGCGGCGGCGGACGGGCACCGGATCATCGCCGGCGTCTCGCACCCCAACCTCGCCACGCTGGCCGAGGTCACCGCCCAGATCATGGCCGAAGGCGCCGACGCGGTGATGATCTGCCCGCCCGCCGGCATCCGCACCGACGAGGACCTGCTGCGGTATTTCGAGGCGGTCTACGCACGGATCGGCGATGTGCCGACGGTGCTGCAGGATTTCCCCGCCGCTTCCGGCGTGGTGATGTCGGTACCGGCCATCGATCGGCTGATCACCGCCTTCCCCCAGATCGGCGTCATCAAGGAAGAGGATTTCCCGTCTCCCATCAAGGTCACGCGGATGCGGGCCGAGCTATCGCGCCCGGTGCGCATCCTGACCGGCAACAACGGTCAGTACCTTGTTCAGGAGATGGAACGCGGCGCCGATGGCCCGATGGCCGGCTTCTCCTACCCGGAAATGCTGTCTGGCGTCTACGATCTGATGACCGAAGGAAAGCGGGCCGAAGCGCACGACCTCTTCAACCGCTACCTGCCCCTGCTCAAGCACGAGGCGCAGGGCCAGTGGGGAATCGCCCTGCGCAAGGAGATGATGCGCCGCCGCGGCGCGCTGACCTCAAACGCCCTGCGCGGACCGGGGCCGAAGCTGACCGCGACGGACCTCGCCGAGCTCGACTTCCTCATTGGACGTATGGATCTGCCGGAGGGGTGACAACCCCTCCGGCATCGCGGATAAATAGAAGCGCTGGCGGCAGGCCGCGCCTCGCGCAGGGGCCGGAATCGCTCAGCCCCGCTTTGGCGTGAAGAACGGGACCGGCGCCAGGAGCTGGTTGACCTGCGAGACGAGGTAACCGGCCTCGGCGCTCCGCTTGAGGTAGACCTGCCATTCCGGGTCCGCCGCGAGCGCCGCGCGCCTGGCCGCGCGGTCGGCGGCATCGTCGTAGCACCAGATATGAACATAGGAATTGACGTCGCCGGTCTCGACCGCGCCGTAGACAATGGGCTCGCCAAGGTGGCGACGCTGCACGTCGAACCCGTGCTCGCCGTAGAGCGTCAGGTGTTTCCTGATGGTTCCAGGACGGCAGGTGTAGGTGCGGTGGTCATAAATCATGTAAGTTTCTCCATTTATTTCAATAACCTGTATCGATCTCGCCATGGTTGTCCCAAGGAGGCTTGCCAACCGCGCGTGAATTCATATAGTAATGTATTAGTTGGTTGGGGCGCAAGCGCTGCCGGCGAATTCCGCCCCGGGCAAGGACCTGCGGAGCGGAGCCACAGCGCGCCAGCGCCGTGGCAAGGGGCCGGAAGGTCAGAACACAGGGAGAATCGGGACGGCCGAAGCCGTTCCCGAAAAGTCTAGGAGGAGACAAACCATGAAACTCAGCTTCATCGGCGCCATTGCCGCCATCACCACGGCCCTCGCGCCGGTTGCCGCCCTCGCCGAATACCCCGAGCGCGACGTGCGCATGGTTGTGCCGTGGGGCGCCGGCGGCGGCACTGACGGCATCGTGCGCAAGGTAACGACGCTGGCCGAGGAACCGCTTGGCGGCACGATCTATGTCGAGAATATCGAGGGAGGCAACTCGGCCACCGGCGTCGGCCAGGTGATGAGCGCCCGGCCGGATGGTTACACCATCGGCGCACTGACCTATGACAGCATCGTGACCGTGCCGTGGCAGGGCATGCTGCCGAGCTACCAGATGGACAAGCTCGACCTTATCGCCCGTATCACCAGCGAGGCCGACGCCATCATCGTCGATGCCGATTCGGACTACCAGACGCTGGACGACCTGATCGAAGCCGCCAAGGCCGACCCCGGCAATGTGCGCGTTGGCGTTCAGAACCTCGGCGGCCGCGTGCACCTCACGCTGCTGCAGCTTCAGCAGTTGACCGGCGCCGAGTTCCGCATCGTCTCCTATCCGGGCGGCGCGGCGCCACAGAAGGAAGCGCTTCTCTCCGACGAGGTGGACGTGGTCCTCACCTCGCTCGGCGATTTCGCCAACCTGATCGAGGACGGCACCGCGCGCGGCATCGTCGAGTTCTCGGACGCCAAGAATCCGACCTACGACGTGCCCACCGCCGAGGAAGCCGGCATTGATCTTCTCAACGGCTCCTTCATCGTGCTGGTTGCTCCCGCGGGCACCCCGGAGGACGTGGTGGCCTCGCTCGAGGCGGCCTATCATGAGGCCTATGACAGCCCCGAGTTCCAGGACTGGCTCGCCACAATCGGCGTGACGCCGAACTGGCTGGCGGGCGATGAACTCGATGCCTGGGCCGAGGACACGGCGCAGGGGCTCTTTACCCAGATGGACGGACTTGTCGAAGCTGGCGTTCTGACGAAATAACCGACGCGACGCCGTCCTCGCAGCCATGACAACAGCCGGCACCAGACCCGTTCAGGTGCCGCCTCCAATCCGGAGACCATGATGCCCGACCGTGCGCCGCTTTGCAGGACAGGCGTCCTGCTGCCGCTGTTCTTCCTGATCGTCACGACCGTCTATCTCGCTGCCGCCTTCGACATCCATTCGCAGTTCGCGGGTCCCGGCGAGATGAGTCCGCGCTCCGTGCCGATTCTTATGGCCTGCCTGATGTATGTCGCCCTCGCGGCGGTGTTCGTCGGCGAGTTCCGCAAACCCACACCCGACGGTCCTGTTCGCGAATTGCTGCGCCCGCTGCTGGTGATCGTCGCGACGGCGGGGTACATCGCGCTGTTCCGCCTGCTTGGCTACTGGTTGTCGACGCTTGCCTTCACCTGCGTGCTGTTTTCCATCTTCCACTTCCAGTTACGCAAGCCGCACATATTCGCGATCTGCGCCATCGGCGTTACCGCCCTGTTCTACGGGCTCTTCGCAGGCATCTTCGGCGTCCGGCTGCCAACCCTCACCCAGGGCTTCTTCTGATGGACATTTTCGTTGACATACTCAGTGGCATGACCGCCCTCGCCGATCCCTACGTTATCGCTTTCATGGTCGGTGGTTTCCTGGTCGGCACCTTCTTCGGCGCCATGCCGGGCCTGACCTCGGTGCTGGCCATCGCGCTGCTGCTGCCGATCACCTACACCATCGATGTTGTGCCGGCGCTGGTCATGTGCGCCTCGATCTTCATGGCGGGGATGTATTCGGGCTCGATCACCGCGACGACCATCAACATTCCCGGCGCGCCCTCCTCGGTGATGACCGCGATCGAGGGCAATGCCTTGATGAAAAGGGGCTTCGGCGCGAATGCGCTCGGCCACGCGGCACTGGGGTCGATGATCGGCGGCGCGATCGGCGCGGTGCTGCTCATGGCTTTCATGCCCGTCGCGGCCGAGGTCTCGCTGCTGATCCGCACGCCCGGCAAGTTTTCCCTCGTCCTGTTTGCGCTCGTCGTCATCGTCATCGTCGACAAGGACAACATCGCCAAGGGCTTCGTCGCGACGCTGCTCGGCGTGATGATCGCCACCGTCGGCATCGACGTGCTTCAGCCCATTCCGCGCTTCAACTTCGGCACGGAAACGCTGGTCGAGGGCATCGACATCATGCCGCTGGTGATCGGCGCCTTCGCCATCTCCGAGGTGCTCATGCAGTCGGAGAACTGGAAGGACAATCTCAGCTCGACCCTCGAAAAGGCAAAGGGTCTAAAGATCCGCCGCCGGGATTTCCTGCCGCCGCGCTCGGAGATCCGCGAGATCGGTCTCCTGACCTATCTGCGCTCGTCCTTCATCGGCTACGGCATCGGCATCCTGCCCGGCGCCGGCGGCTCGATGGCAGCGTTCGTGTCCTACGCCGTGGCCCGCTCGTCCTCCAGGAAGCCCCAGGAATACGGCAACGGCTCGCGCGAAGGGATCGCCGCGGCCGAGACCGGCAACAACGCGATGTGCGGCGGCGCCTTCGTGCCAATGCTGATGTTCGGCATTCCCGGCGACCCGACCACAGCCATCGTCCTCGGCGTGCTGGTGATCAACGGACTGCAGCCGGGTCCGCGCCTGCTCGAGAACCAGGCCGAGTTGCTGGGGCCGATGCTGGGCTCGCTGTTCTTCTCCGCGCTGATCCTGATTCCCCTGACGCTTTGGCTCTTCGGCCCATGGTTCATCAAGATTGTCTCGATCCCGAAGGGCCTGCTCTACACCGGCATCGCGGTGGTGGCGCTGGTGGGCAGCTACGTGGCCACCTACTCGACCTTCCAGATGTCGCTGGCGGCCCTGTTCGGCATCCTCGCTTATTTCATGCGCAGGCAGAACTACTCGACGGTGTCGATGCTGCTGGGCTTCATCCTCGGTCCTGACCTAGAGGAATATCTCAGGCGCTCGCTGTCGCTGAACGACGGCAACCCGATGGTATTCGTCACCAATCCGGACAGCCTCTTCTTCCTTGCGCTGACCGCGCTCTTCGTCTGGGCCATCCTGATCCGCAAACCCAGGCGCGGCCGGACCGTGCATGACGCGCAAGATGCCGAATAAATAATCCTCAGAAGCATGAACGGCCGGAGGCGGTCCGGCCGTTCATCGTTTTCAGCGCGGCATCATGCGGCCAAGCGGCGGTCAGGTATCAAATCCCAAGCATTTTCAAACCACCGCACTACAGTAGCAAGACATCAGATCAGGCCGTTTTCTTTCAGAAAACTTTCCATCTGCGCCTGCTGCCCCGCGGTCAGGGGCCAGGCGGACGGCGCTCGAGTGCTGCCGCAATCCTTGCCGATGGCCTGAAGCGCCGCCTTTACGCCGGTCACATTGGTCCCGTTCATCTCCTCGGCGCGCACATCTTCAAAGGCCTTCATCGCGTCAATGAGCTGGTTGGCGAGCGGGTAATCGCCGTTTTCCAGCGCCGCATGGATCGCCATCGAGCGTTCCGGCCAGATATTGATGAGGCCGGAGGTGAAACCGCGTGCGCCCACGGCGTAAAACACCGGGGCCCAGACTTCGGCAAGCCCGCCTACCCATACGATTGACGGGTCGCAGGCGGCCTTTGCGGCGGCCAGCTTCAGCGGATTGGGCGTCGCCCATTTCACGCCCTTAACGCCTTCAACCTCGCATAAAGCGCGAATATTGTCGGTCCCGATCGCGTCATTGCGCAGATAGACCATGATCGGCATTCCCCCGGACGCGGCGGAAATCTGTCGCAGATAGGAGGCCGTTCCCCGTGGCGACACGAAAGGATCCGGCGGCTGGTGAACCATCAATGCCGCGGCGCCGGCTTTTGCGGAAGCTTCCGCCAGGCGGCAGGCATCGCGGATCGAGCGGCCGACGCCGGCCAGCACAGGGGCGCGCTTGCCGACCATTGCCACGACCTCCCGCGCCATGGTGCAGGCTTCATCTGTCGTCAGGCCGTAAAACTCGCCGGTATTGCCATTGACCACGGGCATATGCAGCCCGGCATCCAAGGCATGATCGATGATCGGCTGAAGCTTTTCCGGCGCTATGTCGCCCTTGGCGTCATAGGGGGTCACCAAAATCCCGGAAATGCCAGTCAGTGCCTTGTCGAGTTTGTCGAGTTCAAGCGTCATGTGTTCAATTCCTTCAAAAAATGTCTGGCTCACCGGCGCCGGGACCGAAATCCGTCTGCAGGAAATCGAAATCGCACCCCTTGTCCGCCTGGGTCACATGCTTGGAAAATATGTGGCCATAGCCACGCCCGTATCGCGGTTCCGGCGGTATCCAGGCGGCACGGCGGGCGGCGATTTCCGCGTCATCGACGAGCATATCGAGCCGTCGCTCCTCAAGATTGAGCCGAACGATGTCGCCGGTTCGCAGCAGAGCCAGCGGTCCGCCGACAAATGACTCCGGCGCGACATGCAGAATACAGGCGCCATAGGACGTGCCGGACATGCGCGCGTCAGAGATTCTCAACATGTCGCGATAGCCCTGCTTGATCAGGGCTTTTGGGATGGGCAGCATGCCCCATTCCGGAAAGCCCGGCCCGCCCAGTGGGCCGGCATTGCGCAAGACCATCACTGTGTCGGGCGATATATCGAGGGTCTCGTCATCGACTGCCCGCTTCATCTCGGGGTAGCTGTCAAACACCAGCGCCGGGCCCTGGTGCTGATAATATTTCGGATCGCAGGCCGCGGGCTTCATGACCGCGCCGTCCGGACACAGATTGCCCCGCAGAACCGCCAGCGAGCCTTCCCGGTACACCGGGTTGGAGAGCGGGCGGATGACGTCGTCATTATAGACCACAGCCCCCTCGAGGTTTTCGGCCATGGTCTTGCCGGTTACGGTGATCGCGCTGGTGTCCAGCCGATCCTCGATCTGCTTCATCAAGGCGCGCAATCCGCCGGCATAGTAGAAATCCTCCATCAGATAGTCTTTTCCGGAGGGGCGCACATTCGCGATCAATGGCGTGATCCGTCCCAGCGCATCCAGTTCATCAAGTTCCAGCTGAACTCCGGCGCGGCGGGCCATGGCGATAAGATGCACGACCGCATTGGTCGAACAGCCGGTCGCCATCGCCACGATGGCGGCATTGCGCACCGAGGCGCCGGTTACGATCTTGTCGGGGGTCAGCCCCTCCCAAACCATTTCGACGATGCGGCGGCCACAATCGGCAGACATGCGCATGTGGCCGGAATCCACCGCGGGAATGGACGAGGCGCCCGGCAAGGTGAGCCCCATCGCATCGGCAATCGCCGTCATGGTCGACGCCGTGCCCATGGTCATGCAGACACCCGCGGAGCGGGCAATGCCGCCTTGAATCCCCAGCCATTCGGCGTCCGAAATATTGCCGGCTCGCCGCTCATCCCAGTATTTCCAAGCATCAGAACCGGAACCGAGAATCTTGCCCGCATAATTGCCGCGCAGCATCGGACCGGCTGGCAGATAGATCATCGGCACGCCAGCCGAGATCGCGCCCATGACGAGCCCCGGCGTGGATTTGTCGCAGCCGCCCATCAGCACAACACCGTCGAGCGGATGGGCCCGGATATTCTCTTCCGCCTCCATGGCAAGAAGATTGCGATACAGCATCGATGTCGGCTTGCTGAAACTCTCATCAACTGAAATCGACGGAATCTCGACCGCCAGTCCCCCCGCCTGGGCCACGCCGCGCTTTACGTCTTTGACCCGCTCGGGAAAATGGCTGTGGCAGGTGTTCAACTCCGACCATGTGTTGAGAATGCCGATGATCGGCTTGTCGCGAAAATCAGCTTCGGAATAGCCAAGCTGCATCATCCGTGACCGGTGGCCGAAGCTGCGCAGGTCGTCGGGGGCAAACCAGCGCGAGGAACGCAGATCCCCCGGCTTCAGGCGATCTTGTGTCATTGAACACTCCTTGAGAAAGAGAAAGGGGTCAGCGTGCCCTGACGCCATTGCGCCGCCTGAAAATGCGCCAAAGCGAATAGCTGAGGAGCGCCAGTGCCATAGCGAGCAGCACGGCGGAGACTGGCCGGATTACGAATGTGCTCCAGTCGCCGTCGGAGTACATCAATGCGCGCCTGAAGTTTGTCTCGAAAATCGTGCCGAGGACGAAGCCCAGAACCAGCGGGCTGAGTGGAAAGCCGTAACGCTCCAGCACATAGCCTGCCACGCCAAAGCCCAGCATGATCCAGAGGTCGAATGTGCGGTATTCGCCGACATAGACGCCGACCACCATCAACAGCGCCAGCACTGGAATCAGATAGTGGCGGGGAATGAGAAGCACGCGCGGAAAAATACGGATGGTGAGCAGTTGGACCACCAGAAGCGCGAGGGTCGCCAGCAGAAAGGCCGCATAGATCGTGGCGATCAATCCCGGCTCGTTCTTGTAAAGCAGCGGGCCTGGCTGCAGCCCATGAATGGTGAAGCCGCCGATCAGGATGGCTGTGACGCCGTCGCCGGGAATGCCGAGCGTCAGCAGGGGCAGAAGCGCGCCGCCGACCGAGGCGTTGTTGGCGGTCTCGGCCGCATAGATGCCTTCCAGACTGCCCTTGCCGAATTCCTCGGGCCTTTTCGATGCCGAACGCGCGGCGCCGTAGGCCACCAGGTTCGACGCCGAGCCGCCAATGCCCGGGAGAACGCCGATGGCAATACCGATCGCCGCCGATCTGAGCATGTTGACGCCATTGGAAACGAATTCGGCGAGCTTGACGCCGCCGCCGCGCAAATCCAGCTTTTCCTCGATCTTCGGGGAGGTCTCCGAAATGTCGCGGATGAGCTGCGCGACGGCAAACAGCCCGACCATGAAGGGGATAATGCTGATGCCCGACAAAAGATCGATATTGCCGAAGGTGAACCTCTGGGCCGAGCCGATCGGTGCAAAGCCGATGGTCGACAAACCCAGGCCCAAAACGGATGCGATCAGACCTTTTATCAGGTTGGCCTCCGAAAGGACCACGACCAATACAAGGGCGGCGATCGTCAACGCGGTATATTCCGCCGCGCCGAAGTCAATTGCAAAGCGAGCAATTACCGGAGCGAATGCCACAAGAATCATGAGGCCAAGGATACCGCCCACCGCACTTGCCACCATGCCGGTCGCCAGCGCCTTGATGGCCTGGCCCTTGCGGGCAAGCGGGTAACCGTCAAACGTGGTGGCGATCGAGCTCGGAGTCCCTGGAATGCGCAAGAGCGTCGCCGAGACCAGCCCGCCGGATACGCCGCCAATATAGGTGGCGATGAGCATGGCTATGCCGGCATCCGATTGCATCGCGAAGGTCACGGGCAGCATGATGGCGATTGCCATTGTCGCACTCAGTCCGGGAAGCGCTCCAAAAACGAGGCCGACGGAAACGCCGATCATCATGAGCAGCAGCAGCTTCGGTTCAAAGAGATGGACCATGCTCGAGAAGAAAAGATCAAACATGCCGTTTCCTTATGAAAACCAGACGCCAGGGACCGAGAGGTTGAGAGCGTGCGACATCAGCAGGCCAAGGATTACGGTGACAACCAGCGCGGCCGCACTGCGCACCAGGACGCGCCGCAGCGTTATCTCGTCCATCAGGCTCATGACCCAGGCCAGGAAAAGCGTCGCGGAAATTGAAAAACCCAGGACGTCAATCAGCGGAATGAAGGCAACGAAGCCGAGCATGATGCCAACCCGGCGAACCGGGCTCGGGGGCTTTTGAATACCGACATTCGGATTATCCGGACCTGACCGGATCGCCTCGAGCACCTCTTCGGAAAGGTCATCAGCCGTTCGTGGCTTTCTGCGCTGAACCGCAAGCGCCAGCCCCAGGACCAGCAGAAGAGCGCCTATAATATACGGCAGAATACGCGGCCCCGGGTCGCCAGTGCCCGGAAAGTTCTGCACGATCTGCTGTGTGGATAGAATGATTGCCAATCCAAGCAAAGCGAAGAAACCGCCAAAGATGCGATCCGCCATCACCGGTAACTCCCTGAATGGCTCCACCGCACGAAAATGCGGTGGAGCTGCGTTTCATTTGCCCAGAAGTCCGGCGATTGTCTTCTGCTCGGCGCTGAGGAATTCAGATGCCTGTTCAGGCGTGCGCAATGCCGGAACCTGCGCCTGCTTTTGCAACGCCGTTGCGAATTCAGGATCAGCCTCGATCTCCTTGATGATCTGGGTGAACGCCGTTTTCACGTCGTCATCGACCTTCTCAGGACCGTAGACCGTCATCACCAGCGGCAACGAGAAATCCAGACCTTCGGCCGTGGTTGTCGGAAAATCGGGCGCCATCGGATCGGGCTGACTGTTGATCACGGCAAGCACTTTCATCTGGCCGTCCTCAACATATTGCTTCGCATTGGCAACGCTCATCGAAATGACATCGACCTGTTCGCTCAACAATGCCGTAATACGGTCGCTCTCGGTTCCCGCATCGACAAGACGCACGGCGCCGCCCGTGGCAGCATTGAGCGCTTCACCCTTGACCTGCGTGGTGCCGCCGAGTTGCGAGCCGATATTGAGTTCGCCCGGATGGGCTTTCGCATAGTCGATAAATTCCTTCATCGACGCATAGGGCACATCGGAGCGCACGGCATAGACTTCGTTAACCGCGGAGGTCGTTGCCAATGGCGTGAACGATTCCCAGGAAAAAGGGGATTGTCCGAAGAGATTGGCTGTATGCAACGCCGCATGGAAAAACAGCAGCACTGAACCATCTTCCGGTCCACGCGCAACCGACTGCGCGGCGATGACGCCGCCGCCACCGGGCTGATTCACGATTGCAACAGTTGCATCCGAGTGTTTCTCGAAGAACTCGGCAAAAACGCGCGCGCCGGCATCCGTGCCGCCACCGGGATTCGCGGGCACGAACATGCGTACCGTATCGGCGGGATAGTCCACCTCAGCCATTGCCATTCCAGGCGCGAAAAGAACTGAAGCAAGCAGACATGTTTTCAGAATTTTGTTCACGGTTTACTCCTCAATCAACCGGTTTCGTGGACGGTCATTTGGCTCCTCACGAACCACGTCTTCTCTTCTGTCTTGAGCAAAACTGCCTTGCCAAACCAGACGCGCGTTTCATCCTTACTGCCAATCACAAATGTTGTAAACAAAAATTACATTTTTATCGCTTATAATGATAAATTTCGGCTCCTTTTCTTCCTAAACAACCGAAACATAAAAGTGTCAATTTATAAATAACTATTTGTTTTTATAAACTTATTTTAGAACATCTCGAGCGGCATTACCCTTGAATTCGACCAAGAATTTGCAAAACATATTTCCTTTTTAGATTCAATTGGTCAACTCATTCCGAGACATATCCGGCACCGTGGGCGGCCCGGTCCCACTCGACCAGGGGCGCACGCAATCGCTCCAGCGCATCCTCGTCCAGCTCGACGCCCAGCCCCGGCCCCGTCGGGACCGCGATCCGATTGTCCGCAATCTGGATGCGATCCTTCACCACGTCTTCAGCATAGAGCAATGGCCCCACAGGGTCGGAGGCGACGGACAGCTCGGAGATGGAGGCCCCGAGATGCGCATGCGCGGCGGTACCGATACTGAGTTCCTGCGTGGTTCCGAGCAGAACGCGGATGCCCGCCAGCTCAGCCAGCGCGGCCAGCTTTTTGACCTGCAGCAACCCGCCCGAGTTGACCGTGACATTGAATATATCGACCGCCCCGGCCCGCATCATCGCCATGGCTTGCGCTGCAGACGAACAATGCTCGCAAACGTCGGCCTCCACGCGGCGGCGCAGTTCCGCCATCCCTTCGAAGTCTTCGCGCCAACTTGGGCTTTCTATGACCTCAAATCCGAATTGTTTGAGTCGCTCATAAGCCCGGAGGGTATCCTTCCAATAGTGCTTCGCCTGAAAATCCAGCGCCTTCAGCAGGACGGCGTCGCCAAAGCGATCGCGCACAGCTGCCAGGAACTTTTCATCCTTGGCAAAGTCGACGCCGACATAATAGCGGAAGCGCGAGATGCCTTGCTCCAGAAGCGTCTGGATGAAGCCAAGATTACGCTCATAATCGGCTTCGGCCTTAACCTGAAAAAGGGGATAGCAAATCTCGATCGCGTCCCGGGTCTTGCCGCCCAGAAACGTGTGCGCCGGCGTGTCGAGCGCTTTGCCCATAATATCGAAGCAGGCCATGTCGATCCCCGCCGCAATCTGCGAAGCCGGCGTGAAAGGCGGATAGCTTGGAGCGGAAAGGAAATAATTATGGAGGTACTTTGCCATCTCATTGTGGAGTGCCTGGACAGCAAAGGGATCCCTCCCCAGCGCAATCCTCTCGATGCCGATTTTGACGGCATCCACATCGGGCATATACATGCGATAGCAATCGAGATCCGAAATCTCGCCCAGACCGGTCAGGCCCTCATCGGTATGGACCTGGAGAATAAGATGGGAACTGATCGATCCGGTGCGGCGGTGGGTTTGAATGGGCGTCAGGGTTATCGACGATATTTTCATGCACGTTGTCCTGTTCTGATGCCTTGGAAGCGCCCTGCCTTGACGGGTCGGATCGTTTTTCCACGCAAGCTCTTCGTGAGCCGCCCTTTGCACGACCGTATTTGACGGTCGGTTGGCTCGAGTCGAGCAGCACCTTATTGCCGCCGCAAAAATTGTCAATAAATTTTATAACAAGTCACACTGGTCGTACAATCACGCCGAAAGCCACACCGATGGTCGATATAAATAAACTAACAAAAACAGACAATTATTGAATGCGCGCCGAGATCTCTCTGCAAGCTTTAGCATTAGGTCCGTAGTGAAAAGGACCTATTATTTGTTATTTCAAATAACCTATTTGGCTCGTCGCATATTCCTTGGCCGGGTTCAGCATGCCGTAGACAACCACGCCGCCCAGGACGGCGGAAGCGATCAGATATTTGGAAATGCGGATCAGTTGCCCTGATCGATGATGCGATGGCGAACGCTGACGAGGTGATATTTCATGTAGAGTTTCGCCAACTCGCCATCGCCCGTGCTGATGGCGTCATAAATGTCGCGATGCTCCTTGAGCACCTTGTTTTTCCGCTCCTCCGAACGGGTTCCGGTGATCGTCGAGGCAATGCGCATGGTGCCCAGCATGTCGGGTTTGAGCAGCATCATCTGCTTCTCGAAAAGATCGTTTTCGCTGGCTCGGGCGATCTCCATATGGAATTCGAAGTCGGCTTCGAGCGCCCCTTCGCCAGTGCGAAGCGCGACCTCCATCTGTTCAAGAACCTGATGGAGACGCCGCAATCTCGACTGGGTGATGCGAAGGGCGGCCAGACGCGCTATCTCCGATTCAAGACATTGGCGCACTTCATAGGCACGCATATATTGGGCGAATCTGGCGTCATCCGTATAGTGCGCTATTTCACGCGGCGGCAGGCGCAGCACAAATGTTCCGGATCCGCGCCGGGCATTGATCAGCCCGTCATTTTGCAAATTCTGAAGCGCTTCGCGCACAATCGGGCGCGAGACATTATACATTGACGACAGCTCTTTTTCGGTCGGCAATCGGTCGCCTACCGCATACCGTCCTGTCGACAACTGCATTAGAATTTGCGCATAGACTTCGTCCGCGTACCGGCGCTTTCTTACGGGCGCAACAGCGAGAGGGGTGTCAAGTTTGCTCACTTCGGCGGCCACGTTGATCTCTGGAAATTTGTTAAGTTATCATGAGAATAACGACGAATTTGTAAATTTGCAACCGGAGACATAAACGAACGGCGGCTGCAGACTGTCCGAGCGTCAGAAAGCGCCTGTCATCGTCAAGCAAGGAGCTTGCGGACCGGTTCTATCAACGCGGCGCCGATCGCACGGGTATTGGCGGCATCCAAGTGCACGCCGTCGACATCACTGGCCTTGGCCACCTGCGCGGCATCGAAAAAGGCGCAATTCTGCGCCTCGGCAATTGCGCGGTAACCCGAAGCCAGCAAATGGCTGTGCTCGACAATCCGGCCCGACTGTGGCCCCTGATTATCGGACCGCATGCAAAAATGCGGCGGCGAAACAATCATGATCTTCGGCGGCGTCATCCCCCAATTATATGGGAAACAACGAACAATTTCGATTAGTCTGGACATTCCCGCAAAGGCGCCATCGACCGTGGGCGAAATATAGGGTTTGAGATCATTGGCGCCGAGCATGATGATGACAAGATCAAGCGGGGAATGCGTCGCCAGCAGCATCGGCAAGGCGCGCGCTCCGTTGCGATCGAACGCTGCCGTTCGGTCGTCGAACGCGCTCGTGCGACCGCCCAGCCCCTCGGCCACGACCCGATGGGTTGCGCCAAGCCCCGCCTCCAGAACGCTCGGCCAGCGATCATGGTAGTCGTGCCTTCCGCCGGCAACGGGGTTCGTGCCCCAGGTCAGGCTATCGCCAAAGGCCATGATTGTTTTTGACATATATTTGTCCTTATTCCTTACAAAAACATTCATAGGGCCATCCTGGCTTCTGTCAACCGAAGGCGTTGATTGGCAGATCAGGCAATGGAAATATGGTCGGCATGAGCACGAAAATGACAGAGAACGACTGGCGGATTGCGTTTGAGGTTTTTCAGGTGTCGACGGCATCAGCATCCGAGCGCGTGGTCCCTCTGCGGGTCACACCTTTACGCGATGCCATCCGGTGGCAACGCAAGATCGTTTTGCGCCGTCCAACGTTGCATCAGAAGGAATCCATCTGGTGCCTGCTCCCACATCTCGTCGACGTGTTTCAGCCAGAAGACCGTTGCCTGCTTGCCCTCACCACGCACAATGGCCTGCTCGAGGGCTTCGTGCACAAAACTGTCTACCGTCCAGGAGGCGGGTAGATCTTGAGATTCAGCCTTGGGCAGCGCCGCGTTGGCCAATGCAGCCGCTGCCTCGCTCAACGTCAACTCAGGCAGAGGACGGGCGAGGGCAATCTGCTCGTCCAGCGCCGCGCGCAGCTTGCCGTCTTCATCGGCGTCCTCCACCATACGGTCAATTTCCAGGCGCGTCTGCGGACCGGCCAGATACCAGGCTTCGGCAAGCTTCGGGGCAATGTAATGGATCTGCTGGTCGCCCAGACGCTCTCTGAAGGATGCTATTTTTGTATCGCTGGCTGCGAGGATCAGACAAGCACGATCCGAGGGCGTACAGTTGCGTACTGAATACGTCCCGCCGCCCAGCCAGACGAACAGACCCGCCGTGGCAGGCGCCGCAACAACCAGCCCCACCAGAAATGCTGCCAGCAAGTTCCGCCACATGGCTAGTATCCTCGCGTAAAAGGTGCATTTCCCCCTCAATGGCAATATAGACGCGTATCAAATTGACTTGGAAGAGTTGGATGACCAAAGCTAGAGCATCGGATATTTAATTGTACGCATATCCAGCCTCTTTGAGGAAGTTCCAGCATTCTTCCGGGCTGAAGAGATCGCATATGTTGCCAATTGCCCTCCACAGGTCTTCGAAGGTTCTGGCGGCTGCGGTTCTCAAATGGGCCTTGAGTTTTGCAAAGGCCATTTCTATCGGATTGAGAGCGGGGCTGTAGGGTGGCAGGAAGAGAAACCACGCTCCTTTCTGGCGAAGGCACTCGGCCGCCTTTGCGCTCTTGTGAACAGCCAGATTGTCGAGAATGACAATGTCGCCTCTGGACAGTGTCGGCGCGAGCTGGGTCTCGATATAGGTATCGAAGGCGGCGCGGTTCATGGCCTTGTCTATGATCCAGGGCGCGCTCAAGCCGTCGCAGCGCAGTGCGGCGATGAAGGTCTGCGTCCTCCAATGGCCAAAGGGAGCATGCGCCCTGAGGCGGTCGCCCTTTCGGCTTCGTCCACGCAGGCGCGTCATTTTGGTGGTGACGGATGTTTCGTCGATGAAGACAAGACGACCGGGTTGCTCGCGCATCTTCGGCTGACGCGACTGCCGCCATGTTCGCCGTGCTTCGGCTATGTCAGCGCGTTCGCATTCCGATGCCAGCAGCGTTTTTTTTATACGAGAAGCCGCATCGACACAGAAACCGGGAGAGTTCGGCCGGGGCGGCTTTCATCTGATGGGTTTCAAACAGATGCGAGGCCAATTCCGGCATGGTGATGTCGGGCTGCGCCTCGACCATGTCGATCAGGAACTGTTCGACGGCAGCAAGTCGACCGCCGCGCGGGCGCCCGCGACGGCCTGAGGCATACGAGCCATATTTGGCTACACGCTGCAAAAGCTTTACTGCGAAGCTTTCACTGACACCGAAGTGGCGGGCAGCGGCACGACGCGAATGTCCAGCCTAGACATAGGCGACAACGCGACAACGAAGATCGGAAGAATAAGTCTTGGCCATGAAGCACCTCCTGGCCAAGTGAATCATCAATCACCGCAAATGGGAATCCCACGATTCCTATTTTTTATCCGGCGCTCTAGCAAAAAAATGGTAGGGCCCGTCGCCAAGCGTGAAGCCGTTGCGCATCTGAAGGCCTCCATGGGTCTTTCGGAACGGCGGGCCTGCCAAATCATTTCCGCCGACCGCAAGACGGTTCGGTATCGGTCTTGCCGACCGCCGGAGGTCGAACTGCGAACGAAGCTGCGCGATCTCGCGAATGAGCGGCAGCGTTTCGGATACCGACGGCTGTTCATTTTGCTTCGGCGTGATGGAGAGCCGTCCGGCGTCAATCGCATCTACCGACTGTATCGGGAGGAAGGTCTTTCCGTGCGCAAGCGCAAAGCCAGGAGGCGTGCTGTCGGAACGCGTGCGCCGATCCTCGTCGAAGCACAGGCAAATGCCCGCTGGTCGCTGGATTTCGTCCACGATCAGTTCGCCTGCGGCAGACGCTTCCGCGTGCTCAACATCGTCGATGACGTGACGCGCGAATGCCTGGCAGCAATTCCTGATACTTCGATCTCTGGTCGCCGTGTCGCACGAGAATTGACAACGCTGATCGAGCGGCGCGGCAAGCCCGGCATGATTGTCTCAGACAACGGCACGGAATTCACCTCGAATGCCATCCTCGCCTGGTCCAAGGATCACAATGTCGAGTGGCACTACATCGCACCTGGAAAGCCGATGCAAAACGGCTATGTCGAGAGTTTCAATGGTCGGATGCGCGACGAACTGCTCAATGAAAGCCTGCTCTTCGGCCTCGACCATGCCCGAAGCGTCATTGCTGAATGGGTAGATGATTTCAACCATTTCCGACCGCACTCATCGCTCGGATACCAGACCCCGGCAGGCTATGCCGAAACCATCACCGCAACCGGCTCCAACGCTACGCAAAATGAAAGCTTCGCGTTTCCAGCGGTTGCTCACACCGCGCCATTTGGCGTATCAAAAACCGCCGAGGCTCTAATCGCTGCCGGATGAAAGTTCAGTGGCAGGTCAGCCAGACGCCCTCCTCCTGGGTGAACGGCATGCGCATGTCGCTCGCCGCCAGGCTGCTCCTGAGCGACGACCAGCCGATCCTCGACATCGCGCTTGCCTGCGGGATTGAGGACCTCAGCCACTTCTACAGGCTTTTCCGACAGACCCACGGCGTCAGCCCCAGACGCTACCGACGCAGACAGCAGGTCAATCTCGTCGATCCATAACACCCAGGCCCGGCTGGTTTACGGTCAAACCGCAAGACTGCCCCCCGCAGCATGCCGCCGGTCAGGATCGCAAGAAGGTGGGTCTAGCGGATCGCTGCCTCTGTCCTTGCGTCGAAGAGATGGGCATCCGCGATGGCGTAGCGCAGGCTAAGCGTATCACCGGGTGCCACGCTTGCGCGCTCGCGCAGTTGAACGGAAATCTGCTGACTGCCGAGCACCCCCTTGATGAAGGTTTCCGAACCGGTCGGCTCGACGGACTTGACCGACATCGCAATGCTGCCGGCTTCGCTATCGGCCAGAAAAAGTTTCTCCGGTCGTATGCCATAGCGCACGGCAAGGCCTGCCGCGGGTTTCACGCTTTCGGGCAGCGGCAGCGCGATACCGTCCGCGGTCAGCACCGCCCTGCCGTCTTCGCTTACCGTGCCATCGAAGAAATTCATCGCCGGCGAGCCGATGAAGCTCGCGACGAAGACATTCGCCGGATAGTCGTAGATGTCGAGCGGTGTGCCGACCTGCTCGATCACGCCGTCACGCATCACCACGATCTGGTCGGCCATGGTCATCGCCTCGATCTGATCGTGGGTGACGTAGACGGTGGTGGTGCGGAACCGCGTATGGATGTCCTTCAGCTCGGCGCGCATCTGCACGCGAAGCTTGGCATCGAGGTTGGAAAGCGGCTCGTCGAATAGATAGACCTTCGGATCGCGCACGATGGCGCGGCCCATGGCAACGCGCTGACGCTGGCCGCCGGAAAGCTGCTTGGGATAGCGCTTGAGATAGTCCGTCAGGCCGAGGATGCGGGCGGCATCGGCGACGCGCGTCTCGATCTCCGCCTTCGGCCGCTTGGCGAGCTTCAGCGAGAAGCCCATGTTCTCGGCGATCGTCATGTGCGGATAGAGCGCGTAATTCTGGAACACCATGGCGATATCGCGGTTCTTCGGTTCGACATCATTGATGACCTTGCCGCCGATGCGGATCACGCCGCCGGAGATGTCTTCCAGACCGGCGATCATCCGCAAAAGCGTGGACTTGCCGCAGCCCGACGGGCCCACCAGCACGACGAAGGCACCCTCCGGCACTTCGACGGAGACCCCCTTGATGGTTTCGACATCGCCGTAGACCTTGCGGACATTCTGGATAGCAACGGAGGTCATGGTCTTATCCTGCGTGGGCAAAAGTTGAGGTTCCGGCGCGCCCGGCAACGCCGATGGCGGCAAGCAGGCTCAGTCCGGTGTGATAATTGGGATCGAGATCCGGGGTGGCCGGCACGAAATCCACCGGTCCGTCCGCATCCATCGTCTGATAGGCGACGGGCGGGGTGCCGCGCCAGTAATGCGCGATGAAGGCGTCATGCGCCTTTTCCCAGACGGCGCGGGTGCGGGCGTTGCCCGTGCGTTCGTAAAGCAGGGCCGCGGCGCGGATCGCCTCCGGCAGCGACCACCATGGGCAAAGCGGATTGATCGCTGTCCCGGTTTTCAACGAGACGGAGAGCGCGAGCCCCGGCCCGACAAAGCCTTTTTCGAAGGACGACAGCAGGATCGTCTCCAGCGTGTTCAGGAGGTCGGGGGCAATGTCCCTGCCGATCAGGTAATCAAGCGCGAAGCCGACGAATTCGATGCCGTGGCCGACATTGCAGGCATCTTCGCCCGGTACATTGCGCAGCAAGCCGGCGGCCGGATCGAAATGGCGGGAAAGGACATGGGCGATGAAACGGTCGGCATAGGAAAGATGTCCCGCATGGCCGAGGCGGTCGAGCATTCCCGCTGCGCCCAGCAGGATCATGCGCGGACCGAAATCATCGGCCTGATCGGCGAGGCTTTCCGCAGAAAGCGGCTGCTTTTCATCCATCTGGAAACGGCCATCCTCGATGGCGGAAATCACCCGATCGAAGGCAGCGAGCGTATCACCGGCTTCCGCCGGCGCGTAACGGCTTTTGGCCGCAACCAGCCCCTTGGCGGCAAAGGCATCCGAATAGGTGAAGATATCGGCCGGGCGCTCTTGCGGCAGCAGATCGGCTGATCCACTCCCGCGCACCGGCACCATGTCGGCGTCGTAGCAGAAATAGACATGGCCATCGGCCTCGCGAAGGCCATCCAGCGCCGACATCAGCGTCCGGGCCGTGGCATCGATCTTGGCGCCAAGCGGCGGCAGTTCGCTTTCGAACCAGGTGGCATGGGTCGCCAGCGCCTCAAGCCCGCGGCCCTGGATCCAGCCATAGGTGAAGGCCGGACCACGCAAGCCGTCGGCATCACCATAATCGGCAAGCGTGATCGGGTTCATCTTGGTGTTGATGAAGCCCGGGCCGATCGCCGGCCGCGCCAGCATCCAGTAAGCGGTGTGCGCATTGATCGCCGAATAAAGCGCCACCGCGCGCTCCAGAAAATCCATCGTTATTCCTTCATCCCGGTGCTGGCCACGCCCTGCACGAAATTGCGGCGCAGGATCATGAAGGTGATGACGGAGGGAATCAGCACTGTCGCCGATGCAGCGGAGAGCTTGCCGAGATCGACGGTATAGCCCGTCTGGAACAGCGCCAGCCCGACCTCGATCGTATAGCTCGACCGGGTCGTGGCGACGATCATCGGCCAGGCAAAGGCCGTCCATGCCTGGAAGAAGGCGAGTACGCCGAGCGCTCCGAGCGCGCCTCTGAGCAGCGGAAAGACGACATGGACGAAAATCCAGAATTCGCTCGCGCCATCAAGCCTTGCAGCCTCCAGAAGCTCGTCCGGTATGGAATGAATGACGTTTTGGCGGATCAGGAAGATACCGAAGCTCATCACCAGATAGCCGATCAGCAGCCCCCAGACCGAGTTGAGCAGACCAAGGCTTTTGACCTGGAAATAGAGCGGGATCATATAGACCTCGAACGGCACGATGGCGGTTGCGAGGAACAGCGCGAAGATGACGTTGAGGCTGCGATAGCGGAACTTCGCAAAGATGTAGCCGGCGATCGACGAGGTCGCGATGATCGCGATCGACGACATGATCGCAAACAACACGCTGTTGAGGATCCAGCGCAACAGCGGCGTTTCGCCGAGCACGGCCCTGAAATTCTCAAGCGTCGGATCATGCGGCACGATGGTTGGCGGCCAGGCAAGCATTTCGGCCGGCGTCTTGAACGCATTGGCGATGAGGAACACCAGCGGCAGCAGCATGGCGATCGAAAACAGCGTCAGGAACACGTCGATTGCGATGTTGACGGCGCGCTTGCGGGCTCTCAGCCGCCGCCCGGCGGCGTGCTCCGCTTCGGTCAGTTCGGCGAAATCGGTCATGCCTTGCCCTTCTCGCGCAACATGGTGAACTGGATGAGCGTCAGCACCAGCACGATGACCAGCAGCACGACCGCTTCGGACGCCGCATAGCCGACGCGATAGTTGCGGAAGCTGTTTTCCAGCATGTCGAGCACCAGAACACGCACCTGCCGGCCGGGCGCGCCCTGGCTGTCGGAGGCGAGCACGAAGGGCTGGGCATAGACATTGAAGCCGGAAACCAGCGTCACCACCGAGACATAGAGCGTGATCGGCTTCAGCATCGGTATAGAGAGATACCAGAAGGATTTCGGACCCGAAGCGCCGTCAAGCTTCGCCGCCTCATAGAGCGAGACGGGCAGGTTCTTGAAGCCGACGAGGTAGATCAGCACCGCGTATCCCAGCGCCTGCCACGAACACAGCACGATTACACAGACGACCGACAGCACCGGATCGAACAGCCAGGCCTGCGGCTCGATGCCGAAGGCCGACAGGAGCGCGTTGAGCGGGCCGAGGCGCGCATCGAAGATCCACTTCCAGGCCATCGCCGCCGGCACCAGCGAGACGATGTGCGGAATGAAGATCGAGGTTTCGTAAAAGCCTGACATGCGCGTGCGGGTGCGATGGAAGATCAGCGCGGCGATAACCATGCCGAGCGGGATCGTGATCGCGAGCACGCCGAAGGCGATGATCGTCGTGTTCATCAGCGAGGTGAGAAACAGGTTGTCGCTCATCAGCTCACGGAAATTCTCAAGCCCGATGAACGGCTTGTTCTTCGACAGGATGTTCCAGCGGTGAAGGCTGAGCCTCAGGATGTCGATGATCGGATACATCCGCACATAGGCGAAGATCGCCAGTGTCGGCAGGAGTGCAAGGATCGCGAAAATCCATCGCTTGCGTTTTAGCATGGTGCAAGGCCTATCGTGAGAAATCCGACCGGCGGCAAACCCTGCGGCTGCCGGCACGCGCCCGCCGGGCGGGCAATCGTCTCCGGAACGCGTCGGTCCCGGAGACGGCATTCATATGAGAAACCGAACCGGCTTATTTGGCAAGCAGGCCTTCGCGGTCGAGGATCTTCTCGACTTCCGCACTCGCCTCGGCCAGAACCGCGTCGATCGCGGCATCGTCGCCGGCAAGCGAGGGGTTGCCGAAGGCCTCGACGAGCTGCGCTGCAACCCGCGTCAGGATTTCCTCGATCGGGCCGATGGAGGGCAGCGTGAAGAATTCGTAGCCTTCCGGATAGTCTACAAAGGCGGCGAAGGCCGGCTGTTGATCGGTGACCGACGAGTAGTCGATGCCGGAGCGGTTCGGCAGCCAGCCGATATTCTCGAGCAACCAGACGAGATTTTCGGGCTCGTTGGCCGCCTTCGCGAAGGCCCAGCCGAGATCCTGGTTGTCTCCGGAAACATAGAGGTTTGTCGGCAGCGCGATCGATCCGACGGGCAGCGGGGCGGTGGCATAGTTCAGGTCCGGCGCCTTGGCGGCGATATCGCCGATAACCCAGGATTCGCGGATGAACATGGCCGTCTGGCCGCGCTCGAATGCGTCGGCATCGGCCGGCATTTCGGGTGTCACCGTCTTCTCGACATAGATGTTGTCGAGATACTGCCCGAGCGCCTTGCGGCCGGCCTCATTGGCGAAATCCGGCTTCCACATGCCGTCATCGGTCTCGACCAGCAGCGACCCGCCATACTGGAATAGATTGATCCAGAACTTTTCGGCAATACCCTGACCGCCGCCAGAGAGCCGGAGGCTCCAGCCCGAGACTTCGGGCTTGCCGGAAGCATCACGCTCGGTCAGCTTCACGGCGTAGTCGGTGAAATCCTCCATGGTCTGCGGCGGCTCGGTGAGGCCGGCGGCGGCGAACATGTCGGTGTTGTAGAACAGGGCGCCTTGTCCGCGAAACAGCGGCATGCCGTAGACCGTGCCGTCATAGCTTGCCGTATTCGAGAAGAACGCACCGAAATTGGCAGGATCCTTGACGAATTCGGCCATCTCTTCAGGTGCGGCCGGCAGCAGGTCGTTTTCGAGATAGCGGGTGGCAGTGGAACCGGCGAGCTCGATCACCATGGTGCCGTTGCCGCCCGAGGTCAGCCCGAGGGCGACGCGTTTCTCATGCTCGCGCAAAGCGATCGTCTCGATATTGACGTCGAGATCGGGATATTCGTCCTTCATGCCCTCTGCAACGTGTTCGTAGAACGGCGCCATTTCCGGATAGCCGCCCCAGATCGTCAGGGTTTCGGCCGAGGCGGCCGACAGGCTGCCCAGCATCAACGTTCCGGTGGCAACGCCGAGGCCGAGAAGACGTACGGATTTCGCGTGACTGGATGATGTGCATTTCATGATCGGGTTCCCCATTTTGATTTTATCAAACACGTTCTCATGCAACCGGTTGCGTGTCAAGCGACACGAAACCGCACTTTCCCGCCGCGTCAGCCGCTACGGGAATTCTCTGCCGCCCCTCCAACGAGAGCCGCCGCGCATTGCGCCAGCGCCTCGGCCGATCCCGGCGCGAAGCTCATGGACTGGCCATAGTAGCGATGCGCCTCGTCAACCTCATATCCGCCATGGACATACTCGCTTTCCGGCGGAATATAGCCGGGATTGTCCTCGGCGAAGCCGACAAGGAAGGCCCCCGCGCCGACGCCCGGCAGGGTGCGCAGGAAGAGCGCCGTTTCAGCAAAGATTTCTCCCGGAAGCGCAATCAGCAAAACGCCGCCCCAGTCGAAGACCGTCACGCGCGCCGAGAGCGGTTCCGGCGCTGAACGTGCAACCGTTTGCGCCCATTCTATCCAGTAGCCGAGCAGGCTCCTGCGTGCCGGCTCCGCCGTTTCGCGTTCTTTTGACCATGCTTGCGCAAGATCCGCGACTGGCACGGTTTCGCGCCGCTGGAAGTCGAGCGTGACAACGCCGGAGACGGCCGCAACGGGGCCATTGACCGGCCGTGCCGGCGCCTGAAGGGCGCAGGCGGCAATCTTGCGGCCGATGCGTGCGGCCGCGGCATAGGTGCGGGCCTCATCACGGGCGAGCGAAACCGAAGCGGCGGCGGAATGGCCTGTATTCACATCGCCAACGCAGCCGGTCAGAAACAGCGCCACCGCACCGGGCTCCGCCTCTTCCAGCGCGTGGCGCACGAAGTGCGGATAGTCGGCTGTCCATTGCAGATTGTCGGCGCCGAGCACCACCGGGTGGCAGGCATAGGAAATGAGAAACGCGATGGTCCGCCCATCCTCCGCGCCGCGCGCCCGCAGCAGCGGCAGAGCCCGATCGACCGGGCCGCCGACGTGGCGGCGGTTGCGCCCGACATCTGGATCGACGCCCTCGGCAATCTCGAGCCGCGCCGGTTTTCGGGATGCCGCAGCCTTGTCGAGCGCCGCAACGCAGGCATCCTCCAGCCGTTCCAGAAAGGCCGGATCGGCGGCGATACTGAGCCGGCCGGCCATGGAGGGAGGACCGCCATGATTGTGCAGCGCGGCGACAACGATACTGTCGGCCAGCAGGACAGAGCGCTTGCGTATCCGGGCCGCCATGGCGGCATCGATGCCGATCACATCCGCCACGACGATGGCGGTGTCGCCGATCGCCAGCGCCCGCGCCGTCAGCCGATCATGCACACCCTCCGCCGGCCCGCAGCGTGCGGCAAATCCCGACATGGCAAGCCCCGGCGGCGGCGTGATATCGATGACAGCGGCGCCAGCTTGGATCATCGCTCAAACACCTTCTTTCCTGCAACCCAGGTCTCGCTGATATCGAGCGCGTCGTCGCCCTGCTTCCAGGCGAAGCGGATAAAGTCCGCACGCGCCCCAACGTCCAGAACGCCGCGCCCGCCGACGAAACGACCGGAATTAAGTGTGGCTAGCGGCAGGATTTCGGCAAGTGGCAGGCCGGTCATGGCGACGGCCCTTGCGATATCGGTCGCCAGTGGATGGCCAGCGCCCGCCAGATAGGGCGTTCCGGCAAGGCTGACGCGGCCCTCATCCGAGACCGCGACATCGCCGCCGACGGGCTGGTGATACATACCGGCCGGCATGCCCGCGAGCGCCACCGTGTCGGAGACCAGAAAGGCGCGATCGCGACCCTTGGCACGCAGCATCGCCTTCAGCGTATCGGCGGGCAGATGGTGGCCATCGGCGATCAGGCCGGCGCAAAGCCGATCATCGGCAAGCTGCGCCCAAATGAAGTTCGGATGGCGCGGCAACAGGCTTGCAGCCCCATTGCCGAGATGGGTGGAGATCCGCGCACCGGCCTCCGCCGCGGCATGTATCTCTTCCGCCGTCGCGGCCGTATGGCCGATGGCGACATGGACGCCACGCGCGGCAAGCGCCGCGATATAGGCGCAAGCGCCTTCATGCTCGGGCGCCAGCGTGACCATGATCACCAGCCCGTCGCACGCCGCCTGCCAGCGTTCGAACTCTTCGATCGAAGGCGGACGGACATGGGCCAGCGGATGCGCGCCGCGCGGTCCGTCGACGGTCGAAATAGAGGGGCCCTCGACATGGACGCCCGGCACCATATCCGCCACCAGCGGCTCGGCTTTGCGCGCTGCGGCAATTGCGGAAAGTGCCGCCGTGATGGAGGCCTCCGACGCCGTGATGATCGTCGGCAGCCATGTGGTGACCCCGACAGCGGCGAGCGCCTGGCAGAGCGACAGCATCAGGTCCGGCGTCACCCCGCCGGCATTGACGTCGAACCCGGCATAGCCGTTCACCTGGAGGTCGATCAATCCCGGCGCAAGATAAAGGTTCGACGCTCCGCTGGCCTCGCCGATCGCGGCAATCCGCCCGTTCAGGATTTCCAGGGAAAGCGGCCTGCCCGTCAGGGCGTCGATGCCTTTGACGGCATGGCTCAAAGCGCCCTCACCCGGTCCCGAAAAGCGCCGATGAACCGGCTGTTGGCCTCGTCGCCGCCAGGTGCATTGCCGGAGCGCCAGACCGGCGGCTCTATCCCTCGCTCCACCAGCTTGGCGACCGTGCGGATCATCAGATTGTTGAGCGTGAAGGCGTTGGCGAAGGTGGATATGGCGGCAATGTTCTCGCCCATGCCCGGCAGGCTGACAACGGCATCGCCGATCGGCACCTTGGTATCAATGGCGATATCGACGATGTCGTGCAGGTTCTGCCTTGTCGGATGTCTGGCGGGGTGTTCCGGCGCGGAGTTGGCGGCGTGCTCACGCGATGAAACGCCGATCACGAAGGCCCCGCGCCGCCGGGCCTCCAGCGCCGCATCGATCAGCGCGGCGTTGATGCCATACGCATTGACGAGGATGAGCAGATCGGCCTCGCCCAACCCGCGATCGGCAATCACGATCCTGCCATAACCCGGAAGCCGCTCGATCGCCATGGAGCGAAGCGCGCCGTTGGAAAGCAGCGTGCCCTCATCAAGGATCGCGCTGATATGCATCAGTCCGCCGGCGCGGAAGAACACTTCCTGGGAAGCCAGATTGGAATGACCGCCCGGCCCGAAGATATGGATCAGCCGGTCGGCGGCCACCTGGTCGGCGAGCTTGTCCGCGGCGGCGTCGAGCGCCTCGCGCTCCTCGCGCATCACCCGCGTCATCAGATCATGGACGGAGGCGAGATATTGTTCGCAGAAGCGATCGGCGTCGATCCGGGGTGTGCTATCGGGCATCTGGGTCGGAATCCCTGTCGAGATATAGGGTGCAGGCGGAATGGGTGCGCAGGATACTCGCCGGGCAGGCGGTTTCAACCGCGCCATACAGCGTGCCGCGCACGGCCTCGCGCTTGTTTGCACCCGGCACGAGACAGAACAGGCGGTCCGCACGCATCAGGCGCGGCACGGTGAGCGTCAGCGCCTCCCGCGGCACGGAATCGAAATCGGGAAAGCAGCCGTCATTGACCTGCTGCGTGCGGCAGACATCGTCGAGCGCTACGGGCTTCACATCGAGCGGATCGTCAAAATCGGCGACCGGCGGGTCGTTGAACGCGATATGGCCGTTTTCGCCGATGCCGAGCACCACGAAATCGATAGGCGCCTCGGCCATCTTATCCGCATAGCGTGCCGCAGCACCCTCCGGATCATCGCCCGGATCGAGGCGATGGACCGCAGCAAACCGCACTCTGGAAAAGAGATAAGCGTCGAGCCAGTTGGCAAAACCGGAAGGATGATCGGCGGCAAGGCCGATATAGTCGTCCATGTGAAAGGCGGTGACGCGCGACCAGTCGATCCCCGGCGCGGCGACAAGCGTGGCGAGCGCCTCGGCCTGGCTGGGGGCGGCGGCGAAAACCATCCGCACCGCGCCGCGATTGGCGATCCGCGCGCGCAGGGCCGCCGCGATATCGGCCGCCGCCGCCGCGCCCATGCCGGCACGGTCCTCGAAACTCTTGACCAGAAGGGCGCCGTGTTGACGCAGCGTCAGCGGTTGCGGGACCGGCGCGGGGTGGGAGCGTTCTGCGATCGTCAAGTCAGTCTCCATAACGGCGAGCAGCGAACCTGGAGGCGCTTCACGGCCGGTTCAGGCATCAATCTTGTTGGCAACATTCCATGCAACCGGTTGCATGTCAAGCAAGCGAGTAGCCGAAACCGTTGCAAGTATTCTACAAGGATGGTCAGGGGAAAATTATCGCAGGAAAGCCGCACCGCCATGATCAAGCGCGACAAGGGTGTCACCATCAGCCAGGTGGCCGCTGAGGCAGGGGTGGCGCGCTCCAGCGTATCGCGCGCCTTCCGCCATCCCGACATGCTTCTGCCCGAGACCGTGGAGCGGATCATGAAGGCGGCGCAGGCGCTCGGTTATGTGCCGAACCACACGGCCCGGGCGCTTTCCACCGGCCGGCACGGCAATATCGCCCTTGTGGTGCCCGACATCGCCAACCCGTTCTTCCCGCCGCTGATCGCTGCAACCCAGCTTGAGGCCGACCGTTCCGATTTCTGCGTGTTCCTTGGCAATACCGAAGAAAAGCCGGCGCAGGAGGACAAGCTGCTCGGCCGCTTCGCCGGTCAGGTCGAGGGGCTGGTGCTGGCATCGCCGCGGCTTTCGGACGAACGCATCCTTGCTCATGCCGCGCAGCGCCCGCTGGTGCTGATCAATCGCGACATCAAGGGCATCCCCCGCGTGCTCATCGATTCCGGATCGGGCGTAAGGCAGGCGGCGGAACACCTGGCCGAGCTCGGCCACCGAAAAATAGTCTATGTCAACGGCCCGCACACCTCGTGGTCGAACCGCGAACGGCGCTCGGCGCTCAGAAGCGCTGCCCGCAAGCTCGGCCTTGAAATCGTGGCGCTTCCGCCGATCGTTCCAACCTATCAATCAGGGCACCGCACAGTTGACGCCATCCTCGAAACGGGCGCGACCGCCGCAATCGCCTTCGATGACATCACCGCGCAGGGCATCCTCGCGGGACTTGCCGAATACAATGTCGCCGTACCGGAGCGTTTCAGTCTGATCGGCTGCGATGACGTGCTCGGCGCCGTCACCTATCCGGCGCTGACCTCGGTTTCGAACCGCTCGGCCGAAGCCGGCCGCCTCGCCGTCACCCTGCTGATGGAGGCGCTGCAATCCGGCTCGATCCGCGAGGCGCGCTACGTCCTCGAAACCCACCTCGTTGTCCGCAACACCACAGGGCCCGCTCCGGCCTGATAGCAGGATCGCTCCATCTCAGAAGGTGAGCGTCAGCCGGCCCTGAACCGAATTGTCGCTGGAGCCGTCGCCGAACTGTCCGGCGTAGAACACGCCGAGCGCGGCCCGCCCCTTGCCGTCCTTGCCGAAAGCGCCGAGATCGAAATCGAGGCCGGCCTCGACGACCGCCGCGTTTTCGGCGATCGGCGCGCCATCGACGACGAAGGGCATGCCGCCGGCGAAACTGTTCGCGGCATTTGGCACCGTCGTGCCGAAGGCATGACGCCAGCCGATCATGCCGGAAAGACTGGCGGAGCCGCCATTGGCAATATCGAAATCGGTGGAAGCGCGCAGGCCAAGCGTCGAGAACGTGGTGTCGGTGTCGCCGGAGGCTACCGCCAGCGCTGCCGACCCGCCGGTTTCGATATAACCGTCCGTATGCAGGTTGACATAGGCGAGATTGGCGAAGGGCTGAAGCGTGGCCGCACCCATGTCGAACTTGTAGCTGGCTTCGCCGAAGATCTGCGCCGTGCCCGCATCTGTCGAACCGGAAAGGTATTCGGAAAAGCCCGGGAACGCCGCAGTGCGGGCGGTATCGACCGTGGACCATCCATAGGCCGCGCCAGCGCTGAGGCCGAAGCCCTGCCATTCGCCGCCGCCATAGACCCCGAGCAGGAAGGTATCGGCCGTCGCCTTCGCATCGCTGCCGTCTTCCTTGTAGCGCGAGGCCTGGTAACCGGCGATGATGCCGGCGCGGGCAGTGTCGCCAAGCGCAAAATCGCCGCCGCCGAGGACGCCGCCGGTGCTGCGGTCAAGCCCACGCGCATTGCCGTCGCCATCCGTCGTGCCCCAACCGCCGAAGGGCTGCAGCCAGAAACCCGGCGCGCCCGCTGCTTCCTCAAGGCGCGAGAAAGCCGCGGCGCGGACATAGCGGCTGTCCTCGATCAGGCCGGTCTTGAGGCTTGCGTGAATGTCGCCCGAAAGCGCGTCGAAAGCCTCTGTCGCCCCGGCGCCATCTTGCACGACGACCGCGCCGTAAAGCGCGCTCGATTGCGGCAGGGCATCCAGCGCATTGGCGGCGGCCCGCTCATTGGCCGTCACCGCGTAGTCGGCGAAGGCGACATTGTTGCGCGTCATCTGCACGGTCACGGCGGTTGCGCCATAATCGACCCCGGTCGTCAAAAATGTCGAGCCGGCATTGGAGGACACGGTGTCGAAGCTTCCGGACACGCCGCCATCTGCGGTCAGCACGGTGTAGGCGGTGCTCCAGTTGGCGGCCGGATCGGCCATCATCAGCGACAGGGTCCCGCCCGAAAGCGTGGCGCTGCCTGTGGCCGCGACCAGGTCGGCGGCGCCCGAGACACCATCGGTTTCGATGATCAGTGTCGAGCCGGGCGCGAAGCTGATGTCGCCCGCAACATTGATCAGGCCAATCGAGTTGCCGGGCGAAACGGTCGCGCCGTCGCCAACCGTCAGGTCGCCGATCGTGCCATTGCCCGCAAGCCAAGCGCCCGCACCCATATCGAGCGCGATATTGGCAAGCGAGCCGTCAAGCCTGAGCGTCGCGCCGGCGAGCGTCATGGTGGACGCGATTGCGGTCTCGCCGGACAGGGTCCAGTTCGAGCCAGCCGCGAAAGCAAGCGCCTCGAAATTGCGATAGGTGGCGGCGCTGCCGAGAAGGCCAAGGTCGAACGCGCCGTCGCGCGCGCCGAATTCGAATGTGTCGACCCCGCCTTCGGCATCGACATAGCCGATCACGCTGCTGCCGGCCTGATAGACAAACCGGTCATCGCCATTGCCCATCGAGACGGCATATTCCGTGCCAGAGATCGTGCCGTAATTGATCACCGTATTGCCGAAGGCGCCGGCATCATTGACCATCTTGATGCCGAAACCGTTCTTGCCTTCGATCGTGCCGTAATTGGTGACCGACAGCGCATAGAAGGCATCGCCATTATTGCTGTTGTCGTCAAGAATGCCGTTATCGGCGCCGGAAATCAGCGCGTCCGTGTAATCCGCGCTGCCGTTGACGATGATGCCGCCGCCGGTGGCGATCGCCTCGCTGGTCGAGGGCTTGGTCTCGCCGCCCTTGGTGCCCTTGGAGCCAAGGCCGAGAATCTGGCCGTAATTGTAGAACTCACCGCGGCGGTCGAAATCGACGCCGTCGCCGTCGCCGAAATCGGCGGCCGGGTCGAACGTTCCGGAAATCAGGCCGTAATTGACGATGCTGCCGGAGCCGTTGGAATTCACCCCGGAGCCGTTGCGACCCGCAATCGTGCCGCCGGCGGCGTTTGTGACTGTCAGAACGTCGTTTTCGCCGGACGCCTTGACGCCGTGGTAGGCGCCGGTAATCGTCGCGCCGGCGTAGTTGTTGACGGCGAGCGCCATGCCGTCGGCATCTTCATTATCGAGCTTGATGGCGCTGTTGTTCTGATCGCTCGCCTCGCCCTCGGCATAATCGCTGCGGATCAGACCGTAATTCTCGACCGTGGTGCCGTTGCCGGCCTTGATGCCGTCATTGTCGGCGGCCGAGATCGTTCCGGGCTGCCTGTTCGTGATGGAAATGGTCGAGCCGGCGGCGATGATATCGGCAAGATCGAGCGCCTGCCCGCCAACGGAGGACGAGATCTCGCCGGCATTGTCGATCGTAATCGAGGCTGCGTGGCTGCTGTCCTTGTCGGCCTTGATCTTCAACGCGTCGTCTGTGGCGGTGATCACGCCGGAGACGCCGTTGGTCAGCGAGAAGGAAGAGAGAGTCTCGAAATTCTCGTCGTCGTCAAAGGAAATGGCGCGCTTGTCCGATTTCGTGGTCGAGATCGTGCCGTCATTGACGAGCGAGATCGTGCCACCCCCCAGACGGATGGCATCGGTATCGCTCGACGTGATGATCGCGGCGGCGCGGTTTGTGATGTTGACGACCGCGTTTTCGGCCGTGGCGTTGTTGAAATCGAGCGCCTGGCCGCCATCCGTGGTGATGATGCCGCTATTATCGACGATCACCGCGCCGTTCTCCAACGCGCTGTCGATGCGGAAGGCATCGGCTTTCTTCGATTTGATCGTGCCGGTATTGGTGAGCGTAAACCGGCCGCCGACATCGTCCTCGGTGTCGATGGCCCGTTCCTTCTTGCCGTCGATCGTGCCGTGGTTGATGATCGTAATGCCGTCGCCGGTCGCCGAACCGTCCCAGAGGATCGCCTGATCGTCTGTGGCCGTGAGCGTCGCGCCGCTTTCAATCACGCCCCTGTCGTCGCCCGAAACGGTCTGCGAGCCGGAAGCTGGCGGAACGGTGAAATCCGCAGCCTCGGCCGTCGCCGTGAGACACAGATCGCCAAGCACGAGGACGCTGGCGCTCAGCATGAAGATCGCACGCCGGCTGCGGGAAAAGGAACTGCGGATACGAGGCGAACGCGACATTAAGGACTCCGGTTTTGGCGACTGCATTTTCACATGGCGTGAGGTCGCGCGCACCTAACCAGAGAGCTGTTTCAGTTTTGCGACAGTTGTCGATTTATGTTTGAAGCCGAGACTCGCGCATCGAATGTTTTCAATGATTTGCGTGAGACTGAAGTGTAACGCGTTACACTTCAAATGAGACACCAATGAGATTTTTTTACACTCCAAATGGGATTGATCGACCGGTCGATCGACCATAATGTCGCCGTATGATTTTATCCCAAGAAGCCCCCGATGATGGTGACCGGCATGCCGACGATGTAAGTCCGGAAGAGTTTCTTCGATATCTGCTTCGCGGCAGTGATGGGAAAGTGACAGCTGAGGTAGTCGCGGCTGCGCGTGAGGAATATGGGATCCCGCGTTCGATGCTATTTCGGCTCGTTGCGAGGTTTAGAAAGGCACAACGCGCTTCAAGCCTCAAACCGGGTCTTAGCCCGGGGAATGGACAGCACAATCTCGAGACCAAGGTCGCTGAAGTTCCGCTCAAAACGACTGTCCAGGGCCGCGACCGTCGCGCGAGCCAGACGGCTGCCGAAACCATCGCCGGATGAGCCCTCGCGTTGCTGGCTCCCTCCAGCCTCGAACCACACGATGCGGACGTCGTTGCCGACGGAACATATCTCGACCAGCACCTCGCCATCCGGATTCCCCAAAGCGCCATATTTGAGGGCATTGGTTGCGAATTCGTGCAACAGCAGTGCGATGCTTGTCACGGCTGTGCGTCCGAGCGTGAAATCCTCCCCAGACACTCTGACGCGGGAGACGCCGTCTTCCCCGCGATAGGGCTCGGTTATTTCGGCGATAAGATTGTGCAGCGTCGCGGTACGGTCGGAATCGTTCCCTGTCGTCGAAAGCGTCAGCGCATGCGCCCGTGCGAGTGCCCTGAACTTGCTCTGCAGATCGGACACCAGGTCGCTTACGGATGCCGCACCGCCCACGCTGACATTCACCAGGCCGCTTGCGAGCGCGAAGAGATTCTTCACACGGTGGTCCATCTCGCGCAGGAGCAGGTCCTTCTGCTCTTCGGCGCGCCGCCGCTCGGAGATATCCCTTGCGATCTTCGAGGCCCCGATGACCTTGCCGGCGCCATCAAAAATCGGCGACACGGACAGCGAAACATCGACCAGGCTACCGTCCTTTTTCTGCCGCACGGTTTCGTAATGCTCGATCCGTTCGCCGCTTCGGATACGAGCAAGAATCCGCGGCTCCTCATCCTGTCTGTCGAGCGGGATGAGAAGAGTGACCGACCGGCCGAGCACTTCGTCTTCGCGGAAGCCATAAAGCCCGTTCAGCTCCGCGGTTCCAGCTCGTGATGACGCCGTTCACATCCTTGGACAGGATCGCGTCGTCCGACGATTCGACGATCGCTGCCAGGCGCTGGCTGGCCATTTCCGCAGTCTTTCGGCCGCTGATGTCGACAAGCATGTTCACTGCACCGACAAGCGTGTCGGATTCATCGAACAGCGGCGTAGGGTAAGCCAAAAAAGGAACGCGCGTGCCGTCGGGTCGCTCAGCCTCAGCTTCTTCACCGCTGATCGCCCTTTGTTCTCTCAGTGCGACCGCCATGGGGCACTGATCATGCGGCAATGGCGTGCCGTCCGGACGAAAAAGCTTCCATGAACCGCAGAATTCGCTGCGGCCAATTTCGGGACGGGCGCCCCACATTTCGGCCGCCGCTTGGTTGTAAAACGTGATCTTACCGTCGGCGTCGGTGAAGTAGATCGCCGCTGGCAGAGCCTGCAGCGTCTGAACGAGCGATACATTGCCGGGAAGTTCCGGCTCGGAACTTGTGCTGGAGGCTCGGACTGCCGGAATATGTTGACAGCGCCGGCGACGGCGCCGCTGTCGTCCCTGAACGGCTGGATATCCACCAGCGCGGTTATCCGGCTGCCATCCGGGCGTTCGATTTTGATCGGTTGATCACGGAAGTCTCGTCCCGTTGCCAGCGCGACCGCCATCGGGCAAGCAGCGTGTGGGACGTGACGGTCATTCAGGTCGAACAGGCGATGAGAGCCACAGAAACGCTCCTCCGCGTCTGGGATCGGTGTTCGCCCCCATAAATCCGCCGCCGCCGCGTTGTAACGGATGATACGACCGTCTGAAGCGCACACATAAGCGCCGACCGGCAGGCGTTCCAAGACCGACGTCGCGCTCAAATGCGCCGATATGGCCGTTTCGACGCCTTCAAGCAACCCATTTTCAAGCGATTGCATGATTGTCTCCGACAAGCAAAGGTGCCGGGCGCCGCAGCCGACCGGGGAGAGTGAGCTTCTTCCGACAGCACGGAATAATTATCACTATTGCGCAGGTATTGCAACACGAATACTTCAGTTCACTTTATCTATGCGGCTCGCTTGACCGCCGATTCCTAATAAAAAGGCCCGATTTCGTCCCCGTCAAAGGACTCCCCGCGGTAGCCTCACCTAACGCGATCTCCCAGGGGCCACTCGATGAATGCGGTTTGATCGGGGCTTTGGGGTATCTGGGCTAGGGGCGCACCACCGGTGGCGTCAGCGACTATCCGCAGCAGTTGGGTATGACTTGTTCTGGCATCGCAGATGATGAACTGATCCAATGTGTCGCCTCATGTAACGTCTTGCTCGACGAGGAATGGCCGATCGTCCAGGCAGGCGATGGGTGGACGAAATCCAAAATGGCAACTCCCGTCATCGGGGAAGTCTGTTTTCAAAATGTGGCGACCGGTTCTTTTTCGGCCGACAGGCGCGGCCCTGCGAGGAAATCAGCAAACCGTAGTGGCTGAATGCCATCGCCTGCGAACCGAAACTCGGCTCGTTTGCCGGAACATGACCTCAGCGTCTACCCGCTGTGTTTCGTTCGCCCGTTCTCGCGGATCGTATCCCTTCGGCTTGCCGAACAAAACCCGATATTGCATCACCCCATCCCTTCAGAGAAAGCAGGATGGGCTCCATGCTGCGGCCAAGCTCTGACAGCGAGTATTCCACCTTCGGCGGCACCTGCGCGTAAACGGTGCGCACGATCAGCCCGTCCTCCTCTCCAGCTCGCGCAACTGGTTGGTCAGCATGCGCGGCGTGACATTGACGATGTGCCGGCGGATTTCGTTGAAGCGCAGCGTGCCGGACAGAAGGTGAAACAGGATCACGGATTTCCATTTGCCGTCGATCAGGCCGATCGCGGCCTCGACGGAACAGCCGGGGCTGCAGTCGAAACGGGAGTGGCGGGCCTTGGCCATCTCTTGCTCCTTAGCAGTATCAAAAACGATACTATGTGCTTTCTTTGTGCGTATTGGCTCCAGGTGAAGGTAATAGCATTTTGGAAGCACCGCAAGTTTTCGTCAACAACAGGACACTAACCATGAAAGCCATTGGATACGAGAAGCCCGGCGCGATTGATCGCGAGGACGCGCTCATCGACATCGAACTGCCCCGCCCCGAACCGACCGGTCGCGACCTTCTGGTCGAAGTTGCCGCCATCTCGGTGAACCCCGTCGATACCAAGATCCGCGCCAGCGCCACGCCGCCGGAAGGCGAATACAAGGTGCTCGGCTGGGATGCCGTCGGCCGTGTGGCCGAAACCGGACCGGATGTGACCAACTTCAAGGTCGGTGACGCCGTCTATTACGCCGGTTCGCTGATCCGTCCCGGCGCCAACAGTCAGTTCCATCTGGTTGACGAGCGCATTGTCGGACACAAGCCGACGAGCCTGACCAATGCTGAGGCCGCGGCCCTGCCGCTGACGGCGATCACCGCCTACGAAATGCTGTTCGACCGGCTCGATGTCGCTCGTCCCGTGCCGGGCGCCGCCAACGCGATCCTGATCGTCGGCGGCGCCGGCGGCGTCGGTTCGATCGCGATCCAGCTCGCGCGCGCGCTGACCGGCCTCACCGTCATCGCCACCGCCTCGCGACCGGAAACCATGTCCTGGGTCAAGGAACTCGGCGCCCACCATGTCATCGATCATTCAAAGCCGATCGCCGGACAGGTCGCGGCTCTGGGCATCGGCGCTCCGGGCTTTGTCTTTTCGACCACGCAGACCCACCGCCACCTAGAGGAGATCGTCGAGGCGATCGCGCCGCAGGGCCGTTTCGGTCTGATTGACGATCCCGACGGGCTCGATGTCATGGCGTTCAAGCGCAAGGCCGTTTCAACGCACTGGGAATTCATGTTCACCCGCTCGATGTTTGAAACCGCCGACATGGATGCTCAGCGGAAGCTGCTCGATCACGTGGCCGAACTTATCGACAGCGGCCGGATCCGTACCACCGTCACCGATACGCTATCGCCGATCAGCGCGGCTAATCTGAAGACGGCCCACGCGATCATCGAAAGCGGCAAGGCGCGCGGCAAGATCGTGCTGCAGGAGTTCTGAGGAGGGCGGAAACGATGACCACGTGTTCGAAGGCTCTCAGTTTCCTGCGGATGCTCGCCGTCGGCATGGGGCCGGTCGGTTTGAGCAAAGTCGTTGCCGGCTGGATCACGACGGAAGGCGCGCGGCAGCCTTGTGTCGACTACGGCATTTTGCACACCGAAAACGCCGTCTCCAATTACTCCGTGACGACGCTCAGCGTGACGCTGACCATG
The DNA here is from genome assembly GCF_002043005.1 of Martelella mediterranea DSM 17316. NCBI lineage: Bacteria > Pseudomonadati > Pseudomonadota > Alphaproteobacteria > Hyphomicrobiales > Aurantimonadaceae > Martelella > Martelella mediterranea. Next base: position 104,626 of record NZ_CP020333.1, on the reverse strand, counting down.
TTCATCGTCATGTATTTCCCGAGCTTCGGAATCGGGACCGGCTTCAAGCTGCGCATGGTTGCTGGCGGACCGGAGTTCTTCAGCCCGGATGCCACACTGCCGACAGCATTGAAACCGTGCCGCTGCGCCAAAAACCCGAGGCCGATTGGCGTCGAACGCTCATGCCAAACTAAAGATTTTGCCGCAAAAATGCCGCATTTCGCAGTGTGCCCCTTGACCTCGCAGCCGGGTTTTCCCAAAAATCTGCGCCATGACCGCGTCTCGCGCAGCACTCCGTCGGCAGATCGCAAGACTTGCCGAAATCCCCCGGATCCTCAAACCGTCCGTGCTGCCGGCGCGGTGGGATGGAGATGCGCCGGAAATCCGTGACGCCCGTCGGCAGATCGCGATCCAGGATTTCTTCTACAAGACCCTGCCCCCATTCGATCTGCCGGTCTGCCTGCTTGATCGCGACGGCACGGTTATCCTGAGCCACGGAGAAGCCGATGCGCTGCCGGGGCGTTTCGACCTGCCGCCGGGCGACCAACAGGGCTTCGCCTTCAGGGAACGCGGTAGCCTACTACAGGCTGTTCTTGCGGTCGGGCACTACTGGCCACAGGCGCCGGAAGGGGTCGAGTGGCTTGCGCTTGAAATCGATCGCGCGTTCTTCGAAAGACATACGCCGCTCGATGTCGCGCCGCTGACCGCCAGCGAATATCAGTTGATCGCGCAGCTTCTGGCCGGTTACGAACTGAAGGATGCCGCCGAAAGGCTGGGCGCTTCCTACGGTACCAAGCGCAAGCAGTTGCAGGTCATCTTCCAGAAATTCGGCGTCACCAATCAGGCAGCGCTGGCCCGCTCGATCTCCGCAAGCCTGATGAGTTATTTCATCGCCACCTTTTCCGGCGCCCGCGATCACAGCCCGGAGCGCAAGCTTCTGGCCGGCCATTTCGCAGGCAAGGTGACGGTCCATTCCGTTGCGCTTCAAAACGGCGCCGAACTGCCGATCTGGGAATTCGGCGACCGAAGCGGCAAGCCATGTCTGTTTTTCCACGGCCTGTTGTCGCCGACGCTCTACTGCGAAGACAAGGTCGATATTTTGCGGCGCCATGGCCTGCGCTTTCTGGTGGCGCCCCGATTTTTCATCGACGGAGTCGACCATTCGGATCCGTTGCGTTTTCTCGAGACCTATACCGAGGCGGTTGCCGAAATGGTGCACCACCTCATCGGCGGACCGGTGACATGCGTCGCGGTCAATTCCGGTGTCTCGTGGGCCACGCATTTCGCTGCCCGCCACCCGGGCCTTGTCGAGAGACTGGTGATTGCCGGCGCGCCGTTTCCGCCATCGAAATCCGCGCCGGCATCGGAACGCAGCATGCAGGCAGCCCTGACGAGCGCCGTCCGCCAGCGACCGATCGTGATAGGCGCCATCGTCAAGGCCTATGCCGCGCTGGCGCGCTCCCCTTCCCTTGCTGCGCGCGCCTACCGTCACGCCTATCGCGAAAGCCCTGCCGATCTGGCAGTGATCGACCAATCCATCGAGGCCGGCTGGGCGCTGTCGTGGCTGCGGTTGATCGGCGAACGGTCATCGGCAAGCGTGGTCGCCGATCTCGCCGTCAATCAACGCGGCTGGGATCAGGATATCGGCGGGCTGGAGATGCCGATCATGTTTCTTCAGGGCGCCAACGACAAGATGTCGCCCCCCGCGCCAATTGCGGCTTTGGCCGAGACCAATCCGAATGCAGAGTGCAGGATCATTCCCGAGGTCGGCCACCACGTCGCCGCCAGTCGTTTCGAATTGCTGGCCAGCACCCTTGCCGAAGGTTCCTCGTCCGAAAAGAAATCGGTACAAGCCGGCAGGGAAGCACTCGCCGCCGCGCCGCCGGTACGCTAACCCTCAGGCCGGATCCTGAGCGTCCGGCAGCGGCGCGCACATCAGCGTTTGCCGGGCGCGCGCCATCTCGATTGCGAACAATGCCTCGGCACGCTCCAGCCGCGCCTTCGATAGCGCCGTCTCGGCGGCGCATTGCTCGGCATCGGGCGCTGCGGAAAGGGATGTCCGCGCCGTCGCAATGGCGGCATCGGCCGAGGCGAGCGCGCGACGGGCACCGGCGGTGTTCAGCACGGTTTCATTGTAGCGGTTCAGAAATTCACGGTGGTTTTCGCGCGCCGCCAGGATTGTCTCCAGCAGGCGGATGCGCGCGCGGTCGGTCAGCCGCAGGCTGTCACCCTGATCGATCAGCGGCAGCACATACCCAACCAGGAACTGAAGGCTGAGACCGCCATCCTCGCTCATGAAGGTCGGAAGCGCCGCCGTCAGCTTGGTAAAGCGCGATTTTCTGGCGAGATCGAGCTGGGCGCCGGCAGCTTCGACCAGAAGATTTTCCAGCGCCTGGCTGCCGGAAACCGAAAAACAGCTTTCGCCGTTCTCCGCAACAGACTTGGGCAGGCCCGCCAGCGCCGGCAGGACGGATCGTGATGCCGCCACAGGCTGCGCGCCCGCCTTCAGGCCGGCCAGCGCCATCACCTTGCTTTCCTCCGCCTCCATTGCCATGGCAATGGCATCCGCTTCGCTCCGCACCGCGGCAATCCGCGCGTTCATCGCGTCAACCTCCGCCACCGAGACCGTGCCGAGTTTCTGTTCGGCGCGCATCGATTTCGCCTGACAGGAAAGCGCATCCGCCTCCAGCAGCGTGTGTCGGCGCTTGAAATCCATCTCGCTCAACGAAGCATAGGCGGCAAGCAAAGCCCCCAGCGCATTGCGGTAGGAAAGCTGATACTGGACCGGAATGAGCTCTTCGGCGATTGCGATATTGCGGCTGTCGAGCCCGAGCAGCGCATAGGCGATATCCCAGTTGACGCCGAGCACGACATTGGCGTTGTCGGTAACCCCGTTGCGCCGGTCATAGGTGACGAAGTCGCGCGCTTCCACCGAAATGCGCGGAAACCGGCGTGAACGTTGTTGCTTTTCAGGAGGAGAACGGTCCTTATCTCAAGTTCCATGAGCGTCAGGCGTTCGTTGATGCTCGCTCCCATGGCCATCAGCAATTGCCCATATATTCGGCGTTCCGTAGGTCGTGACGTCAGTGTGATTGCCAACGGCACGTGTGTTTGGGATACTCAACGAACTCGCAATTGAAGCCATTCAGGATGGCACAGAGCGGATCACCGATGAAAACATTGAACCCTGGAAGCCTTCCTTGGAAAAAGAAGCGGCATTCGCCTAGCCGACAAAACGTTACACTTCAATTGAGACTTTTCGGGCTTGAGTCTCAATTGAAGTGTAACGTTTTGGTATAAACTGACCGAGTCTCAGTTTGGAGTGCAAATCGACACCTGAACTCGCCAGCTTCATCACCATCGAAGAACCCGATCGGCCGCTCAGCGAGCGCGGGTGACATTGAGTTGGCTCGCCGAAGCTCTCTGGGTGATTTTTAAGCGGCCTCTCAAATCGACCAAAACGTCCGGTTGCTGGAGATTGCACTCCAAAAGCATCCTGAGGACAGCCTACAAGCTAAAGGGTCTTCGATGTCTGTCTCGGGAACGGGTAGCAACAAGGGTCTTGATGGGATACGAACCGGCGACCCTGGACCCTCAGTGCTACAAACCCGCGGCCCCAGCAGCTCCTAGCGGATCTGCCGGCACTGTCCGGCTTGCATAGGCGGTGCGCAGCCGCTGCTGGTTCAAGGCGTCCTGCTTCGGGGCGATGCCGAAGGTTCTCGAATATTCCCGGCTGAACTGCGATGCGCTTTCGTAGCCGACCTTGTAGGCCGCTTCCGCAACATTGGCCGCCTGCGTCACCATGAGCCGGCGCGCTTCCAGCAAACGCAGCTGCTTTTGAAATTGCAGCGGCGTCATCGACGTCAACGCCTTGAAATGCTGGTGGAACGATGACGGGCTCATGCGCGCGACATCTGCCAGCTGTTCGACGCGGAGCGTATCCGCGAAATGGGTGTGCAACATCGAGACGGCCCTGACCACGCGTTCGATATTCGATTCCGGCAAGGCCAGTTTGCAGAGCGCGCCGCCATGGGGGCCGCTCAACAGCCAGAAGCAGATTTCGCGCACGACCGAGGGCGCCAGGACGGGGATTGCCTTCGGCGTCGCCAGCATGCGCAACAGTCGAAGAATGCAGTCGGCCAGGGGCTGGTCGACTTCGGCAACGAATGCGCAGGGGCCGGCTTCCTCCAGCGGCACTGGCGGCGTCTCCAATTGCTCGAGAACCTCCCGCAAAGTGGCGACGTCGAAATCGATCATGACGCCGACATACGGTGCCTCCTCGCTTGCCTCCACGATCTGGCCCGTCGCCGGAACCCCGACGCTGACAACCAGGCACTGCATCGTTCGATAGCTCAGACGTTGCTCTCCGAGATGCAGCTCCTTTCCGCCTTCCAGCACGACGCAAAGCGAAGGCCGGTAAATGTTGCGCATCGGCATCATCGACTGAAACGAGCGGACGATATTGAAACCTTCGATCGCTGTCGGAAACAGGCCCTGGCCGCCGCCCTGCTCTTCGATATAGGCCGTCACGGCGTCCAGCAATGGCCCGTTCAATCGCGGCTCCCGATGTTTCTGGGGCCAGGACAGGATCGCGCCCCGCGCCGGCATGCCCGCCCCTTCTGGAGGAATAGGCAAGTTTCTTGAGGGTTCAGGCATTCTGCTCATTAGACACTCCATCTAGCTTAAGGGTGCAACCAAGCGAGGAGTACCCTCAAAATGGCAGAAATTGTCGCCGGGTCAAGAGATCCTTCAGCGGAACTGGCACCGCCACACGCGTCCGCCAGTGAATATGTCGGGCGTTGGCGGTTCGCCGCCATCTGCACCGCTCTTCTCCTGATCAACGCATTTTCGCAGATTGATCGCATTCTTCCGTTTATTCTGGCGGAGAAAATCAAGGCGGACCTGTCGCTGACAGATACGCAGATGGGACTGCTGACCGGCCTCGCCTTCGCAGTCTGCTACGCGCTTCTCTCGCTGCCGCTCGCGCGCGCCGCCGATCGCGGATCGCCAAGACTGGTGCTGGTGTCGTGTATCCTGATCTGGAGCGTGATGACGACGCTCGGCGGCTTCGCGGCCAGTTTCATGTTCCTGGCGCTGACGCGCTTCGGCATCGCATTCGGAGAGGCCGGGGCCGTCCCGGCCGGCCACGCCTTGATCGCCCGCAAGATCGAACCGGAGCGGCGCGGCCTCGCCATCGGCCTGTTCGCGATGGGAATTCCACTCGGCACGATGGCTGGTTTTGCCGCTGGCGGCGCCATTGCCGATATCCTTGGCTGGCGCGTCGTCTTGATCGGGGCCGGCGCCATCGGCATCCTGATCGGGTTGTTGACGGTACTCGTCGCGGGCGCCACGCCGCGCTTTCAGACCTCGGCTTCGCTCAACGACCCCTTCCTGAGAACATGCCTTACGCTTCTGTCATCCCCGGCATTCCGCTGGCTGTTTGTGGGCACGATCTTTCTCGGCTTTGCCGGTGCGCCCTTCTATGCATTCTCGGTTCCGTTTCTGATCCGGTCCCATGGCTTCACCGCGACCCAGGTCGGCGTCTTCTTCGGACTATTGCAGGGGCTGATGGGGATTATCGGGACGCTGGGCGGCGGCCGGTGGTTCGATCACGCGGTCCGCGCCGGTTCCGGCCGGATTCTCGGCCCGCCCGCCATCCTGTTCCTGATGGCGAGCGTCACCACAACGGCGGCCTTGTTCGCCCCGGTCGGCTGGATGTCCATCGCCCTGTTCGTGCCCTCGATGTTGTCGTTCTCGTTCATGCTGCCCTGGGGCTTCGGCGCCGCGCATCTCGTGGCCGGACCGGGTCGACAGGCCCAGGCATCCAGCCTCGTGATGATCGGCAGCAGCCTTGTCGGACCGGCGCTCGGACCTTTGTTCGTGGGCATCGTCAGCGACGCGGCCAGCGCAGCCGACATTCCGAACGGTCTGGCGCTGGGCCTGTTGATCGTACCCTTGGCAAGCATCCTGTCGGGCCTTGCCCTTCTCGTCGCGAACCGGCGCGTCGCCGAATTCCTCAAAAAATGATCGCCATCGGCAGAGCGGCCCCGCCGCCGTGCCCCTATCAGGTCAAGAGGTTGATATGCTGACCCTCATTGAAAATGCCTTGCCGCGCTTTCTCGACGAAGACGATGGGCAACCAGTCGACATGCTGAATCTCCTGAGGTTCCAGGAGGACGGAGGCAAGGAGCGATACGCGGACTATCTTGCCATCGCCGCCCCGATCATTGCCCGATTCGGGGCGGCGATTGTTTATGTGGGCAACGGGCTCCCCCCGCTCTCGGCCGAGAGCGGACAGGCTTGGGACGCGCTTGCTCTCGTCCGCTATCCCAGCCGCCAGGCCTTCGCCGACATGGCGATGGATGACGATTACCGGGACAAGGCGGCGCCGCTGCGCGATGCCGCGCTGGCCGAGGCCGTGCTGCAGCCGCTCCAGACAGTGTCCGCATAGAAGCTACGAAAGGATTTCCGCATGGAAAAGAACTGGACCACTCAGGACATGCCGGCTCAGAACGGCAGGACAATCGTCGTCACGGGCACCGGCGGCCTCGGCTTCCAGACCGCGCTTGCCCTGGCCGGCGCTGGCGCCGAGGTCATTATCGCCGGGCGAAACCCGCACAAGGGAAGCGATGCCGTCGCCCAGATCAGGAAATCGGCGGGCCAGACGCGCGTGCGCTTCGAGCCCGTTGATCTGGCGGATCTGGCCTCGGTCGCGTCATTCGGGCAGCGGCTGCGCGACAGCCGGGAGCGGATAGACACGCTGATCAACAATGCGGCTGTCATGACGCCACCGCAACGAAGGACGACGGCGGACGGGTTCGAGCTTCAGTTCGGGACCAACTATCTCGGCCACTTCGCGCTGACCGCGCATCTGTTGCCATTACTGCGGCGGGGGCAGGATCCCCGTGTGGTCACCCTATCCAGTATCGCCATACGCCGAAATGCTGCTATCAAGTTCGACGATCTCCAGGCCGAGAGAGCCTACAAGCCGATGCCGTTCTACGCGCAATCCAAGCTTGCCTGCCTGATGTTCGCGCTCGAACTTCAGCGCCGAAGCGAGGCAGCCGGCTGGGGCCTGACGAGTATCGCCGCCCATCCCGGGATTTCGCGAACCAATCTTCTGCACAACGCCCCTGGGCGATACAGCGCCCAGGGACTTTTCCGGTCGTTCCTGTGGTTTATGTTTCAGCCGGCGGCCCAGGGCGCCCTGCCCCCATTGTTCGCCGCAACGGCGCCGGAGGCGCGCGGCGGCCGGTACTACGGCCCCGACAGGCTATCCGAAACGCGTGGCCATCCTGGCGAGGCGGCGATCCCGGCCGCCGCGCTGGACCAGCAGGTCGCCCGCCGGCTTTGGGAGATCTCGGAAACGCTGGCGAAGGTCGATTTCGCCAAGGCGGCAGAAACAGGTCTCCGCGCCGGTTCGGGTGAGGCCGGCCTTGCTGCGGAGGTGTGAGAAATGGAGACGCTGGCCAGTCTGGTCAATTCGATCGCTCGACACCGCCCCTTCGATCCTCTCGCCTTGGAGGATCGGACATGCTGAAAAACGCAACCGAGAGACTGAGCTTCTTCCGCGCCTGGCTGTCAGAACCGCTCCGGGTTGCGTCAGTAACGCCATCCGGACGGGCGCTGGCCACCCTGATCGTATCGGAGGTTTCGGCGACGACGGGACCAGTGCTCGAACTCGGTCCCGGCACGGGCGTATTCACCCGTGCGCTTCTGGCGCGCGGGGTCAGAGAGGAGAACCTCGCGCTCGTCGAATCCGGGAAGGCTTTCGCCGCGAAGCTGAAGGCAGATTTTCCGCGCGCGAAGACGGTGTGGATGGACGCAACGCGCCTGCGTGATGTCCATCTGTTCGGCGGATACCCGGTCGGCGCCGTCATCAGCGGACTACCGCTGCTGTCGATGCCGCCGCGAACCGTCTATGCGATCCTGACGGGTGCATTTTCCCAGCTCCGCCCCGGCGGCGCATTCTATCAGTTCACCTATGGGCCGCGCTGTCCGGTATCACGCCGGCTTCTCGATCGGCTCGGCCTCAAGGCCACCTATATCGGGGGGACCTTTGCAAACGTGCCGCCCGCCGCCGTCTACCGAATCCAGCGTCGCAGGACGCCGGGCATTGCCGGCAATGCACCGGCCTTACCGACACCGGAAAGCGCCGTGGATGAACTCGAAAGGCGAGCGATCCCGCTCAGCCTTGCGCGTTGACGGCGCGGGATCTGGCGTATTTGCGAGGCGAACATCCCATTACACGCTTGAACGCCGCACCGAAAGCGCTCTCGGACTCGTAGCCGAGCGCGGATGCAACGGCGGCGATGCTGGTCCCGGGTGAGACCAGATGGTCGCTCGCCAGGACCATGCGCCAGCGGGTCAGGTATTCAAGGGGCGGCAGACCGACACATGCCTTGAAGTGGACCGCAAAGCTCGTGCGGGACATGCCGATCTTGCTGGCGAGGTCGGTCAACGTCCAGCGCCGCTCAGGCTGCTCGTGCATCAGGCGCAAGGCCCGGCTGATCCGGCCGTCCGAGAGGGCCCGCAGCCAGCCCATCGTGTCCGGCGCCCCGTTGGCGACGTAGCGCCGCAGGACTTCGATCAGCATCAAATGCGCGAGATGATCCACGGCAAGGGTGCCGCCCGCGCGTTCTTCTCCGAGTTCGCGTTGCAGCCGCTGCAGCGCCCAGGCCAGTGTTTCGTCGTGATCGGAGGCCTTGATGTGAACCAGCGGCGGCAGCGAATTCAGCAGAAACCGCGCATGCTCACCATCGAGAATGAACCGGCTGCCGAACAGCAGAAAATCGTCCCCTTCATTCAACCGCGCGATGGCGCCACCGCGGAGCGGCCCGAGAATACTGGCGGCATCGGTCGAAGGCGCTTCCAGGTGGGTCGCCAGCCGAAACGGGGTGCCCTGTGTCAGCAGGAAGCAATCGCCGGCGGAAATGCGCAGCGGTGCGGCAAGGCCTTCCATCGACAGCCAGCAATGGCCCCTCGTAACGGCATTGAACTTGATGCCCTCATAATGGCCGAAAGCCAGGGACCAGGCGCCCCCGGCCTCCAGTCCGACGGCGCGCAGATGTTTCGGCTTCAGGGTCGATACGATTTGAGACAATGGATCCATGGCATTTTTCGAACGATCTCGATGAAAATCCGAATTTTATAGCATGTATCGTTCGATTTTCGGCGCCTAAATTCCCGACCAGCGAAAAACGCCAGGAAACACAGGGAATTCGACAATGATCGTCATAACCGCTCCGACCGGCAATATCGGCCGAAAGGTTCTCGAACGCATTGTGGCTGGATCAAAACCGGTTCGGGTGATTGCCCGCAATCCCGATCAGATTCCAGCAATGCTGCGCAACAAGGTTGAGGTCGTTGCCGGCTCTCACGGTGATGCAGAAACGGTTTCACGCGCATTCGAGGGTGCCGATAGCGTCTTCTGGCTACCGCCCGGCGACATGAAAGCGGAAAGCGCGATGGCTGCCTATGTCGACTTCTCCCGGGCGGGCTGCGAGGCGATGGCGGCACATAGCGTAAAGCGCGTGGTGGGCATATCGGCGCTGGGACGCGGATGGCCGCGGGCCGCCGGCCATGTCACCGCCACGCTGGCCCTGGACGACATGATTGCCGAGACTGGCGTTCATTATCGCGCACTTGCCTGCGGGTCGCTCATGGAAAACCTGCTGCGGCAGATCGACGGCATCGCCGCCAACGGCGTGTTTTACTGGCCGTCGCCGGCCGACCTCCCTGTGACCGCCGTCGCCACACGTGATGTGGCTGCCGTTGCATCAAACCTCCTGCTCGACGCCAGCTGGACCGGTGTGGATGCAATTCCGATGATGGGGCCCGAGGATATCACCTTCGCCGAGATGGCGGCCGTTATGAGCGAGACCTTGGCGCGGCCCATCCGGTTTCAGGAGATGTCGATGCGCGAGATGCACGACATGACGCTCGCTCATGGCGCCTCCGAGGGCATGGCACAGGCGATGATCGAGATGCTGACAGCGAAGAATGAAGGACTGGATCGACGTGTCCGGAGACCGGAACCGAATCCGGCGCCGACCGACTTCCGCACGTGGTGCCTCGAAGTCCTCGCCCCTGCCGTCAGCGCGAGACAGTGAGCCCGCACGGAAGAATCGCGTCTCGACATGGTGACCATTCCTCAAACGACGAAATCGAACTGGCCGAAACCACCATCATCCGTATCCCTCAGCTCGAGCAGAAGGGTCTCGTGAAAGAGCCGATCTCGGGCATTGCCGGGTTCCCCGGGAAAATAAAGCTGCGTGGTGAGGACGCGCCCGCCGGGACGCTGAACCTTGAAATGAAAGTGGCGGGTGCGGCCCGGATAGAGCGCGGGCACGATGGTGTTGAACCACCAGCGGCCCTGTGCGTCGGTGAATTGATGGCCGCGGAGCCGAAAGCCGACGGTGTCGTAGTCGCCGTTTTCGTCCGCGTGCCAGATCTCGACGAGGCTGCCGGCAAGCGGGCGGCAGCGATTGTCGAGGACGAAGCCGGCGACGGTTATCCGTTCGCCTCCGGGTGCATCGGGATAGAGATCGCTGTTGAGAGGTGAATTCGGTTTGAAGAATGGCCCGGCTTCGCGTTCGAGCGTGCGTTCGTCTCCATCATTGCATGCGCGGGTCAGCGGCAGTTCGGGAGCGGTCTGCGCAAAGGCCTTCCTTCTGGCCGCATCGATGAGAGGCAGAGCCAGAAAGGCCGTCAAAAAGGAACGTCTGGTGTTGAGCAGCATGGTCTTGAAACCTCTCGACTTGCCGAGCGTCAGAACTGCCAGTTGGCAGGCACCCAGGCATAGGCGGCATCGGTCTTCAGCATATGGCCAAGGCCGGGGAAAGGAAAATGGAAGCCGAGCACCGGAATACGATCTGCCGCCGCCCGGTCGAAGATGCGACGGCGCGAGGCGAGCGCGGTCTCCTTGTCGCGGTCGGGCCCCGGAAGCCAGGGTCGATCGATATTGACGACCGGGTGGTAGGCGAGATCCGCTGTCAGCAGCAATTGGTCGCGTCCCGAATGAACGAGGAATGTCGCCATGCCGGGCGTGTGTCCGGACGCAACGATGGTCGTCAGGCCCGGCACAATCTCGGCGCCGGCTTCGTAAAACTCGATATCGTCCATCACCGGTTCGAGGCTGTCCTTGATGTTGGCGGCGAACCGCAGGCGGAACTCCTCGGGAACCGGCATGTAGGACAGGTCCGGGTCGGCGCGGACGAAGAAATCCCAGTCGGCCCTCGGCACGAACACCGTGGCGCGGGGGAAGGCCTTGCCGCCGTTTGCGGCTTTCAAATTGCCGACATGGTCGGGGTGGGTGTGGGAGATGACGATCGCATCGATATCCTCGGGGCCGAGGCCGATCGCCGCGAGGTTGTCGAAGATCCGCCCGCCATTCGGTCCCATGGTCGCGCCGGCCCCGGCTTCGATGAGAATCCGGCGACCGGTGGTCTCGATCAGGAGCGTGTTCAGATTGAGCGTCATGTGATCGGTCGGCAGAAAAGCCTGGCGCAAAACCTCCTGCAACGCGGCTTCCGGGGCGTTGCTCGCATAGACCTGCGGCGGGCCCTGGATAATGCCGTCGCTCAGAACGGTGGCGACGATCTCGCCCACCTGGAAACGGTAGTGACCTGTGTTCCCGCGCAATGCAGGCACACCTTGCGCCGCGGCCTTGCCGGAGCCGCCCAGGCTGGGGAGCAGCATGCTCGACGCGCCAGCGACAGCGGACAGCATGACGGTTCGTCTGTTGAGGGTGAAGGCACTCATTCGGTCTTTCCTCCGTGGTGGGCATGCGCGGCCGCCGCATTCATGGTGGGTAGGGCAGCAGCCATTACGCCGGGCTATACGCCGGGCTATCGCTCAGGAAAGGATGACACAGGCCTATTGTCCTGATAAGTATGTCAATAAAGACCAGCCTGATAAGGCATGCTTCGCAAATGGACCCGATACGTCTGGACAGCTTTGATGTGTTTGTCGCGATCGTCCGATGTGGCGGCTTCCGCGCGGCGGCGCTCGAGCGAGGGGTTTCCTCCTCTGCCCTCAGCCAGACAATGAATGGCCTGGAGGAGGCGCTCGGCATTCGCCTCCTCAATCGGACGACGAGAAGCGTATCCCCGACCGAGGCGGGACAGCGCCTTCTGCAACGCCTGGCGCCGGCATTGAGCGATATCAGGCTTGCTATCGCTGAGGTCGACGAATTGAGGGACAATCCATCGGGGACATTGAGGATCAATGCGCCCGCGCCCGCCATCGATCATTTTCTCTGTCCGCTGGCTTTCGACTTCATGCGTCTCTATCCGGACGTCAAAATCGAGCTCATCAGCGATGCGGCGGTGATCGACATCGTCGCGCAAGGCTTCGACGCCGGCGTCCGGTTCGGAAAGCAATTGGCACAGGATATGATTGCACTCCCGCTTGGACCGGCGCTTCGCTATGCGATCGTTGCCTCGCCGGACTACATCGAGAGGCACGGCCAGCCGCAGGCTCCCGGCGATCTGATCAATCACGACTGCATCAAACGCAGATTTCCGGGCGGCACTCTGGCCACATGGCGGTTCAAAGTCGGGCACGAAGAGATCGAAATATCGCCCGAAGGACGCCTGACGGTCAACACTGCGCATAACGAGCTGCAAGGGGCGCTGGCCGGTCAGGGGATCGCACATCTATTCGATGACTACGCCAGACCCCATATCCTGACGGGGCGGCTGGTGGAGCTCCTCTCCGATTGGAGTCTCCTGCTGCCCCACTGGTTTCTCTATTACCCCAACCGCCGCCTCCCGAGCGCGGCCATGCGGGCGTTCCTCGATCACATGAGGCGCTATGATTGGGAGGCAGCCAGAAGCCCGCTCGATCCATAAGCCGGTATGTCTTGGCCACCGGGGATTGTCGTCGCCGACATCATCCGGCATGCACCTGCCATCTGGTTTTCTGACGGGGTCTGGGCAAAGGCAAGTGAACACCCGATGGTGAGGACGATGGCCAGGACGCGTTTCCGGATGGGCCTGTTTGTCTCCTCTTGATGTTCCTGGTTTCGGCATTGCGGTTCAGGGAGCCTGCCGGTCGGCGGAATCCGCTACCTCTCGCTGCGCCTCAACGGCGCGCAAGCGTGCGGAAAGTGCCTGCGAGATGGAGGCATAGGCCGTGCTTCCCAGCGCCAACCGCAAAGGTGGCGCCTCGCTCTCGGCGGCTGAAATGATTGCTGCCACGGTCCGGGCGGCATCGCCCTTTATCTCGAAGCTGCCATTGCCGATCGCGCGGCGGACGGCGCCGGCAGGGGTTTCCGCATAGGCATCCATGGGCTCTGCACGGACCAGATTGGCCCCGAAATTCGTGCCCGTCGGCCCCGGCTCGGCGATGATGAAGTCGATGCCGAAGGGAGCGACTTCCTGAGCGACGGATTCGACAAAGCCTTCAATCCCCCACTTCGTCGCGTGATAAAGGCTGAAGCCCGGATAGGCAATCTGCCCGCCTTCCGAGGAGACCTGGACGAAACGTCCGCCGCCCTGCTTTCTGAGCATCGGGAGGGCCGCTCGGATCAGATGGATGGAGCCAGCCAGATTGGTGGCAATCTGCCGGTCAATCTCGGCGTTCGTCAGTTCTTCGGCCGCGCCGAAAAGGCCATAGCCGGCATTGCTGACAAACACGTCAACGTGGCCGTGCCGATAAAAGGCATTTTCAATGGCAGCGACAATGCCCTCGGGTTCCGTCAGATCGAGCTGAACGACATCCAGGTTCTCGCGGAAGTCCTGCTCGAGCTGGGACAATGTTCCGGACCGGCGGGTGGTCGCGACCACCTTGTGCCCAGCGGCGAGCAGTTGCCGCGTCATTTCCAGACCGAGGCCCGAGGAGGCGCCTGTAATGAACCATGTCTTGTGCATGTGATCTCCTTTTCTGTTCGTCCTCATGTAAAGCCTGAGGTTTGGTGATATAAGATTTCCAATATGAGATAAGCTGGTGAGGATAAATCACGAATGACGCGTCCCAGCCTCAATGATCTGGCCGCGTTTGCGGCCGTGGCCAACCACCGGAGTTTCCGCCGCGCTGCGGATGAAATCGGCGTTTCGCGCTCTGCCCTCAGCCATGCGATCATCGGGCTGGAGGAAAAGCTGGGTGTGCGGCTTTTCAACCGGACAACCCGCAGCGTGTCGTTGACCCAGGCCGGGGCTCGCTTGCTTGAGAACCTCGATCCGGTGCTTCGGGACCTCGACCGAGCGCTCGACACGCTCTCGGAAGAGCGTGGCACTCCGAGCGGAATGCTGCGGATCAACGCGAACAAGAGCGGTGCCCGTATCCTTCTCGACACGGTCGTGCCGCGGTTCCTCGATCGCTATCCGGCCGTCGAGCTTGATCTTGTGTCCGAAGGCCGGCTCGTCGACATCGTGGAACAGGGTTTCGACGCCGGTGTGCGCTTGCTGGAGGCGATCCCGCAAGACATGGTCGCGGTGACGTTCGGAGGAAACGTCCGTTTTGTAGCGGTAGCGGCTCCATCCTACATGGAGGACAAAACCGTCCCGAAGACGCCGGATGATCTCCATGGACATGCCTGCATCCGCCAGCGTCTACCGAGCGGAAAGCGCTATCGCTGGGAATTTTCAAAGCGCGGCGCCGAAATCGTTGTCGATGTTCCGGGCAATCTTTCACTTGATGACAATGATCTTCTCGTGCAGGCGGCGGTTGACGGGCTTGGCATCGCCTATGTGCCGGAAGACGTCGCCCGGCCTTTCCTGGTATCGGGCCAACTCATCACCCTGTTGGATGACTGGTGCCCGCCAATACCGGGACTGGCGCTCTATTACCCGCGCAGCCGGCACGTCCCGTCACCGCTTCGCGCCTTCATCGACATATTGAGACAAGTGGATCGCAGCCGATGATGGGTGACGACGCGTGCTGCTTCGCTCCTGCAAGGGTGGTGCGGGAGGGTTTGCGGCACGCTTCAATCCGCGCTGAGCCGTTGAATCTGCGCATCGTGGGTCACGGCGTGCGGCGCAAAATCATGCCGCCATGGTGCAATGTGTTCTCATCGACGAAATCGCCGTCGGCGGTGAACCCGGTGTCATCCCAGTATTCGATATGCGTGCCGTCGACTTCGTAGCGGCCCTCATAGGCGCGCTCGCGCTGGCCCCGGGCCTCGACGTAACGTCCATTCGGCAGAAGTTCATGACGCACGCGGTTGTCGTCGGTGACCCACATGCCGGCATAGGGGTGGTTCGGTTGCATATTGGCTTCCTGTGCTTCTGCGGTTTGAACGGAAAGGGCGGCGGTAACGAGTGCTGCATAAGCCCGTTGTCGCATGGACTTGCTCCTTTGAGTGTTTCGGCCTTGAGGTTTCGATGCCTGTCTGCGCGGTGCATCGGACACTACGAATGCGGGGTGTTGCTGCCGATAAGCTGCTGACAGGCAATGTACTGCGGGGCCGGGATCAAGGCGCCCTTCAAATCTTGTTCAAGCGTCATGTCAGCTGTCTCCTGTTGGTGATGTTGAAGGTAGATGCGCCAACGCGGACGAACAACTTGCCCAATAGTGACTATTGCGGTAACTATTTCTAACCAATGATCGTCGATCTGAATGGCATGTCTGTTTTTCTGGCCGTGGCCGAAGCGCGGAGCTTTCGCGTGGCCGCCGAGACTTTGGGCGTCACGCGGCCTGCGGTCAGCCAGGCGATCCGCCGCCTCGAAGACCGGCTGGGCGTCGCGCTCGTGCAGCGCACGACGCGCAGCGTCAGCCTGACGGAGGCCGGCGAACAGCTGTATCAGCGGGTGGCGCCGGCCGTTTGCGAAGTCGGGCTGGCGCTCGCCGCAGCTTCAGACCGCGACAGCGAACCGAGCGGTTTGTTGAGACTGGCGGTGTCCTCCATTGCCGAGCAGTTCATCTCCGGACCGCTTTTGGCGCGTTTCGCGGAGGCCTTCCCGGCCGTCCGGATCGATGTGACCGTCACCGACGAGGAGTTTGACATCGTCGCGGAAGGCTACGATGCCGGGGTGCGCCTGGGCGAAGTCATCGATCAGGACATGATCGCCGTGCCGGTGTCGGGCGAGCAGCGCCAGGGCGCCTTTGCCGCGCCGTCCTACATCGAACGTTTCGGCCAGCCCGAACACCCTTCGGATCTCTCGGCGCATCATTGTATCGGCTGGCGGCCGGCGCCGCGAAGCGCACCTTATCGTTGGGAATTCGGCGAGAATGGACGCGAGTTCGACGTGGCCGTCAATCCCCGGATCACCACCAACGACATGTGGCTGATGATCCGGACAGCCTGCGCCGGCGGCGGCATCACCTTCGGCATGGAGGATACATTCAGGCCGTATGTCGAAACCGGCCAGTTGGTCGCCGTCCTTCAGGACTATTGCCCTCCCTTTTCCGGCTTCTTTCTCTACTACCCCAGCCGGCGCAACTTGCCGCCGAAACTTCGGGCGCTCGTCGATCATGTGAAGCGCTGGCGGTCCGCCCGTCCATGACATCCTGATGGGCGTTCGGGGCGCGCGACCGGGCAAAGCGCAATGCCTTGAGAACCTCCATCCTCAACGCGCGCCCCTCGATCCACGCCGGCGGAACTGGCGTGCGTTGCTGAACTGTTCTGGGCCGAAACCCCATACTGCCTGAATCCCATGCCTGTTTGAGCATCGCCAGTGCTGGCTCCCAAGGCTGACGCATGCCGACCTTGACATTTGTTTGCTACCTTGCAATTATTGTATGGTAGCGAACATTACAGCGAGAAAGCACTGATATGCACGATGAGGCTGGCGCCCACCAATCCGTGGCGATGCGGACCAAGCGATGTTATTTCGCCGGCCGCGCCCTCATGGACGCGACCTTGCGGCCATACGATTTGGGTTCCACGCAATGGTATGTGCTTTGGCATCTTGCGCACAACGGCCCCTCCGTTCAGCGCGATCTCGGCCGTGCCCTCGAACTCGAGCGGGCAACGCTGAGCGGGATCATCGCCGCCCTGGTTCGGAAAAACCTGGTCGAGCAGACCGCGAGCGGCAAGGACCAGCGCCAGCGTCTG
The DNA here is from genome assembly GCF_002043005.1 of Martelella mediterranea DSM 17316. Lineage (NCBI taxonomy): Bacteria > Pseudomonadati > Pseudomonadota > Alphaproteobacteria > Hyphomicrobiales > Aurantimonadaceae > Martelella > Martelella mediterranea. The sequence continues at coordinate 87,648 of NZ_CP020333.1, read as the reverse complement.
CTGACGTTGACAGCCGCGGGCGAGGCGCTGTGGCGCAAACTTCCGGACCTTTCCTTCATTCAGGAAGCCGCTTTCGGCGGCGTTGACCAAACCGATCTGGACACCACCATCCGTGTCCTCAAATCAGCAAGCGAGCGACTGCAAACCCTGTCGCGGAAGGATTGAACCCATGACCGTATTGATTACCGGCGCCAACGGGCTTGTTGGCGAACGTCTTCTTCCACGATTGGTCCAGTCCGGTTTTGACTGCCGCGTCCTGTTGCGCGCCGGCAAGACCTGCCCTGCGGGCGCGGAGGCCGTAACGGGCGACATTCTCGACCCATCAACCCTCCCGAACGCCCTCAACGGCGTTTCAGCCGTCGTGCACCTGGCGGCGGTGTTTCGGACCCAGGACACCGATCTCATCTGGAAATGCAACCTCGATGGGACACGGAACCTGATTGCCGCCGTCAAGGTTCATGCTCCCGACGCGCGGTTCATCCTCTCAAGCACCAGCCATGTCTAAAATGCCGACAATCCGCATCCGGGACGGGAGGACGACAAGGTCGATCCACAACACGCCTACCCCGCGAGCAAGGTGGCGGCGGAGAAGGAGTTGCGCGATAGCGGCTTGAACTGGTCAATCATCCGGTTCCCGTTCGTCTATGGCGACGGAGACGGACATCTTGAGTCCCTTGCCCAACATGTCGGTGCCTGGCACCCGGCGCAGCGCATGAGTACGATCCACCATCGCGACATAGCCACGGCAATCCAGTTGGCACTGGAGGGCGCGTTTGACGGGCGCGTCGTAAATGTTTCGGATGACGCGCCAGCCTCCATCTACGAGCTCTTGAGCTTACTGGGTGCCCGGATGGACCCAAGCGCCGAGCCTCTTGCAAACCCCTGGTACTTGCAGGTCGATGGTTCTCTTGCTCGAAGCCTGGGCTTTCGCCCAAGCGTTCCCACCGTTTATCAGGCCCAACAGGAGGGACTGCTGTGACATGAAGAGGTGATGCTCGATCATTGGCCGAGGTCGCCGATCGGCAGGTAAGTCTCTGATATGTTTAAAGCGGGAGGGAATCTGCTGTAGCGCCGAATGACAATCGGCTTTCGGCATCTGATCACAAACATCCATTCGGCGCGGCTCCAAAACCCGGCATCGCTGTTCTCTTTACACAGCTCGTCTTGATAGACGGCATCAAGGTCTTGAAGGGATATGAACCGACGACCCCGTCGAAATGATATTCAATTGAATAAACTGCTAGTAGCCGAACGGCAACGTCGCCCCGGCCTGATGAAATTGCCGCCACTAAGCGCGGGCGGGTCTCCATGGCTGTTTCCGACTTCATTCTGGTCATTTTGAGCCAGGATGCCAAATCGGAAGGTTGGGTTCACGCAGGAAAGCGTGGCCGGCTACCAAAAGCGGTCCTGGAAACTACGTCTCGCGTACAGCGCTTCGCGCCATCGCGGCGATAAGGTCTGTCCTCGTCACGATGCCGATGATGCGATCGTTCTCCAGCACCGGAACCGCGTCGACTTCTCCATCGGCCATCATTGGCAGCAGGGCGCTCAACGGGGTCGTTGCCGCCGCGCGCGGACCGCGCACCTGCATGACGTCCCGGGCAATTGTCGGCTTGATCTGTTCGCGACCGAGCATGTGCCGGAACGCGGGAATGAAGCTGCGATCGTGCTTCAAGCCCTCTCTCGCAGCCTGACTGATGAGGTGGATCTGAAAGATCACGCCCACGAATTCCCCGCCCGGTCCGACCACCGGAAGTGACGTGAACCTGTGGCGTTCGAACAGATCCGCAACCTCGAACAGCGTGGTGTCCGGACCGACCGTAATCAGATTGCGCGACATGATGTCGGTGACGGTCATGGCGCCGGTCTGATGGCTGGCTGCCTGCAGCTCTGCCGCTCCGATGAGCCTTGCTAGGTCTTCCACGCCCAGGTTCAGGGACTGCCGATACCGTTGCAGGATATCGACCAGCTCGGCCTCGCTCAGACCGAGGCGCTCGGCAGGCGGCTGATCGCTCGTTCCCTGGACATTCTGCTCCTCGAACTGCCGGAATGGGTATCGCCGTCCGGTCGTGCGCGCGTAGATCCAGGCGATGAGGACGAGAAGCGTTGTTCCGGTTGCCACGGGCGTGATGGCGAAACGAAACCCCAGTTCGTGGATGGCGTCGGGGCTCATGGCCGCGGTCATGGCGACAGCCCCGGCCGGCGGATGGACGGCGCGGGCGAGGCTCATGAGCGCAATCGCAATGCCCACAGCCAGGGCGATGCGGAGCGACGGCTCCGAAACGGTGAGACACACGGCAACGCCGACAATTGCGGCAAGCGTATTGCCGACGATTGCGGACCATGGCTGGGCCAAAGGACTGTTGGGCACCGCGAAGATCAGAACCGAAGTCGCGCCGAAGGGCGCCACGAGATAGAGCCCGAGCCTGAGATCCACCGTCGGCGCCAGAACGAACAGTCCCACGATGACAAGACCGAGCGTGGCGCCGAGACCCGCCCGGATGGATTCCCGAAGGGAAATGGGTGCCATCGCGGGCCCGATAGCCCGGATCAGACGCCCTGTGATTGTCATTGATTTCGTCATGGCAACCGAGCTTCATTCTACCGCGATCTGGACCAGATCGGTCTGGTCGTATGATCGTTCTCCTCGTTATGTCGATGCAGACGGGTATGCAACAGACCATGCCGAGCAAGTATCCCAACCACTGCACCTTCGGCTATGGTCCTGGCTCAGGACGCTTCCACCTTGACCGAAGGGCTCCAGTCTCTCTTGCCATTTAAGTCTTGGTCTCCACGCATTCTGCCAGTTGCGCCACCACCGTTCCCCAGCCATCGTGAAACCCGAGTTCTTCATGTTTCTCACGATCGGCACGACTTTTATGCAGCGCTTGCGCGCGGTAATGTGTGCCCTCTGGATGATCGGAAAGGGTGATGATCGCCGTCACAAAGCCGTTTTCGGCAGGTCGCCAGCCTCCGGTCAGCGCGTTCGTATAAATGATGCGTTCCCCGGGCAGCACATCGAGAAAGCAGGCCGAGAGGTGCGGCACGAACGGCCCGTCATTCTCGCTCATTTCAGTGACGAACGCTCCGCCGGGTCGAACGTCCAGACTGACGACGCGGCAGATCAGGGGATGTGGTATCCACCATTTTGCAAGGCGTTCCGGATCCACCCAGGCGTTCCAGACGCGGTCCCGCGGCGCCTTGATGATCCGGGATACTTCGAGATCGAGTTCAGCGGTCACTGTCTGCATTTCTGCCCTCCTGTTCCAGCATTACAAAAGCCTCCAGCCGATCGGCCTGTGCTTCCCATATTTTTCTCTGCTCCGCCAACCACCGCTCGGCATTGGAAAGGCCTGGTCCGTCGATCACGCAGGTACGGGTTCGCCCAGACTTTCTGGTCCGGATCATCCCGCTGTTTTCAAGAAGCCGAATGTGCTTCATGAATGAAGGCAGCCCCATGTCGAAAGGACTTGCGAGTTCGCTGACGCTGGCCGGCCCCTGCCCGAGGCGGGCAATGACGGCACGGCGCGTCGGATCGGCGAGCGCCAGAAAGATCGAACTGAGATCGTCGGGCATCTGCGGGGCGGCTGTTGCCATCAACCTGCTCCTCAATCCTGTGCGGCGCCGACCAGATTGGTCTGCCCGCGCACATATGTTCCAGCCGATCCATTGCCCGTGTTCTCAAGACGGCACATGATGAGGCCCGATGGCGTTCGCTCCTCGGAAAGAAGTTTGAAACCTGATGGCGCTTGCGTGTCGCCAAACAGCTTTCGAAGTTCGCGCATGAGCCTGTTTCTTTCCTCGCAGTTTATGTCCCACAGATTAGTTGTTTCGAGCAAATCCACATTCAGATCATATAGCCGCGCCCCCGCGGTGATATCGGCCTGGAATGAGCCGAACTGCATCCTTGATAAAGGCTGGTCGTTGCGGTAGCCGAGCACCAGCTTCCAGCGCCCATCGGTTACCGCGCGCCACGCGCCCAGGCCGGCATGTGTAAACCGGCGGGGATAGGCTTCGCGCCCTTTGAGATAGCAGGACAGGTCCAAGCCATCGGCTCGCGACAGCGGCGCTGCTCCGGCGAGCGACAGCAGGGTCACTGGAATATCGATCAGCGATGCCGGCGCATCCTCTATTCCGCGCGCGGCAATGTCGGGGCCGTTCCAGACCAGCGGCACATTGAGGGAGGGTTCAAAGGGGACCTGCTTCTTCCATAGATTGCGGTCGCCCAGCATCTCGCCGTGATCCGACGCGAACACGATCACGGTGTTCTCCAGCATGTCGCGACGCGACAATTCGGCAATCATCCGGCCGAACCAGACATCGATGTTTTCCAGCATGGCGGCATAGCGGCGGCGGATCTCGTTTTGGAGTTCGCGATCTTCGGCGCGCCGGCCGTAGGGCTGCGGAAAGGTCACATCCCGCCAGTTTTCGATCATGTCCCCGGTCACATCCATCGGCTCGTGCGGGCCGGGGAAGTTGACCATCAAAAACCATGGCGCGTCCGCGTTCACCGTGCCGAGATAATCGAGCGCATCCTGGCCGACGACATTATCCGCGTAGAGTTCGGGCGGCAGCGGCGATGGTGCTGTATTGGCGTAGCAGGTTTCCGGTTCGACAATCGCGCCGGCTTCCCAGTCGGAAACCGGCAGCGGCGAATCTTCGGAGCGTTCTGCGAGGTCCTTCACATAGCTGTCGATCACGCCGGCGCGCGCCAACAGGTCGGTGTAGGGGTCCGAGCAGCCATCTTCGGCCGCCTCGGCGGAATCGTGCTTGCCGGCGATATCCTTGCCCGCCGGAATGCCGATTGCTGCAAGCTTGTCGACACCGTTTACCCGGTGGCGGCCGTCCTTGCCCCAGCTCCTGTCGGGCTTGAAGAGATCGGTCTTGCCAAAGCTTGCGACCTCATAGCCGGCCTCGGAGAGCCTTCGGTAGAACGTATCGGCGTCGATCGGGTTGGCGCAGGTATTGTCGGGGGCCGGCGCTCGCCCGTAGGACCTTGCGGTGGCAAGGCAGGAGCGCGCGGGAACACAGAGCGGGCTTGGCGTCCAGGCCCGGCGGAATGCCGTGCCGCCGGCAATCAGCCGGTCGATCGTCGGGGTGCGCAACGGCAGTTCGGGCGAGAGCGCCCCGAGCCAGTCTCCCCGCCACTGGTCGGGAAAGACGAAGAGTATGTTTGGCCGGGTCATGACGCACCCAGGCTGGCAAGCACCTTGTCGCTGTCGTGCTCGGGCAGATCGCCGATCTCGGCCATCTTGGCGTCGAGCTTGCCAAGCATCCGCCGGAAATCGTCGGCGTGGGCCGGGTCGGCGGCAAGGTTGTGCAATTCGTGGGGGTCGGCCTCGCAGTCGAACAGCTCCCATTCCGGCGCGGCCCCGCCTTCATGCGCGCCGGGCTGGCCCAGCGGATCATTGTACCAGTAGATCAGCTTGAAGCGCTGGTCGCGAATGCCGTAATGGGCGTAGGCGTCGTGCACCTCGTCGCGATGCATCCAGTAGTGATGATAGGCGACATCCTGCCAGCTTTCCGGCGCCCGCCCTTCCAGAAGCGGCCGAAGGCTCGTGCCCTGCATGTAGCTCGGGACGGCAATTCCGGCGTAATCGAGAAAGGTCGGGGCGAAGTCGACATTCATGGCGATGCCGTTGCTAGCCGTTCCCGCGGCGACAGCGCGCGGGTAACGTACCAGAAACGGCATCTGCAGCGATTCCTCATACATGAAGCGCTTGTCGAACCAGCCGTGGTCGCCGAGAAAGAAACCCTGATCCGAGGTGTAGATCACGATCGTGTCGTTGGCGAGCCCCTCGGCATCGAGCCGGCCGAGCAGCCGCCCGACATTGTCGTCGATCCCCGCGATCGAGCGCAGGTAGCGCTGCATGTAGCGCTGGTATTTGAAGAGGTCGAGTTCGCGCTGGTCGGCAAAGGTAAAGCGCTCGCCGGTGGCGCGATCGATCAGCGTCAGTCCCTCGAAGCCTTCCGGCACCTTGCGGATGTCCTGATCCGGCCACACGCGGTCGCCGATCGCCTCGCCGCCTTCCGGCTGAACGAGACCGAGGTCCTCATAGAAGAAATCCGCCCGCACCCGCATCTTCGCCGCCGAAGCCGCTGCGGCGCGCTCCGCATAATCATCATCATAGGTCTCGGGCACCGGCAGATCGTCGGCATAGAGATGATCATAGCGCGGATGGGGGCCGAAGGGTCGGTGCGGCGCCTTGTGATGGCACATCAGGAAGAAGGGGCGGTCGGGATCGCGCCGGTCGAGAAAGTCCAGGCAGAGATCGGTGATGATGTCGGAGACATAACCCTTTTCGATCCTCTGTCCGTTGCGGTCGATGATCCTGGGGTCGAAATAGTCGCCCTGCCCCGGCACCACCGCCCATTCATCGAAGCCTGAGGGCTGGTGCGCCTGCCCCTCTCCCAGATGCCATTTGCCGAAAATGGCGGTCTGATACCCGCCCGCACCAAGCGTGCGGGCGACATTCGGCAGGCGGTTGTCGATATGGGTGTCGAGCGTGGTCACGCAATTGACGTGGTTATAGGTGCCGGTCAGGATCGCGGCGCGGCTCGGCGTGCAGATCGAATTGGTGACATAGCAGCGATCAAGCCGCATGCCGCCCTCGGCGATCCGGTCGATGTTCGGCGTGCGCGCCACGCGCGACCCATAGGCCGAGATCGCGTGGGCGGCATGGTCATCGGCCATGATGAACAGGATATTGGGCCGCTTCATCAGCCTTCACTCCCGAATGAAGCCCGGAAAGCTTGTCTCATAGGGTCTCCTACCCGCTCCTGCCAGGTCAGCAGCGCGTCGATCAGGCCGGCGCGGATGCCGGCGAGCGCCGGGTCCGAAGCGCGGTTCACGGTTTCGCCTGGATCCTTTTCGAGGTCGAAAAGCTGCTCGACCGCGCTACCCCGGCTGGTGCGGCCCTCCGGTGCGGATGCCAGTTTGGGCGCTGCATTGGGGAGATAGCGGATCAGCTTCCAGCGATGATCGCGGACGGCGCGCTGGCTCTCGCAATGAACGGAGACGAAGGTTTCGCGTGAAGGCCCGCCGCCAAGCGGCAGCAGGCTTGCCCCTTCCGCCGCGCCGTCAGCCTCAAGGCCGGCGGCGGAAAGGACAGTGACGGCGGTGTCCGCGTGCCAGACCAGCGCATCGCTGCGCCCCGCCGGGTCGATGCCGGGACCGGCGACGATCAGCGGGATACGGGTCGAGTGTTCATAGAGGTTCTGCTTGCCCATCAACCCATGCTGACCGAGCGCGATGCCGTGATCGGCGGTGAAGATCACGAGCGTATCGTCTGTCAGGCCGAGAGCATCGAGCCGGTCGCAGATCCTGCCCACCGCCTCATCGAGATGCTGCACCATGCCGAGATAATCCGCGATATGGCGGCGAACCGCATCCGGCGTCCGCGGCGTGGCTTCGAGAAGCTCGTCGCGCACCAGCATTTCGCCGTTATCGAAGGGGTGCGCCGGCATATAGTTTGCCGGCAGCGCGACGGTAGCGGGATCGACGCGATGGCGTGGTGGCGGCGTGCGTGGGTCGTGCGGCGCGGTGAAGGCCAGATGCAGGAAGAAGGGTTGATCCGCAGGCCGGGCGTGGAGGAACTCCAGAGCCGCATCGGCGAAGAGATCGGTGGAAAGACCGTCTTCGGTGCGCGCGGCATGCGCCGGATAGCGCCCTGTCGGATCGAAGGCATGGAGCGGCACATGGTCGTGATTGCTCATGCCGCCGAACATGATCCGCGACGCGCCGGCAAACGACCGGGCAAAACTCCCGCAGTCATTGTGCCATTTGCCGATGTGATGCGTGCGGTAGCCGGCCTTGCGCAGGCGCTCGGGCACGGTTTCCATGCCTGACGGAATAGCGAAGGCGCGACCGCCGAAGTCCCGCCCTGCCGGATCCTCGGATGAGGCGAAGATGTTTCGCCCCGTCATCAGGCTGGCGCGGCTCGGCGCACAGACCGCCGGATGCATGCCGCCCTGGCAATGCGCGCCGTCGAACGAGATGCCGCGCGCCGCCAGCCTGTCGATGTTCGGCGTCGCCACCGCGCTGCAGCCGGTTGCGCCAAGGCTTTCCCAGCGCAAGTCGTCGGCGACGATCAATACGATGTTCGGCTGTACGGTCATCGCCCTATGTGCGCCCGATGACTTCAAGCGGCTCGACGATATGCCGGTTGACCATCCTCACCCCATCCTCGTGCGGGGTCGCCGCCCAGCGCGCCGCGTTCTTCAGCACGGTGTGGATATCCGGCATGTAGTAGATCGGGAAGGCCTCGTGGCCCGAGCCGAAATAGAAGATGCGACCGCGGCCGCGATGGTAGCAGCAGCCCGAGCGGAACACTTCCCCGCCCTCGAACCACGACACGAACACCAGATGGTCGGGCTGGGGGATATCGAAGGGCTCGCCGTACATTTCCGACTGCGGAACGAGGATTGAGGACGGCACCCCCTTGGCGATCGGATGGGCCGGGTCGATGACCCAGATGCGCTCGCGCTCGCCGCTCTCGTGTTCGCGCCATGAGAGATTGGCGTTGGTGCCCATCAGCCGCTTGAAGATTTTCGAGTGATGGCCGGAATGCAGGACCACCAGCCCCATGCCATCCAGCACCCGCTGCTGTATGCGATCCACCAGTTCGTCGGGAACCAGCTTGTGGATGCAGTGCCCCCACCAGAACAGGACATCGGTGTTGTCGAGGATATCGCCGCCAAGGCCGTGATGCTCGTCATCATAGAAGGTGACGGACCTGATCTCGAAATCGTCGCTGGCAATACCGTCGGCAATCACATTGCCGATGCCGGTCGGATAGACCTCGCGGATATGCGGATGCTCGCGCTCGTGATGGCCTTCGTTCCAGATGGTGATGCGGATTTTCGTCATTGTTCTATCTCCGGTCGTGTAGTGAGCACCAGCGGAACGTTGCCCTCGGCGCTGGATTGCTTGATAAGGTCCCAGAGTTCGGCAAGATGCAGGCTCTGTTCGGCGGTCGAGGGGTTGGAAGCGCCGCCCGCCACGGCTGTGAAAATGTCCAGCACGGCGTCGTTCGGTTCGCCGCCGATCTCGCGGGTGATGTTGGTTCCCTGGCGCAGTTCGGCCCACTTGCCCCAGATATCGAGGCGCAGGATCGCCTTTTCGAAGAACAGCGAAAGCGTGCTCTCGCAGCCCGGCGTCGTGTTGCCACAGAAGGTCAGCGTCACCGGAACCCCGCCGTCGATCTCGGCCAGAATGCCGCCCACCAGTTCGTATGGACGTCCGAGCGAGTTGAGACGGCCTGCGACATGGCTGTAGCCGCGCCCGGTCACCTGCATGACCGCGTTGAAGAGATGCGATCCGGTGTCGCAGATGAACCCGCCGCCCGAAAGCTCCGGAATCTGCTTCCAGTTGCCGGCATAGCGGCTTTCCCAGTGCTCCCAGACCTCGCCGGTGACCGAAAGCAGAGCGCCGAATTCGCCGGCCTGGAACCGCTTGCGATAGCCGGCGATCAACGGCGAGAGCGAGGACTGATAGGCGATGACGATCTGTTTGCCGGCGGCATCGCGCGCGGCCAGTATCTCGCGAGCTTCCTCCGCATTAAGCGCCATCGGCTTTTCCAGCAGCACATGGAGCCCCGCCTTCAGGGCCGCCTTGGCATAAAGTTGGTGAAAGGCATGGGGCGTCGAGACATAGACCGCATCCAGATTTCCCGCCTCGGCCGCAAGCATCGCATCGGCATCGGGATAGACCCTCGGCGCGGCGGCGCCGGCCTGCGTCACGATCCCGACATAGCGCTGCACCGAGGCCGCACTGGTATCGGTGATGGCGACGATTTGCGGCGGCACGGGCCCGGCCGTCCAGCTTCGTGCATAGCTCGCGGCCTTGAGGCCGCAGCCGATAATTCCAAGTCTGAGTGACAACTTCGGTATTCCTTATGCGATGCTGGCTGTTGCGTCCGGGGAGGTCAGCGCCCGGCCGGCGGGCTCGAAGAGATGGCAGCACGCCGGATCGGCGGAAAGGCGCACGGGGGTGCCGGTGGCGATGCGGTGATCGCCCTGGATGCGTGCAATCGCCGGTTCGCCGCCTGTCTCGAACGAGAGATAGGTTTCCATGCCGAGGCGCTCGGCAAGGATCGCGCGGCTTTCAATCTGCGCATCAGCGCCCGGCTCGGCCAGAACCAGATCCTCCGGACGAATGCCGAGATTAACCGTTTGCCCCGCGGCAAGCCCCGCCGACGCCGGAACGTCGAAGCTCCAGCCGGACGTTGTGGCGACCCGCGCGGTGCCGCCGGACAAACTTTCGAGCTTGCCCGGAAACAGGTTCATCCGGGGCGAGCCGATGAACTGACCCACAAAGGCATTTGCCGGCTGCTTGTAGAGCGTGATCGGGTGATCGGCCTGCATCACTTCGCCATCCTTCAGCACCACGATCCGGTCGGCGAGCGTCATCGCCTCGACCTGATCATGTGTGACATAGACGATCGTTGCCTTGGTCGAGCGGTGCAATTCCTGCAGCTCCGCACGCATCTGAACGCGCAGCGCCGCATCGAGGTTTGACAGCGGCTCATCGAACAGGATGACCGAGGGCTCCTTGATGATCGCCCGGCCGATCGCGACACGCTGCCGCTGGCCGCCGGACAGCGCCTGCGGCTTGCGGTCGAGATAGGGCGACAATTGCAGCCGTTCGGCGATCTCCCCCACCCGGCGCTTGATCTCCTCCCTGGGTGTGCCCTTGAGATCGAGCGAGAAGCCGATGTTCTCGGCCACCGTCATGTGCGGGTAGAGGGCGTAGGACTGGAAGACCATCGCGATGCCGCGCTTTTCGGGCGAGATGTCGTTCATCACCTGCCCGTCGAGCTCGAACGTGCCGCCGGAGATATCCTCCAGCCCGGCGATCATCCTGAGCAGCGTGGATTTTCCGCAACCCGATGGGCCGACGAAGACCGCGAATTCGCCGTCTTCGATGCGGATGTCGACGCCCTTGATGACTTCGACCGCGCCGAAGTTCTTGCGAACGCCTGTGAGTTTGATGCTAGCCATGGGTTCAGCCTTTCAGTCCACCGCCGAAGGTCTGCACCAGGAACCGGCGGGCAAGCACGAAGGCAGCCACGGCGGGGATGGTGTAGATGACGGCGATTGCGGCCAACAGGCCGTAGTCAATCTGGTTGTCACGCAGGAAGGCGCTGTAGATGCCAAGCGGCAGCATGCGCAGTTCCGGCGACGAGATGAAGGTGAGCGGGACGAGGAAATCGTCCCAGCAGGCGATGAAGGCGAACAGGCCCGACGCCGCCAGACCCGGCATTGCCAGCGGGATCAGCACACGGCGCAGGCGCTGGCCGAAGGTGGCGCCGTCCATGACGGCCGCTTCCTCATATTCGCGGCTCACCGTGTCGAAGAAGGTCTTCATGATCCACAGCGCCAGCGGCAGATGCAGCGCGGCCATGAGCAGGATGAGCCCGAGATAGCCGTCGATGAAGCCGACGATCCGCATGGTCTCGCGATAATGATCCGAGGGCACCGTGGCGCGCACAATCGTCTGCATGCCCTTGTTGGCGGCAAGCATCACTTGATAGAGCGGCACGATCAGCGCCGGCGGCGGGATCACCCGGATCAGGATGATCGAATACAGGAAGGGCAGCTTCCACCAAGCCCGCGTCCGCGACAGTGCATAACCGCCGAAGCCCGAGAGCACGAGTACCAGGAATGTCGCCCCGCCGCAGACGACGAGCGAATTGAACAGCCAGAGGAAGCCGTCCTCCTGGGCAAAGACGCGGTAGAAATTGCTGAGATCGACTTCCGCCGGCATCTTGATGAACAGTCCGGCGTCGGGATCGAAGGCTGCGAGCAGCAGCCAGACGAAGGGCATCAGGCAGTAGATGCCGATGACGAAAAGCATGCCGAAACGGCCTGCCTCGGCCTTGCGGGAAACAGCGAGCGCCATCTCAGACCTCCACTTTCAACGCGCGGACATAGAACATGCCGATGATCAGCGAGATGACCAGAAGCACGACCGCGATCGCCGATCCGTAGCCAAGCCGATAGGCATCGAAGCTCTGGTTGTAGACGTAGATGCCGATGATTTCGGTCGCCCCCGCCGGACCGCCGCGCGTCAGCGCATAGACCAGCGAGAAGATCGCGATCGTCGTCACCGTCGAGACCAGGAGATAAAGGAAGATCGTCGGCACCAGGAGCGGCAGCGTGATCCGACGGAAGCTCTGCCACGGCGTGGCGCCATCCATGCGCGCGGCCTCGTAAAGCTCGTCGGAGATGGCCGAAAGCCCCGAGGTCATGAGGATCATGGCGAAGCCGATGCCCCGCCAGATATTGATGACGATGATCATCGACAGCGGAAACGTGACCAGCCAGCGCTGCGGATCGACCCCGAACCAGGCGACGATCTTGTTGAGCGTGCCGTAGTCGCCGGAAGCCAGCATCGAAGACCACATTAGCGCGGCCACCACGCCGGGAACGGCATTCGGCATCAGGATGATGGCGTTGAAGAACGGCCGCAGCGCAAACCTGCGCCGCATCAGCACCGCCGAGGCAAGCCCCAGAGCAAGCTGGCCGATGATCGCCGAGAACAGCACGAACCAGAATGTGACGACCAGCGAGTGCCAAAACGATCCGTCGTGCAGCAGCCGGGCATAATTGCCGAGGCCGATAAAGCGGGGATTCAGGGCGGCCGGACCGGTCAGCGACAGATTGGTCAGGCTGGTATAGATCGCCACGCCCGAAGGATACAGCACGAAGGCCGTCAGGAGTATGACCGAGGGTAAAACCAGGTACCGGTTTCGGGCCATCTCCCTGCGTTGATAGCTAGCGGACATTGTCGAGACTTCCAAATCAGGAGAGGGACGGCAAGATGCCGCCGGGGTTGCCACAGGCGTCACTGCGCCTGCGGCAAAGGCTCAATCGAGCCTATTTGACCATATCATCGCCAAGCGTGTTCTTCACATAGTCGATAAGGATCTGCTGCGCGCCGGCAGCATCGGCATTGCCGAGAAGGATCGCCTCGGTACCGCGACCGATGCCTTCCATGACGGTGGAGAAGCCCGGAGCGGTCTCGACAGAGACGCCGTCTTCAAGCTGGTCCAGAAGGCCGACGAGCGGGGTGAGCTCCTGAAACTCCGGAGAGTCGATCGCGTCCTTGCGGGCCGGCAGATTGCCGGATTTCTGGGCGTAGCTGACTTCGGTCGCAATGCCGCCCATGGCTTCCAGCACCTTGACCGCGGCATCCCGATCGACGGCCGCGCTGGAGACCATCCACGGATGGTTCACGCCGACCAGCACATGGGTGTCGCCGCCATTGACGTGCGGCACCTGCCAGGTTCCGACGACATTCTCGACATCGGGGATCGGCGTCTTGGACTGCGAGCCCCAGTCGAAGATGTAGCACCAGGAGCCGCAGGTGGTGATCAGCAGTTCGCCATCCGGAAACATCTCGTATTTCGGGATAACCCAGGGATCGGGACCGAGCAGCGGATCGACCGGCAGAAGCTCGTTGTCGACCATGCTCTGGTAAAATTCGAAGACCTCGCGAACGCCGTCCGACGTCAGGTTGAAGGTGCCGTCCTCGTTGACGAGCTCGGGAGTCGAGGACTGGGCGATCAGCAGACGGAAGCTCTCGATATAGGAACCGCCGCCCCAGGTGACGCCCATCGGCATCAGCAGCGAATACTTGCCCGTCTTTTCCTTGGCCTCGATCGCGCGGTCAAGCAGGTCCTGCCAGCTTTCGGGCTGTTCGGTCGAAACGCCGGCCTCTTCCAGCAGGTCCTTGCGATAGTAGAACTGCTGCATCGCCAGCGTGACGGGCATGATGTAGATATTGCCGTCGGGATTGACGCTCAAATCCTTGGCGATGTCGTACATCTGGGACCATGCTTCCGACCCTTTCACCATATCGGTGACATCGGTCAGATAACCGGCCGAGGCGAAGTCGACGATTTCGCCGGACGACGGCAGCGAAAAGATATCTGGACCCGTGCCGGCGCTGAGCTCGGTCAGCAGCTTGGTGATGTATTCGCGATCCGGACCGGGATATTCCACGACCTCAATGTCGACCCCGGTCGCTTCTTGGAGCGCGGGCACGACGGCGTTCATCGCATCGATGCGCGCCTGACGATGCTCGGCGATGCGAACCGTTTCGGCCATGGCGGACTGCCCCATAGCGGCGGCAAGCGCGAGACCACTGACGATAAGTTTCAGCTTCATAAGTTTCCTCCCATGGTGATGCCATACTTCCGAGGCCTTCCTCACGTGAGCCCGTCTTAGACTGCACTGACCTCTCTTGACATGCTGTGAGGAATTAAAGACCATATTTTCAGGGATTTCTTGGGGGAGATTGACAAAAAAGTGGACAATATTGATCAAGCCGGCGTTCGCGTCGTAAGCCTCGCGGCGGAACTCGGCTCCACGGATGCCTTCCATATCAGCCGCAGTCTCGTGCGTCGCACGCCGCCGGTAATGCGCCATCGCCACGAATTTTTCGAGGTGTTCTGGATCACGACCGGCTACTGCACGCATTTCATCAACGCGAGGCAGGAGCAGATCACCCCGGGCATGCTGGCCTTTATCCGCCCGGATGACACGCACGCCTTCCAGAACTTCAACACCGCCCCATGCCGGATGATCAACGTGGCCTTCTCGCAGGCCACCGCCGGCTTCCTGCGGGATCGCTATGGCGACGAGCTTGGAAACCGGTTCTTCTGGTCCGAAAGCGAAACGCCCTCATCCTACCTGCTCGATCAGAAAAGCCTGGACGAACTGGATTATCTGGAAAAGGCGCTTGATCGCGGTGCCCGCACGCCGGCACGGATCGAAGCCTTCCTGCTCCATGTCATGACAACGCTGCTGTCGAATGAAACCGAGGTGCCGGGCACCGCGCCCGCCTGGCTGCTGAATGCCTGTGAAGCGATGCATGACCCCGCTTCGCTGCGCGAGGGGGTGCAGTTCCTTGTCCGCAACAGCGGCCGCAGCCATGAACATGTGGCGCGCAGTTTCCGACGCCATTTCGGCCAGACGCCCTCCTCCTGGGTGAACGGCATGCGCATGTCGCTCGCCGCCAGGCTGCTCCTGAGCGACGACCAGCCGATCCTCGACATCGCGCTTGCCTGCGGGATTGAGGACCTCAGCCACTTCTACAGGCTTTTCCGCCAAACCCACGGCGTCAGCCCCAGACGCTATCGACGCAGGCAACAGGTCGATCTCGTCGACCCCTAAACCGGACGTGGGATTTCGCTCTGCACTTGCTTCTACCCCTTGTGTGGAGCCTAGCGGGCCTGCAGCCGTTCCAGCCGGAGCGCGGCTGCGCGGCGGTGGCCTTCGAGGCCTTCGGAGGCGGACTGGCGGACCGCAGGGGGCGCGACCTGGCGGATGCCCTCCTCGTCGAGCCACTGATGGGTTACGGTCTTGATATAGGTGCCGACCCATAGCCCGCCGGTATAGCGGCCCGCGCCCATCGTGGGCAAGGTGTGGTTGGTGCCGCAGCATTTGTCGGAATAGACGACGCTGGCATTGGTTCCGATGAACAGCGAGCCGTAATGGCTGAGCCGTCTGGCGAAGGCCTTCGCGTCCTCCGTGTGCACCTGGAGGTGCTCCGCGGCGACGATATCGGAATAGGCGATCATGGTGGCCTCGTCCGGGCAGAGCGCGATCTCGCCATAGTCGCGCCAGGCCTGCCCTGCCGTTGCGGCGGTCGACAGCGTTTCGAGCTGGCGATCGACTTCGGCCAGCACCGCTTTGGCCAATGCTGCGTCGGTGGTGATCAAGCCGACGCGGGTGCGGGTGTCATGCTCCGCCTGGGCCAGCAGGTCGGTCGCGATCATCTCGGCATCGCCGGTGTGATCTGCAAGAATGAAGATCTCCGAAGGTCCGGCGAGTTGGTCGATGCCGACGGGGCCGAAGATCTGGCGCTTGGCCTCGTTGACGAAGGCATTGCCGGGGCCGACGATCTTGTCGACAGCCGGCACGCTCTCGGTTCCGACCGCCATCGCCGCGATCGCCTGCGCGCCGCCGATCCGGAAAATCCGGTCGGCGCCGGAGAGGTGGCAGCCGGCGATCATCGCCTCATGGGCGTTCGGCGGCAGGCAGGCGATCACCTCGCCGACGCCCGCGACCTTGGCCGGCACGATCGACATGACCGGCGCCGACAGCAGCGGATAGCGCCCGCCCGGCACATAGCAGCCGACCCGTTCCAGCGGAATGTTGCGATGACCGAGATGGACGCCGAGGCGGATCTCGATCTCGATTTCTGACATCGAGCCGAGCTGCGCCTCGGCGAAGGCGCGCACATTGGCAATGGCGAATTCCGTATCCGCGCGGGTCTGCGGATCGAGGCGGGAGAGCGCCTGTTCGCGCTCCTCGGCGGTTACCTCGAAGCGGGAGAGTTCGGCCTTGTCGAAACGGGCCGAGTACTCGGCGACGGCCGCATCGCCCTCGCTTTCAACGCGGGCAATAACCTCGGCAACCAGCTTTTCCACCGGCGCATTGTCGGCGGCGGCGTCGCGGCCCGGAGCCTTGATAAAGGTGACGGTCTCGGGGATCGGTAATCTGCTCATGATCTTTCTTTCAGGTGCGCGCCGCCTCGAAAGCGACCCATGCCGCCTCGAACCTGGCAAAATCGAAATCGGGTGCGCGGGCGGCGTCAAGAACGATCGCCTCGCTTGCGTGAAGTTTGCCGATCGCCGCGGCAAGGCTGGCAAGATAACCGTCCGGGATCACCACCGCGCCGTGACGGTCGGCATGGATCCAGTCGCCGGGCGCAACCGTCAGGCCGAAAACGGTGACCGGAACCGCGACCTCGGTCACGTGCACGAAGCCGTGGGACGGGCCGACAGAGCCTGCGAGCACCGGAAAGTCAGGCGCCATGTCGCCGAGATCGCGCATCAGGCCATTGGTCAGCGCGCCGGCAAGGCCGAGCCCCTTGTGGACGGTGGTGTTGACCTCACCCCAGAACGCGCCGATTGCGGCAGCGCCATCGATATCCTCGACCACGGCAATGCGCGGCCCGTCGCCATCGGCCATATGGCGGTAGTAATCCATGCGCCGGGCGCGCACCTTTTCCGGCGCTTCAGGCGAAGGGGCGAGCGCGGAGATGCGCGCGGTGCGGGTCTGGCCCACCAGAACCCCGGCCGGGTCGCTTGCCATGAGCGTGCCCCGGGTGAAGCGGTCGAAGCCGCGTTTTCCCTCGATCACCTCGATCGCGTTGCAGACCGTGGGGGTATCGACGCTTTTCAGCAGCGTCAGGAGGTCCGGGGTCAGGTCAGCCATGCGGTCAGTGCCTTCGTTGTTTCTTCGGGGGCTTCGAGGGTTGGGAGATGGCCGATGCCGGGCAATGATATCCGCACGGCATGCGGCATGAGCTCTTTCATGAGCGCGTGTCGCTCTGGCGGGCAGAGCCGATCCTCGTCGCCGGAAAGGATGAGGGTCGGACAGTCCACGCCACGCAGCATCTCGCACTGGTCCGGCCGATCGCGCAGCGCCTCCGACTGTCTGATGAAGGTCTCGGGCCCGGCCGCCATCGCCATGTCGTGGCAGAGTGCTGCAAGTTCAGGGTCTGGCCGCGCGAGATAGCGGGGGATGAAGGTGTCCTCCATCATCGCCGCAAGCGCGCCCGTTTTCGCCCGTTCGATTTGCGGCTCGCGTCCGGCCTTTACCTTCGGCTGCTCGGCAAGCGGATTGGTGGCCATCAGCACCAGCCGCTCGATGCGGTTCGGCTGCTGCCGGATCATTTCCATGGCCAGGATGCCGCCCATGGAAAGGCCTGCCAGCGCAAACCGGGGCGGCAGTTCGCCGAGCACGCGATCCGCCATCTCAGCCATGGACCGCTCGCCGGAAAGCGCCGCGCAGACGATCGTGCGCCGCGCCGAAAGCGCTGCGATCTGCGGCGAAAACAGGCGCGCGTCGCACATCATTCCGGGCAGGAAAACCAGCGGCAGCGTCACGCTCAGTCTCTCCAGGTTGCGCCGGCCGGATCGTCGGTGTCGCGCACCCGGTAGAGGCTCGCCTCGCCGGTCATCGATGGCACCAGCCGATAGTCGCGGTTCGGCGGCACGGCGCAGGTGTCGCCCGGCGCGAGAATGGCCTCGCCGCCATCCCATGTCAGCCGCCAGTGGCCGCGCATGATCATCAGCACGTCGTTGCGATCGGAGCGGATCACCTCGTCGCGGGCGGAGTTGTGGTTGAGGAAATCGACCTCGAAGCCGGGCCGGTCGCGCAGCACCCCATGTTCGCCAATCACCTTCGCCGGATGCCGGTCGGCAAGCGCCATCAGGTCCCAGTAGCGCGCGACATAGCCGGGGATCACCTCGGAGGTTGTCGGTTCGGGGAAGGCCCTGAGTTCTTCATCGGTCAGAAGCGGCATGGGCGTGACGCCATCGGGCAGCTTCTGCCCTTTCTTGCTGTCATAGAGCTTTCCGTTCTTGCCGAGAACCAGCCCATGATCGCGAGCGTCCTCTATCACCTGCGGCGCCCAGATGACGCCGCCGCCGGCGTCATTGCCGCCGAGGATCGCCATGATCATCCCGTAATCGGTGCCGATGTTTTCAAATCCGCGGAAGATGCCGGTCGGAATGTTGAAGATATCGCCCTCCTCCAGCACCACCTCGCCGGCATTGCCCCAGCGGCCCCAGAAAAACCGCCAGCGGCCCTTCAGCACGAAGAACACTTCCGCCGTGCGGTGCGAATGAAGCGAGTTGCGGCATTTCGGCGGCTGGCCGGCGGCACCAATATTGAAGCCGGGCGTATCCTTGATGTGGACATGCTGGTCCGGCGATTCCGATACGCCGCCGCCGATGATCGTGAAGTTCTCCTTCTGGTTCGAGCCGGGCGTGTGGGCGTCGATGAAGGCGGTCTTGCAGGGAACGAGCTCGCCGTAACGGACGATCCGGGCTTGCATGTCGATCATGGTATTCCTTTCCCGGCAGCCAGGGCTGCCAGCCTTTCAGGCATAAAATTGCATACGATTGCAATACTAGGAATCATCAAGAGAGGCAAGGAATTTTGCATAGGAATGCAAAAAAACGGACGGTGCGGGGTCGCGGCTCTCGGGACGGCTCGTCCTGCGCCGCTGAGGGCCGTTACCGCGTGGTGCCGCGCACGATCGGGACGGGCGGGATGCGGATCTTGCGGACATCCTGGTTGCCGTCGATCGCGTCGATCAGTTCGGCAACGGCGGTCGACACCATCTGGTTGATCGGCTGACGGATGGTGGACAAGTTGAATGAGGGCCAGGCCGCCTGCGGAATATCATCGAAGCCGACGACGGCGACGTTTTCCGGCACCCTCAATTTGAATTCCAGCCGGATGACGTCGAGCGCCGCGATCGCCATATGATCGTCGCTGACGAACAGGGCATCCGGCGGTTCGGCGACATCGAAGAGCTCGCGCGCGGCGTCGCTCGCCTCGACATAGTGGAAATTGCCGTCCGCGCGGGAATGAAGTTCTCTTCCGGCATCCTTCAAAGCCGCCAGAAAGCCGGCCTCGCGATCGATCTGGGTGGAGGCGCCTCCGAAACCTGCCAGGTGGGCAATTCGCTTCGGCTCGCCCTTAAGCAGCAGTTGCGCGGCCATGCGCCCGCCCTGGTAATTGTCGCTGGTGACGGCGCGCAACCGGTCGGCGGGCTGTTCGCGGTTGAACAACAGAACCGGAATGCCGTGGTCGCGGCAGCGCTCGGCAAGTGTGGAGGACAGAGAAACCGACACCATGATCAGGCCATCCACCTGATAGGACAGGATTTCCTGGATCACCGGCTCGACATCGCCGATCGTGCTGGAGGCCATGAACAGGAGCACGTGGTAGCCGTTCTCCTGCAGCGCGATCGACAGTTTCTCGACGGCTTCGGGATAGAACTGGTTTTCGAAATAATAGACCACCACGCCGATGATCCGGCTCTTGCCGGTGATCATCGCGCGGGCCAGAACATTGGGGCGATAGCCGAGCTCCTCGGCTGCGATCCGGATCTTCTCGGCGGTCTTCTTGGAGACCGAGGCGCCGGGCGTGAAAAAACGTGAAACGGCCGACTGGCTGACGCCGGCGCGTCGGGCGACGTCAACGGATGTGACCTGTTTGCTGTTCACGCTGTTCTCCGGGCTTGTTCCTCATTCTCCCTACAGTCAGGGGCGGTTTCTGTCACCCCTCAAGCTGCAGCCGTTCGCCGGTTGTCGCATCGAAGAGGTGGCAGGCGGCGCGCGGGATGCGGGCTGAAAGCGGCGTGCCGATCTCGGCGCGGAAATCCTTGGTGGCCTTGAGGTTGACGAGGTCGCCGCCGACCTCCACCGCCACCATCGAGGCATCGCCCAGAAGCTCGAGAGCGAATATCTCGGCCTCAAGCTCGGCCGGGCCGTCGGTCATCTCGGCGTCCTCGGCGCGGAAGCCGAGCGTGATCGGGCCGGAACGGGCGGTCGGAAACCCCGCCACCTTGATGTTTTGCGCCGAAAACACGCCGTTTTCGATCGCGCCATCGACAAGGTTCATGGCCGGCGAGCCGATGAAGGAGGCGACGAAGGTGTTGGCGGGAAAATCGTAGATCTCGGTCGGCGAGCCGACCTGCTGGATCACGCCCTTGTTCATCACCACCACCCGGTCGGCAAGGGTCATCGCCTCGATCTGGTCGTGGGTTACGTAGATCGTCGTGGTCTTCAGCTGATATTGCAGGTTCTTGATCTCGGCGCGCGTGGAGACGCGCAGCTTTGCGTCGAGGTTCGACAGCGGTTCGTCCATCAGGAACACGGTCGGCTTGCGCACGATCGCGCGGGCAAGCGCCACGCGCTGGCGCTGGCCGCCGGAAAGCTCGGCCGGGCGGCGGTCGAGAAGCTGGGTCAGGTCGACCATCTCGGCCGCCCGCATCACCCGTTCATGATGCTCGGCCCTGGGCGCCTTGCGCACCTTCAGCGGAAAGCGGATGTTCTCGTAGACCGAAAGGTTGGGATAGAGCCCGTAGCTCTGGAACACCATGGCGATGTCGCGGTCCTTCGGCTCCAGCCGGTTGACCACGCGCCCGCCGATGATCACCTCGCCATCGGTGACGGTCTCGAGCCCCGCGATCATCCGCATTGTCGTGGTCTTGCCGCAGCCGGAGGGGCCGAGCAGGACCAGAAATTCGCGATCGGCGATCTTCAGGTCGAAATTGTCGACGCCGACGACTCGGCCCCAGCGCTTGGAAACGTTTTTCAGGTGGATTTCGGCCATGGTCTAACCCTTGACGGCGCCGGCGGTGAGGCCGCTGACGATCTGGCGTTGGAAGAACATCACGAGAATGAACAGTGGAACGGTGGCCGAAACGGTGGCGGCGACCGCATACATGATGGTGCCCTCGGTCTGCACTGTTCCGAGGAAGGAATTGATCTTGGGCACCATGGTCTGGTTGTGCTGGTTCAGCAGCAGCGCCGTGACCGAGAAGTCGTTATAGGCGAGCAGGAAACTGAACAGGCCGGTGGTGATCACGCCCGGCCACATCACCGGCATGATCGCCAGCCGGAAGGCCTGGAACCGCGTGCATCCGTCCACCATCGCGCTTTCGTCGAGGTCCTTCGGGATCGACAGGAAGAAGGAATGCAGCATCCAGATGGTGAAGGGCTGGTTGATGGCGACCAGCACGATGATCGCGGTCGGCAGGTAGCCCCAGATGTTGAGTTCGAAGAAGGGCAGCAGGAAGCCCGAGACCAGGGTGATGTGCGGCATGGCGCGGAACACCAGCGCCGCGATCAGGATCCAGAACGTGTATTTGCGGGTCGAGCGCGACAGCGCGTAGCCGCCAAGTGTGCCGAACAACAGCGAGATCGAGGTGACGCAGACCGTCACGATCGCGGTGTTGAACACCGAGACGTAGAACTGGCGCTCCACCCAGGCGCCGCGATAGCCGTCGAGCGTGAACGCGCTGCCGGTCTGGCGCTCGGTCGCCGATCCGAAGATCGCGTTCCAGAACGAGACCCGGCTGAAGAAATCCGCCTCCACCTTGAACGAGCCCCAGACCGTCCAGATGAACGGGAAAGCGGCCATGATGAGCCAGATGAGCAGGACCGCCGAGGTGAAGATCGCAAGCGGTCTGGAATAGCCGATCGTGCCTTTCATGCCCGGGCCTTTCTGTTGAATTCGCGCCAGGTCCGCACCAGGACGGGGCTGAGGAGAATGACGACGCCGATCATGGTCAGGATCGAGGTGGCGGCGGCCGAGCCGAATAGCTGGTCCACCTGGCCTGTGAGGTCGTTGTAGATCAGCCAGGAGAGCGAGGTGGCGTTCGCTTCCGACGAGAACCCGATGATCGGCTCGAACACCCGGAAATTATCCATCAGCAGCACCAGCCCGACAAAGGTCGCGAGCGGCACGAGGTGCGGGACGACCACATAGCGGATGCGTTCGAACCGGTTGGCGCCGTCGATCATCGCCGATTCCAGCGTGTCCTGCGGGAGCGTCTGCAGGCCGGCGTAGAACACCACGAAGGCGAAGGGCGTCATGTGCCACGTGCCGTAGACTATCAGCGTGACCCAGGTGAGAAACGGGCTCGCCTTCAGCGAGAGCTCGGGGTCCTGGAACAGGAATTGCAAAGTGGCGCCGATGATGCCGTCGGAATTGATCATCCAGAACAGGATGAGCGAGCCGAGCAGCGGCGTCACGATATAGGGCAGCAGCGACAGGAAGATCACCGGCCCGCGATAGATCCGCGGCGTCATGTTGACGCCGAGCGCGACGGCGAAGCCGAACAAGATCGCAAGCGGCGTCACGAGAAAGGTATAGATCAGGGTGAAGCTCAGCGCCTTGTAAAGGGGAAGATTGTAGATCCGCGCGACGACATCCCTGAAACCCTGGTTGTCGGCGAGGATCGCGCCGACCTCGTCAACGGCCAGATGCGAGCGGTTGAAATAGGTGCCGAGCCCGGTGAACTTGCCGAGCGGTTCGGCGTCGCGCAGCGCCGCAGTCGCGGCTGTGTCGACGCGGGTCTCTTCCTTGCAGCCGAAGGGGCCGCAGTTCTCGACCGAAACCAGCACCTGATCGTGCTCGACGAACAGCGACTGGACCGCGACCGAGATGATCGGCAGCGCGATGAACAGCAGCATGGCAAGCGCCGACGGCAGGATGAAGGCGGCGAAATCTCGATGGCGCATGAGGATACCCCGGAACGTGATGCGGCCCCGCCATTATCGGGCGGGGCCGCGACGACGCAATATCAGTTCAGGAAACCGGCTTCGCGCGCGGCGGCGCGATAGGCGGCCTCGACATCGGCCAGCGCCTGCTCGGCGGATTCCTTGCCCTGCATGAAGTCCGGCAGTTCGGCGCCAAGTGCGGTGTGCATCAGCCCCATATAGGGCGACATCGGATAGGCCTGGGCGCCGTTTGCAGCGTTGGCGAGGATTGCTTCGGCGGTCGGCGGCGGGTTGAAGCCGGCCATCAGCCAGGCGGCGCCCGCGGGATTTTCCGTGGCGACTTCCGGGCGGATGCCGTTCATCATGGCGATGAACGAGGCTTCGGCGTCTTCATCCGAAATGTTCTTGGCAATAGTGAAGCCGTCCCACCAGAGCGCTGCCGCCGGAATGTCGCCGCCGCCGACGGTCGGCGCGGGGGCGAGGATGGTGGCCTCGCCGATTTCAGGCGCGGGGCCGTTCGGATCGATATGGCCGTTCACCATCGAGGCCCACTGGTTCATGATCGCGACCTCGCCGGCGAGATACATCGCCTTCAATTCGTTGGAGGTGTAGGTCATGTATTCCGGGCCCATATATTCGGTGAGCGCCTTCATGATCTCCAGCGTCTTCAGGCCGGTCTCGCCATCGATGGCGGGTTCGGCCGAGCCCGGCTCGAAGAATTCGCCGCCAAGGCCGAGATAGGTGTTGACGAATTCATTGCCGAGATACCAGCCGGCCTGGTCGGCGGCGGCCAGCGGATATTCCATGATCCCCTTTTCGCGGATCACCTTCGCGGCCTCCAGAATGCCCTCGATCGTGGTCGGCTGCTCGAGACCGGCCTCTTCCAGGATATCGCCCCGGATATAGAGGTTCTGGCCGTTCACCATGAAGGCGATGCCCATGACCTTGCCGCCAACCTTGACGAGCTGGGACGGCTGAAGCTGCTGGCCGT
Organism: Martelella mediterranea DSM 17316; assembly: GCF_002043005.1. NCBI lineage: Bacteria > Pseudomonadati > Pseudomonadota > Alphaproteobacteria > Hyphomicrobiales > Aurantimonadaceae > Martelella > Martelella mediterranea. The sequence continues at coordinate 63,618 of NZ_CP020333.1, read as the reverse complement.
ATTTCTCGACCAGATCATCCATCGGGCGGATCAGATCGTCGTTGAGCAGCGGCACGATCGAGTTATTGGCGATCACCGCAACGGTGTACTGCGCCGGATTGACCGTCAGCGCCGGGACCTGGATGGACTTGTGCTCGGTGGTCATGTTGACCTCAACGGTCACGCCGTCGCCGGCACAGGCCTTGGCGCCGTCCAGCACGGTGCCAATGGCATCGAAATCATTCGCCAGGATGCGGACGCTGCCGCCTTCAATCCCGCATCCCGCATGGGCGGCCCCCGCACCGAGAACGAGTGCCAGGGCTGCCGTTGTCAAAGTCAGGGTTTTCATTCCACACTCCGTTGGTTCGCGTCTGCGTTGGTCGCAGATCATCTTGTGGGTTGATGATGATTATTCGGCCGCCTCGGCGGTGGCCGAAGCCTTGTCGGCCATCTGGGCAAGCTTGATCTGCACCAGCATGGAAAGCTCGTCGTAAACGGTCCACTCATCAACGATCCGACCGTTCTTGTAGTGGTAGTGGGACATGCCCATCAACCGGATATGTTTGCCGGTCGGATCGCCGAGGCTTTCCAGCGCGCCGTAGCCAAGGTGATGCCCTTCCATCACCCAGCGCACGGCAACCTTGGTGCCGCCTTCGATGCAGGGCGTGGAGCAGATATGCTGCGGGGCGAACACGGCATCGGGCATGCTGGCGACGAGGCCGAGCGTCTGGTGGGTCACGGAGGCGGTGCCGTAGAGCTCCTTCATCAGCGGTCCGTGATACATCACGGTCGGCGCGTAGACGTCGCGGATCCGGCCGAACATCTTGCGATTGAAGACATCATGCAGCCAGGAAAGCGTGGTGCGCTCGATATCATTGTTGGCAATATCGAGGTTCGCCTCTTCGGCCGGGGGATACTGGCCGAGCATCAGCCCGACCTCGCCGATATCGAGCTGGGTCAGGCCCTGCGCCAGCTTGGCGGCGGCGATCTTTTCCGCATAGGGCACGGGGTCGATGCCGAGCTGGCGGATGATCGCCATCTGGTCGGACACCACCCATTCGCGGTAGATCTTGTTGCGGTGGATCATGCAATCGGCGATCGTGCGGGAGACGAAGGGCCTGCCATTGGCGGGGCCGTACTGCCCGTTCTGGGTATAGCGGCCCGAGCCGGTGACGAGATGCGAGGTGTAGAAGCCGTCCTTGTCGTCCCCGTTCCAGACCACATGCGTCGCCATCCCGTGGCGTTCCGGCAGGGAGGCCAGGCGCTGGATCGTGTCGCGCACCACGGCCTCGCGGTTATAGACATTGGCCAGCGGAGTGTAGAGCACGATATTATGGGTGTAATGGGTGTAGATCAGGCCGACATCGCGTTCGTCCCAGATCTTGTGCGTGCAGCGGACGATATAGTCGACGATATCCGAATAACAGGGATCGAAGCCATCCATGCCTTGCACGGGGGCCCGGCCCTCGGGCACCAGGTCGGTGAAGTCCGAACGCTCAACCTGCATGACGCGCCCCTCATGGGGCCCGTCGCCACGCTGCGGCTTGGCATTCTTGGTGATCGCTGTGGTCTTGTCTTCGGAACCCATATCTGTCCTCTTTACGCCGATCGGTGGTATTTCATTTGCATACGCTTGCAGTTATAGTGATCGAATTCTCCCTTCCTATCAACCAAATAATGCATACTTATGCAAATTTTTTGCATATTTTGACGCAACTATCTTTTCTTTATGGTTATTTATCTGATATTTAGCCTATGCAATCATATTCAACACGGATGCCAGGCATGGACTTCGGAAGCTTTCTCGACCGGCTCAAGGCTTTGGGCATAAAGGCGTCTGAAGAGGACGCCAGGGCCGCCTTCGGCCAGGCCAAACATCTGGCTTTGATCGGCAAAAAGCTCGCCAAAGGTAAAGTCGATGCCGCTTGACCTGACATTTAGGCAGCAGGCGGCGATGCTGGCGGCGAACGAAATGACCGCGTCGGCGTTGGTCGAGGCCGCCCTTGAGCGCATCGCGCGGCGGGACGGCGCCCTCAAGTCGATCGTCCACCTGTCGGAGACAGCGCTTGCCGAGGCCGAGCGTCTCGACTTGATGGCGCCCGAGGACCGTCCGCCGTTTGCCGGGCTCGTCTTCGGCGTCAAAGATATCATTGATGTCGCCGGCCAGCCGACCCGCTGCGGCTCCCATGCCCATAACGAGATGCCTGCCGAGGATGCCGCCGTAGTGGCCACGCTGCGCCGGACGGGCATGATCCCCGTGGCCAAGCTCGCGACCTATGAATACGCGCTGACCGGCCCTGCCTATGACCAGCCGAACCCACCGGCGCGCAACCCCTGGAACACCAACCATATCACCGGCGGCTCCTCCTCGGGCTCGGCGGCGGCGGTGGCCGGCGGTCTGATGCGGGTAGCGCTCGGCACGGACACCGGCGGCTCGGTGCGCGCGCCGGCCGCCTATTGCGGCGTTGTCGGGCTGAAGCCGACGAGGGGGCTTGTGCCCGATCGCGGATGCTTTCCGCTGTCGCGGAGCCTCGATGTCGTCGGCCCGATCGGGGCTTCTGTCGACGACGTGGCGTTCGTGCTCGAGCGGCTCATTCCCGGCTTTGCGCCGGTGGCGCCGAGACAGGACATTGCCGGGCTCGTCATCGGCTATGCCCGCGACTGGTTTGCCGATGATCCGCATACCGATGCCGCCGTGCTGTCTGCGCTGGACGATGCCGCCGGAAGGCTTTCGATGCTCGGCGCGCGGATCAACTTGGTCGATCTGCCGGATTATCAGCCGCTCGAGGACGCGGCCACCGTGATCCTGCAGGCCAAGGCGCTTGCCGTGCACAAGGAGGGCCTTGGCCGCAATTACGAGGCCTATGGCGTCGATGCGCGGCGCAACCTGCTCACCGGCGCGTTGCTGACAGATGAGCACGTTGCAGCGGCGCAATCGGTCGCGGCCGGGTTCCGTCTTCGGGTCGATGAGGCATTGCAGACATGTGCGGCGCTGCTGACGCCGACAACGCTCGGACCCGCGCCTGCTTTCACCGATTTTCGCGATGGTCCGGTCTGGACGCCGATGCGCACCATGCCCTTCAACATGAGCGGCCACCCGGCGATTTCGCTGCCCTGCGGCCTCGGCGACACCGGTCTTCCGCTCGGTGCCCAGCTTGTGGGCGGCTTCGGGCAGGAGCGCATGCTCATCCGGATAGCCGGGGCGCTGGAACTGGTCAGCCTGCCGCTGATCTGTCCCGTGCCGGCCGAAAATAATGACCTTTCCCATCGCGAACCCGCAGAGATCTGACAATCGCGGCGCAATTCACCGACGAAAGAGAGACGTTCCATGACGATCACCCATATCAAGCGAGGCAAGCCCGAGACCGAGCGTTCCGACGATGACCTCAAGGTGCGCAGCACCGTCGAGGGCATCCTCAAGGACATCGAACAGCGGGGCGATGCGGTCGTGCGCGAACTGTCGGAGAAGTTCGACAACTATACGCCCTCCGCCTTCCGTCTGACGTCCTCGGAGATCGAGGCGCTGATGAACCGGGTTTCGACGCGCGACATGGAGGACATCAAGTTTGCCCAAGCGCAAGTGCGCAATTTTGCGCAGGCCCAGCGGGATTCGATGCGCGATATCGAGGTGGAGACCATGCCCGGCGTTATCCTCGGCCACCGCAACCTCCCGGTCCAGTCGGTGGGCTGCTATGTGCCGGGCGGCAAGTTTCCGATGGTGGCGTCCGCGCATATGTCGGTCGCGACCGCTTCGGTGGCAGGCGTTCCACGCATTGCGGCGGCGACGCCGCCCTTCAGGGGCGAGCCCAATCCGGCGGTGATCGCGGCGATGCATCTTGGCGGCGCGCACGAGATCTACGTGCTGGGCGGCATTCAGGCGGTGGGCGCGCTGGCGATCGGAACCGAGACGATCGACCCGGTGCATATGCTGGTCGGGCCGGGCAATGCCTATGTGGCCGAGGCCAAGCGCCAGCTTTTCGGCCGGGTGGGGATCGACCTGTTCGCCGGCCCGACGGAGACCATGGTGATCGCCGATGACACGGTTGATGGCGAATTGTGCGCAACCGATCTTCTGGGCCAGGCCGAGCATGGCTATAATTCGCCGGCGGTGCTGGTCACAAACTCGATGAAGCTCGCCGAGGCAACGCTTGCAGAAATCGATCGTTTGCTGAAGATCCTGCCCACGGCCGAAACCGCGGCAAAAAGCTGGGCGGATTACGGTGAGGTCATCGTCTGCGATAGCTATGAGGAAATACTGCAGGTTTCCGAGGAGATCGCATCCGAGCACGTGCAGGTGATGACCGACCGCGATGACTGGTTCCTGGAAAACATGCGCTCCTATGGCGCGCTGTTTCTCGGCCCCCGCACCAATGTCGCCAATGGCGACAAGGTGATCGGCACCAACCACACGCTGCCGACGCGTCGGGCGGGGCGCTACACCGGCGGGCTCTGGGTCGGCAAGTTCCTCAAGACCCATTCCTACCAGAAGGTGCTGACTGACGAGGCGGCGGCCAATATCGGCGCCTATTGCTCGCGGCTTTGCATGCTGGAAGGCTTTGTCGGTCATGCGGAGCAGGCGAATGTCCGCGTGCGCCGCTATGGCGGGCGCAATGTCGCCTATGGCACGGCAGCCGAGTGAGGCCGGGATGTTGAAACTACCCCGCACGCCCTCGTTCCGGCTGGATGGCCGCGCCGCCCTCGTCGTGGGCGCATCCTCCGGCATCGGCCTTGCAGCAGCCGCCGCGCTGGCCGAAGCCGGCGCGCGCGTCACGCTCGCCGCGCGCTCGGCGGACCGGCTTGATGAAGTCGTTTCCGCGTTTGCGGAGGCCGGATACGAGGCGCGGGCGATGGCGCTCGATGTGCAGAATGTCGAGGAGACGGAGGCGCGGGTCGCAGAAAGCGGCCCCTTCGACATTCTCGTCAACAGCGCCGGCATTGCACGCCACGCGCCGGCGCTTCAGACCTCGCTTGCGGATTTCGACCTGACCACCGACATCAATCTGCGCGGGGCCTATTTCCTGACCCGCGCCGTCGCTTCCATGTTGATTTCTGCCGGTCGGCCCGGTTCGCTCATCAACATTTCCTCGCAGATGGCCCATGTCGGCGGCATCGACCGCGCAGTCTACAGCGCCACCAAGCACGCGGTCGAAGGCTTCACCAAATCGATGGCGATCGAGTGGGGCGGCCACGGCATTCGCGTCAACACGATCTGCCCTACCTTCATCCGGACGCCGCTCGCCGAACAGACCTTTGCCAATCCCGAGCGGCTGAAATGGGTCGAGGACAAAATCAAGCTCGGCCGCATCGGCGAGGTCGAGGACATCATGGGCGCCGTCACCTTCCTCGCCTCCGACGCCGCGTCGCTGATCACCGGCAGCGCCTTGATGATCGACGGCGGCTGGACGGCCGACTGAGGCGGATTGGGACGACCGAGGAACGAGATCGGATTAAAGCGCTCGAACCTCAGAGCCGTAAGCTGCGCCGGGCGCATGAGATATCGTGCAAGGCGCCAGCTTATTCTGCGCAGGTGTAATTCGACCGCCCGCTGAAGCGATCATCGCCTTCATTGAAGATCAGCGCGTCGAACCGATCTGAAGGGTCCTGCCGACCGTTTCAATCGGTCGAAGGTCTCTTCAGGAGGTGTATCCAAAATGTGGACCTGACGAAGGGCTTCCAGTCGCTCTTCTTCGTTCTCCGGTAGCGGCGAAAGGCCGGGCGCTGGCTGCGCGCGGTAGTTCAATTTGGGCTTCCTCCCGATCTTCAGAAAGACACTCCGGCCATTTTGGCGTTGCCGATCATACCTAGACCGGTGGGACCAACACGCCCTGCAGCATCTTGCTCTTTCGGAGGATGGATTAAAAATATCCAGCTTCTTTTTGATGCCGGATTCCCAGAATAGTTATCTGCGTATCATCAATAAGATACTGTGGGATATACCCTCTGTCACCGAAGTCGATGAGTCGTTCCCGGGCCTCCTCGGGCATGTCATCGACCATCCGGCCAAGGTGAGGATCTTCAGGCTTTGGCGAATGGTCTCATCAGCACGGCGGGCGGCATCGGGTTCTTCGGGCGCAGGAAGTCTCAGAGTCGTTGCAAATCCCGGATGGCTGCCGGGGCAAATATTACCTGTAACATTCAGGCGCATGCAGCTCGTTGTCCGTTCCCCAGCTTTCCAGCCAGCGGTCCACGTCTTCAGCCGTCGCGTGAATGCCGGTTTCTTGGAACTCTTCCCAAGCACGCACCGTATCGCGCCGCAAAGCTTCACGCTTCTCCTCACGTTCAACATACTGCGAGATCGCTTTCCGCATGATCCAGTGCGACGTTCGTTGCCGCGCTTCCGCCAGATGCCAAGCGCGGCCTTTCATGTCGTCATCGAGCTTGATAGACGTTAGCTGATGCCACACGAGCCTCCGTATCGAAAGGTACTACCTGTTGACACTATATGGTCCGGTTTGTCGAGGGCCGCAGAGCTACCTGACATGGATCTAAACGGAGGTCTGACGAGCGGTGCCCTTGCTTCCTGAAGCGTCGCCCTTCCGGCGCTCGATGAGCCTGGTCTCAATATGCCTCAGCGTTGCGTTGACCGCTTCGAGCTGACGGTCATCTTCGATCAGTCCCGAGAGGTCGCGGCTCCAGACCTCCTGCATTCTTTTGAAGTTGGCCTTGGCGCGGTCGGTCAGATAAAGCCTCTTCCCCCGCGCATCGCGCTCGTCCGTTTCCTGCCGCAGCAGGCCTTTTTCGGTCAATCCGCGAAGAACGCGGCTGAAATTGCTCGAGGGCAGAAGGGCAGCCTCGGCGGCTTCGCGCGCGGACGTGCCGGGGTTTTGCAGAACATGGCGCATCACCAGGATTTCGACCGGCGTGCACGGTCCGGGTTCGAGGCCGTCCGGAACAGACAAATGACGTCCGACGGCGTGAATCAGGTCAGCGAGCGTGTAGAGCTTGCGCGCGGTGTCGTCGTTCATGGTTGCCATTTTGCCTATTATATGATAGTTATCTTATGATAGCATCATTTAGCCCATCGGCATAGGCTCGGACCTCCAGCCGGCCACAACAGGGGTAAACGGCATGAACATTCAAGGTTCCGTCATCATGATTACCGGCGCATCGTCCGGCATCGGCGCTGCGACGGCGCGGGCGGCGTTCGCCGCCGGCGCGCGCCTTGTCCTGCTGGCGCGGCGCGAGGATCGCATCACCGAACTCGCCGAAGAACTGGGCAATGCCCTTGCCGTTCGGTGCGATGTCACCGACAGGGATCAGGCTGAAGACACCTATGGACGGGTCGACGTGCTGGTCAACAACGCCGGTCAGGGACTCGAAGCCGCCATCGAAGATATCGCGATCGAGGATTTCCGGGATATTCTCGACCTCAACCTGGTGGCGCCGCTGATCATGATGCAGGCGGTGCTTCCACTGATGCGCGCCCAGGGCGCCGGCGCCATCATCAATGTGAGCTCGGGGGTGACGTTTTACCCGCGCCCGCATAGCGTCGCCTATAACAGCGCCAAGGCAGGACTCAACATGCTCTCCGCCGTGGCGCGCGCGGAACTGGCCGATCAGGGAATCGCGGTCTCGACCATGCTTCCCTTCGTCACCGCCACGGAATTCACCGATGCACTCAAGGCCGGCAGCGAGGCGGCCAGGGCCGAGCCCGCCGCGGCCGTGGCCCACACGCCAGAGAGGGTCGCGGACAGAATTCTCGACCTGATCAGGAGCGGCGACGAGCGGGCGGATCTCGTTCCCCAACGTTTCGGCGGATCGCTTGCGGCGTGATGATGGACAGCAGCCGCAACATACAAGCCGCACAGTCAATGAACGGAGGAAGCCAATGCTGACGCAGGTCACAAGCAACGAAATTTCCCTGCCCAATCTCTTCACCACGTCGGCCGCGGACCTGCCCTTCATGCGCGACGTCGTCGTCCGGTCCTTCCTCATCAAGGGAGAGAACGGCACACTGGCGATCTACAACGCGCCGGGCCTGTCGGAAAGCGCCACAATGGAAGGCGGCGCGCCGAAAACGCTGCTGATGAGCCATTGGCACGAGGAAATGTATGGGCCGCCCGAGCTGGACCTGACGCCCTATGTCGCGGCAGCCGATCGGGCCGAGACGGCACGTTCCCTGCCAAATGTCCGGACCTTCGATGCGTATCAGAACAACCAAGCGTATATCGACATCATCCCGACGCCCGGTCACACCGCTGGCTCCGCCATGTTCCTCTGGACCTGCGGAGACCACAGGGTTCTGTTCAGCGGCGACAGCATCTGGAACCATGACGGCCGATGGGAGGCGGTGGTGCTCGGCGAAAGCAATCGCCAGAATTACATCGCCAGTCTGGAAGCCATTGCAGAACTGGACTTCGATGTGCTGATCCCGTGGGTGGCAAGACGCGGGACCCCTTGCGTGAATGTGTGCGACAGGCATACGGCGCGGACCAGCGTTCTGGAGATCGCTCACCGCCTCAGGCAGGGAGAACCCACATGAGGCAGCGAGAGTTATATTCGTCACACACCTGTCGGCCGTCCTGAAACGCATGGTATCCCGGTGCAGCAAACAGCCCGCCGAGCCAGCGCATGTTCCACCGATCCAGTTGACGCAAGAACCCGGTGCACGGGAATCACGGTGAAAATCCGAACGACAAAGAGTGCATAAGTCACTAACTCGATGCTGCCAATTTCAGCAGTGACACAACCTGTCAGTGGGGTTCGTCACAAAGGTCTTGAAGGGATTCGAACCTTACACCTAGCCATCCGATCATCGGTGTCATTCAGAAACCGCTTCGGGCACGACATGGTTTGCCGTCGCGATCATAGACACTTCAACGGTGGCATCTCTCGGCAGGGAACTCACTCCGACGGCAGCCCGGCTGGATATGCCATCATTTGTATACTTTTCCAGGAAGCTTGAAGCAAAATCGGCGATCTTGCTGTGAAGGGTATATCCCTCCGGTGCGTTCACATAGACCGTCAGGTTTAGAACCGAAACTATCTGTTCGCCATCGAACAGTTGGGACCGCGCTGCCCTCAGCGCATTCCCGGCAGCCAGTTCCACCGCCTGCCGGTAGGTTTCGACCGGGGCATCCGGCGCAACCTTCCCTACGTGAAGAAGTTGGCCGTCTTCTCTTGGCGTCATTCCGGAGACGAAGATCAGATCGCGGTGACGCTTTGCCGGGAGATAGCGTCCCTGCGGTCGCGGTGCGCTCCGGTCCATCAGCTGTTCTCGCCGCGATAGCGGCGAACCATCTCGACGATGCGCTTGCCGGCTTCGACGGTTGCCGCATGATCCTGCGAGAAGTTCAGCCGAACGCTGTTGGGGTGAGGCCCGAATTCGGTTCCGGGTGTTACGATGACATTGGCTTGATGCCGAAGCAGCCGCACGAAATCCTGCAGACCGACTGAAAGCGCAGGCAGGGTCGGAAACAGGTAGCTTCCTGCTTGTGGTGCGCGCGCATCAAGACCGCCGCTGCGGAAAACCGCGAGGAGATCGTCCCTGATCGCCTGATGCAGGCGGATCCGCTCGTCCATCCATCCCTCCGGCTCATTGAACCAGGTCCTGAACACGGCCTGGTTATAGCCTGCCGCGCGCAAGGACACGATGGCCTGCAGCTTCTCCATCCTCCCGACGATTGACGCGGAGCCGAAGGCCACGCCGAGCCGATAACCGCTGAGCGACTCCGTCTTCGACGGTCCCATGATGGTCAGCACCTTCTCGGCCGGCAGGCCGCGCGCCCGGATATGGGTATAACTTTCGCCGTCATAGCGCAGCCGGGAATAGAGCTGGTCCGCGATGATGGTGACGTCGAATTCGCGGGCGAGTTCGACGATGCTGTCGATCTCACCTGTTGAATAGACGGCGCCGGTGGGGTTGTTCGGATTGGAAAACAGGAAGGTTCGCGCCCCGGCCTCGAACGCGGCGCGCAACTGCGAAAGATCCAACCCGGCTTCGGCGGTCGAATTCATGTAATGCATCGCCACAGGCATCACCTGGCCGCCGAAGAACTGGACCAGCTTGCGGTTGGCGAAGTAGTCGGGCTGCACGATCGCCACCCTGTCGCCATCCGAGACCACGGAGGCGACCGCCAGAAACAGCGCGCCCTGCGTTCCGGGCGTCAGGATGACCCCGTCGTCCGCGGAAACGGATGCCCCTGTAAACGCCGCAAGCCGCTCCGCCAGTTCGGCGCGAATGTCGGACGACCCGCGATATTCGGTATAGGCCTGACGGCCGCCGGCTTCGACGGCTTCCGAAAACCGGTCGAATGCGCCCGGCGTGGGCGTGAAGGCATCAACGTCGCCATGCGAGAAATCGACGAGACGGCCCGAGAGTTTGTCGCCACGCATGATCTCGCTGATATTGCCGGCATTCTGTCGGACTTCCTGCCCCGGCGCGTTGTCGGTTGCGAGTGTGGCGAATTTTTCGGTGATGGAAACCATTTCAACCTCGTTGAGAGAATTACAGTGTGATCGATTGAACGTCGGCGGCGTTGAGAGCGTGCGTGAAAATCGTCGGTTCGACATTACCGCCGGAGATAATGACGATCACGGTCTTCCCGCGAACGGCCTGAGGATCGTTCAAAAGCGCAGCCAGCGCGATGACGCCTCCCGGTTCGGCGACCAGACGCAGTTCCTCGAAAGCGTAGCGGATCGCCCGCAACACCTCCGGATCAGACGCGACCAACACCTTTGCCAGACCCTCACGGTTAATCGAAAACGGCAGTTCGGCGGGCGTCGGCGCCAGAAGCGCATCGCAGATCGAGCCGGAGAGAGCCTGATTGACTTCGCGCTTTCCGCTTGCAAGCGAACGCCGCGTATCGTCGAAATCCTCCGGCTCGACGGCCCAGATTTCCGCGCTGGAAGGCACTGCTCTTGCCGCAAGGCATGTTCCCGCCGAAAGACCGCCTCCCCCGCAAGGCACCATGACCGTATCGACCGCGATGTCCCCGACCTGCTCGAACGCTTCCGCAGCGACGGTTGCCTGCCCCGCAATGATAAGCGGGTTATCGCCGGGCGGCACGATGGCGACGGGTGATTTTTCGGCGATTTCGGCGGCGATCTGTTCGCGCGACTGGGTGTGGCGGTCATAGAGCACCACGTTCGCGCAATTCTCGCGCGCCTTGCTGATCTTGATCGCGGGCGCATCGGCTGGCATCACGATGGTTGCGGCGATGCCGAGCATCCGGCCAACCGTTGCGATCGCCTGACCATGATTGCCTGTCGAATAGGCCACGACCCCACCCGGAAAAGCCGCGCGATCCAGCCGCGACAGGCAGTTATAGGCGCCCCGGAACTTGAAGGCGCCGGTACGCTGCAAGTTCTCGCATTTGATGAAAACCCTGGCGCCGGTCATGGCGTCGAGCTTTTCGGATCGCAGCAGCGGCGTGCGAACCGCCACGCCTTCAAGCGTGTGGCGCGCCTCGATAATGTCGTTGGCGGTGGGGGCTATGAGGTCAGTCATGTCAGTGGACCAGAATGCGAGAGAGGAAAAGGCGTGCTCGTTCGGAGCTAGGAGAGGCAAAGAAGCGTTCGGTTTCCGCCTCCTCGATGATCGACCCGTGATCCATGAAGACCATCCGGTCCGCGGCGGCCTTGGCAAAACCCATCTCGTGGGTGACCACGATCATGGTCATGCCCTCCTGCGCAAGTTCGGTCATCACGGCGAGTACCTCGCCAATCATCTCGGGATCAAGCGCGGAGGTAGGCTCGTCGAAGAGCATGGCGACAGGGTCCATGGCGAGCGCCCTGACAATGGCGATGCGCTGCTGCTGGCCGCCGGAAAGCTGAGCAGGATAGGACTGCTTCTTGTCCAGCAATCCGACGCGCTTAAGAAGGCCCTCGGCCTTGCTCACCGCCTCGTCGCGGCTGCGCTTCAGCACATGGACCTGCGCCAGACAGATATTGTCGAGAACCGGCAGATGCGGGTAGAGCTCGAAATGCTGGAACACCATGCCGACACGCGCGCGGAGTTTCGCCGCCGCCCTACCCTTGCTCGGAAGCGCCTCGCCCTCGATCGTCACATGTCCCGAATTGGCCGGTTCAATCCCGTTGATGCATTTCACGAACGTGCTCTTGCCGGACCCGGATGGCCCGCAGACGACGACGACCTCACCGCGCCTGACGGTCAGGCTGCAGTCTTTCAGGACCTGCAGATGGCCATAGCGTTTGGACAGATTTTCGACCCTGATCATTTCGCGCGACGTCATTGGCATATCCAGTCATAGATGGGAGGACCGTGCGGACCGAGAATGGCTCAGGCACGGTCTCGCTTGGGTTTCAGCCGCTCGGCGAGCGCGCCGCCGAGCGTGCAGAGAATGAAGTAGACGACCGCCGCGAACACATACATCTCGACAATGCGGTTCTGCGTATTGGCGACAATGCTGGCGGAGGTCATGAAATCGTGGAGCGAGACGACGTAGACCAGCGACGTATCCTGAAACAGGATGACGCCCTGGGTGACCATGAGCGGCGCCATCTTCCGCAGGGCCTGCGGCAACACCACCAGCCGAATGGTTTGCAGATAGCCCAGTCCGCTTGCCTTGGCCGCCTGCCATTGGCCGGGACGCACGCTCTGCATGCCGGCTCTCAGAATCTCCGAGTAATAGGCCCCTTCGAACAGGACGAAGGCGATGATGACCGAGTGAAGCGCGCCAACCGGGCGGCCCACCGCCAGCGGGACCAGGAAGTAGAACCAGAAGATCACCAGGATCAGCGGTATCGCGCGGAAACCGTTGACATAGAGAGCGGCGACGGCGCTCACGAGGCGAAGTCTCGAAAGCCGCAGAATCGCAAGAACCAGCCCCAGCAACAGACCGCCGACCATGGCAATCCCAGTCAGCATAAAGCTCATCATCAAGCCTTTGCCGAGAAAAGGCAGGGCGTCGGCTATGATGGAGAAATCAAGTCCTGACATGTTTCCGCTTTCTCAGATGGTTCCCGGTAGCGCCGTGCGGCGCTCGACATGGCGCATGACCATCGTCACGGAGAGCGCAATCGATACGTATATGACAGTGGCGGCGGTGAACGCTTCGAAGCCCTGATAGGTGTAGCTTTCGATCTGCTGGGTACGCGCCGTCAGTTCGAAGACGCCGATTGTCAGCGCGATCGACGAGTTCTTGAAGATCGTCAGGAATTCGGAGGTCAGCGGCGGCACGATGACGCGGAAGGCCTGCGGAATGAGCACGTGGCGATAGGCTTGCGCGAGCGAAAGACCGGACGCTATCGCCGCCATCCTTTGGCCGGGCGGTAGCGCAGCAATGCCGGCGCTGACCTGCACGGCAACGCGCGACGAGGTGAACAGTCCCAGGGCGACGATGGCGGTCACCACCGCCGGATACGGCAGGTCGCGCTTCAACCACGTGCCTGCCGCGTCCGGAAGCAGTTCCGGGACCACGAAGAACCAGAGGAACATCTGCAGCAATAGCGGGATATTCCGGAACAGGCTGATAAAGCTGCGCGTCAGTAGCCTGATCCAGACATTTCCCGTGCTGTGAAGGACGCCGATAAAGGTTCCGATCGCAAGGGCTGCCACCCAGGCAACGAGTGAGATCACGATCGTCATCAGCGTGCCCCACACGAGCCACTGCAGATAAGGTTCCGAGAACAGAACAGCCCAGTTCCACGAATAGTTCATCCTTGCGTCCTTCCGTGCGCCAAAGCGGGATTGTTGCGGCGCCCTATTCCGGAATGGCGATCACATGAAAGACTGTCGCAAGGTCAGGCGAAAGCGGGACGCCCATCGGGTCGAACCACTGGCCGTAGAGCGCCTGCAATTCCCCCTCGCGCGAAAGCCGCGCCAATGTGGCATTCACGAGGGTCAGGAAGACGGTGCTGTTTTTCTGGACGAGAAAACCGTAGCTGTCGTAGGAGAGCGGTTTCCCGACGACCTCATACGCCGCGGGATCAACCGCCTTGTTTTTAAGCCCGAACAGCAGGATATCGTCGGTCGAGAATGCATCAGCGCGACCGGTCTGAAGCGCGAGGAAGCCTTCCGAATTATCCTTAACGGGGACGATCCGAACATTGAGGTCATCCTTTTCGACCAGGGACTTGATCAGCCGCTCCGGAACCGAATTGATCGGCAAGGCGATAGACTTGCCGTCAAGGTCGGCGAGTGCTGCTATCCCCGAACCGGCCTTCACCAGAAAGCGGGTATGGGAGATGAAGAACGGGTTCGAGAAATCGACCTGCGACTGCCGGCCGATCGTGTTGACGGCCGATTCGCAGGAGATGTCGACCGTGCCATTCGCCACGAGCGGAATCCGGTTCTGAAGGTTGACCGGGACCCACTCGATCTTCAGGTCCGGCAGATCAAGCGCAGTCTTCACCGTTTCGGCAACTTCCTTGCAGAGATCGGTCGAATAGCCGACCGGCCGGCCCTCTTTGTCAATGTAGGAGAAAGGAATCGAGGCCTCGCGGTAGCCGATCGAGATTGCGTTCTTCTCCCTGATCCGGTCAATCACCGCGTCGCTGGATTGGGCAAACGCGACGGTCGACGAGAGTAGCGAAGCCGCCATCATTGCGACCGCGGATAATGTGCGAAATTTCATGTCATTCCCCTTTTTGGTTTTCAGATTGATTAGGCGATTGCGTCCAGCAGTTCGGCCAGGCTTTCGACCGTCAGATCCGGCCGCGCCTCGGCGGCGCCTTCGCCGGAAAGTCCGAGCAGCCTTTGCGGGCGATTGATCCACGCGTTTTTCAGCCCCAGCTTGTTGGCCGGCGTGATGTCCGCCCGCAGGCTTTGGCCGACGTGAAGGATGCGGCTGCGCGGGATACCGAGCGCATCCAGGTCGGCGATGGCCGTATCGAAATGTTCCTGAGCAGGCTTGTAGGCGCCCACCCTTTCGGCCGTGACGACGATATCGAACCGTATGTCCATCTTCGCGCAAGAGGACGAAAGCGAGGCATTGTCGATGTTCGAGAGCGCGCCGATTTTGGCGCGTACCTGCAGCGTCTTCAGCCCTTCCGAGGCATCGGAATAAGCCGGCCATTCATGCGGCGTTCTTGAAAACGCCTCCCGTTGCCCGGCATCCACCGGGACGCCGAATTCGGCGGAGATGCGATCGAAGCAGCGGCGCAGTACCTCGGGATAGAGATGAGCCGGTCGCTCCTTCTGGATTTCCGCCCTGGCGCGATCGAAGGCCATGATCAGCTCTTCGCCATCCGCCTTCACGCCGGCCTTCCTTGCCCATTCTGTCAGAAAGGCAACGATGGAAGGCTCCCAGTCGATGAGGGTCCCATAGACATCAAAAGTGACGGCGTCGAAATCGGAGAGTCGCAACATCAGAAAATCCACATGGCTGTTATTTGGTATTTTTAGCGATAATCGTTAATCGATAATGTGTCAAGCGAGGTCATGATCGAGCAAATAGCTATTGTGCCAATAGGAGTTCGGGGATAAATCCATGTAAATATTGACTTATGAGGAAAGTTCGAGAAAAATTGACGGCAACCACGACACTGACGACGCGAATAATTATCGCTAAAATTTGCAGCAAGGACCGAGATTTTGAGCGACACGGATAACCCACAGGCGCGCCGTCATGGCGACAATCGGTCGGCAGCGACCCTCGTCATCGATGAACTGCGGACCGCGATCCTGCACAATCGCCTCGCCGGCGGCGAACGTGTCCGTCAGGATGCGGTTGCAACGCAGTATGGCGTCAGCCAGATGATCGTCAGGGAAGCCTTTAAGCAACTCACCGCCGAAGGTTTCCTGAAGGCCGAGCCGCGGCGCGGCGTCAGCGTCGCGGTCCTCAGCGCAGACGAGGCATGGGAAGTGTCACAGCTCCGCGCGCTTGTGGAGTGCCAGGCCCTGCGATGGGCCATTCCGAATATGGTGCGCGCCGACTTCATCCAATGCCAGGACGTTCTTGACGCGCTGGATGCCGCAAGCTCGGTTGACGCGAAGATCTCGCTCAACGCCCGCTTTCACGCACAACTCTATACCCCCGCCCGGCGGCCGAAAACGCTGGAACTGATCGAAAACCTGCGAATGAATTTCGAACGCTATTTGCGGTTTACCTGGGAAGAGACGCATCATAGCGAACAATCGCAAGCCGAACATCGGTCGATCCTGGAACTGTGCAAGATCCGCGACACCGAACGGGCGTGCGACACGCTTCGCAAGCACATCCTCGCGACCGGCGACTTGCTCGTCGAAAGCCTGAACGCGTCGCAACGTCTTTAGAGTATCCGTCTTGGTCAAGCTGCATTTCTTGACCATTTTCGATCATCGCGGATGAGTGCGTTTGCCAGTTCGATGAGCTTTCGTATGATTGCTGTCAGGGCGACTTTTCCGGGTTTTCCGGCGCTTTTCAGCGCCTCGTATTTTGCCTCCATCTGCGTGTTGAAGTGCATGGCGATGAGGGCCGGCATGTAGAGAGCGTCGCGCAGGAATTTTCGTCCCCCCTGAATGAAGGCCTTGCCGTGCCATTGACCCGATTGGCGGGTCATGGGCGCCAAACCCGCAAGGCTGGCGATTTGCTTTCGGCCAAGCACTCCGATCTCGGGGCATTCGATCAAGATCGCTGCCGCTGTCACCGGACCGATGCCGGGAATGGAGGTGAGGATGTCGAGCTTTCTGGCTTGCAGTCATCCTCGCGCAGGCGCGTTTCGATCTCGGCCTGGATGGCCGCGAGCTGGCGCTCGATCTGGGCGATGCGCGCCTTTGAGTGCCGCTTCGTCAGGGCAAGCGGTTGGGTCTTGATGCGGTTAAGCATCCGTGTACGGTCCTTGACGAGAGCGATGCGCTCGATCTGCAGTTCCTTGAGTTCATGCGCGGTTTCGTCCACAGGCCAGTCTGACTGAAGGTCAAAGGCTTATCCCATCTGCGCCAGCATGTGCGCATCGACGCGATAGGTCTTGGCGCGGCTGCCGCGCGCCTGGGCAAACCGGCGCGCCTGCAGCGGGTTGACCTTGACGAGCGGGAGGCGGGAGGCGGGAGCGCACTCAAAAGCGCCGTGATGTAAATCGGCACAGGGGTTCGCCGTCGATCAGCACGATAAGTATTTGAAATATTTAAAGCGTGTGGGGACCTGCTGCCAGGTCGAATAACATAGTAGGTCCTGAGTCTGGCAGCTCGCCTCTGAGGCTACATACTTGATGGCCCTGCTGATAAAACAGCATGGCGGTCACTTGGCGACCCAATACGTCCAGATCCTGCCGAGCGCGCGATGACCGCAACATCGAAACGGGAAATCAGGTGCCTAGCCTGTGGCCGGCATCGCTGCCGCGCATCTGCTCAATGATATGGCGGCCGGCCGCCGCGACGTGGGTGGCGATGATATCGGCGGCCGCGTCGGCATCCTGGCTGCGGAGCGCCTCCAGCAGCGCGCGGTGTTCGCGCAAGACGTCATTCCGGCGTTTCGGCGATATCCTGAAGGGTCGGCTGATCGCGCCCAGAATATCACGATGGCGCCACCACAGCTCGACGGCATGGTGGTTGTAGTGACGATCGTACATCCGGCGGTGGAACAGCGTATCCAGCCGGGAATGTTCGGCATCGTCGCTCTCGGGGTCGAGTGCTTCCATTTCGGCGCATATCTGTTCGAGAAACCGCAGGTCTTCTGTCGTTGCCATGCCGACATACCAGCGGGTCAGCTTCGGCTCGATCAACATCTCGATCTCGACGATGTCGCGAACGAAATCCGCATCCATCGGCCGCACCCAGGCGCCGCGATTGGTCTCCATGATCACGAAGCCCTCACCGCGCAGCTGCTGCAACGCCTCGCGCACCGGGTTGGTCGAGGTGCCCATGCGCCGAGCGAGTTCGGATACCTTCAAGCGCTCGTGCGGCTTGACGCGACCGTGAACGATATCATCGCGCAGGCGGTCATAGACCGACGTTTCCTCGTTCGACGCCCTGGTCGTCCGACCTTCCATAACATTCATCCATCGGCCCCGTTTGTTTCGTCGCCGTCAATTTACTGAAACCGATCAGGGTCGACAATGGACGATATCAAATTAAATAACGCATCATAATTGACATATAATGTACGATATGGTCGATTTCGCGTAACGAAGCGATGGGGAGCATCCTTCGTTGTCTGCATCTGGACCGGGAGCCCATGCAGCGAAAAAGACGCATTACGGAAAGCGGCCCCGGCCGTGAAAACCGATTGGCCCTTTGAAAGGGGCGGGAGGAAACATGATTCTGTCGAAAGCACTGAAGCGAGCCGCATTGTCGACGGCTCTGGCGCTGGCGTTTGCAAGCGCGGCGGGCGCGGTGGATTATCACCAGGCACCTATGTTGGATGAAAAGGTTGCCGATGGCACGCTGCCGCCGGTCGCCGAACGCCTGCCGGAGAACCCCTATGTCGAGACCATGGTCGATTCCATCGGCGATTACGGCGGCACGCTGCGCACCACCATTCTCGCCAATGGCGACCATTACAATCTGACCCGCACGGTCGCAAACGAGCTTCTGGTGCGGTGGGACCCGGCCTGGGAAAAGATCGAACCGTCGCTGGCCGAAGAGGTCACCGTCTCAGAAGACGCGACGACTTACACGATCAAGCTGCGCAAGGGCCTGAAATGGTCAGATGGCGAGCCCTTCACCGTCGACGACATCATGTTCTGGTACGAAGACGTGTTCATGAACGAGTCGCTGACGCCTTCCAAGAGCTCGAGCTTTGTTGCCGGCGGCGAGCCGGTGAAGGTCACCAAAATCGACGACGACACTGTCGAGTTCAAATTCGCCGTGCCCTATGGCCTGTTCCTGCAGCAGCTTGCCTATGGCCAGGGCCACCAGCCGGTGATCTTCCCGAAGCACTACCTCAAGCAGTTCCACGAAAAGTATAATGCCGAAGGCATTCCGGCGCTTCTGGACGAAAATCCGGCCGCCAATGATTGGGTGTCGCTGTTCAACTCCAAGGTCTCGCTGACCTTCCAGCCGGCCTATTGGCAGAATGTCGACCTTCCGACCATGAACCCGTGGATCCTGACGGTGCCCTATGCCGACGGCGAGCGCGTGGCGGTGACCCGCAACCCCTATTATTGGAAGGTCGATCCGGACGGCAACCAGCTTCCCTATATCGATAACGTGACTTGGGCGAAGGTCGACGATCCGCAGCTCATGGTGCTGAAGATGACCTCGGGCGAGTTCGATTTCGCCTTCCGCCACATCAACAACGCCACCTTCCGTTCTGTTCTTTATGATGGCCAGGAAAGCGGCAATTACCACTTCATCGATGTTCAGGACCTGCCCGCCAACGATGCGGTTCTTCTGCTGAACCTCAACACCGATGATCCGGTCAAGCACGAGATCTTTAACAACAAGGACTTCCGCATCGCGCTCAGCCATGCGATCGATCGTCAGGACATCATCGACCTGATCTATGTGGGTCAGGGCCGGCCGGCCCAGGTTGCGGTGCAGCCTTCGCACGAACTCTACAACGAGACCCAGGCCACCCAATACACCGAGTATGATCCCGATCTCGCCAACGAGATGCTGGACCAGATCATGCCTGAAAAGGACGGCGAAGGCTTCCGCCTCGGCCCCGACGGCAATCGCTTCACCATCAACTTCATGGTGTCCGACGTCTTCGGTCTGTCCTATCCGGACGTCATGCAGATGGTGCAGGAATACGCCGCCGATGTCGGCCTCGACATCCAGATCCGCACCACCGACCGCGCGCGCCTCAACACCATGTGGAGCGCCAACGAGCAGGACGCCTATATCTGGAATTGCGTCGGCGGGCTCTCCGAAGTCTATACCGACGTAAGATGCTACATGCCGTTCCAGCATGCCGACATCTTCTTCGCGACCAAATGGTCGGATTGGTATTCGGACCATGCCAAGGGCGAGGAACCGCCGGAAAACGTCAAGGAACTGATGGCGGCCTATGACAAGGTGAACGAGGCCGTGAGCGATGAAGATCGCAAGGCGCGCATGGAGGAATTTCTCGAACTTTCCGCCAACGCCTTCCTCAATATCGGCATCGTCAGCCCGGAACCGAAATACATGATGGTCTCCAACGACCTGAAGAATGTCTATGACGGCATTCCGATCAACGGCATCCTCTGGCATCCGGCCCCGACGCTGAGCCAGTGGTATTTCGACGACGGCGAATAAAGGCCGGCCACTGCAGGCGACACCTCCTCCTGTCGCCTGCCCGGCATTTCCCCGGCGGCGCCCTCGCGTCGCCGGGGCGAAGATAAGGCCGAGGCTGCCTGAGGCTCTTGCCTGTTCCAGGGACACACCATCATGCTCACTTTTCTGGCAAAACGGCTGCTCTACGCCGTCCCGACACTGTTTGCAGTGTCGATCATCGCCTTCATCATCATCCAGCTTCCGCCCGGTGATTACCTCACCACGCTAATGGCCGACTGGGCGAGCCAGGGTGGCGCGGTGGAAGCCGGCACGGTCGCCGCCATGCGCGAACGCTACGGCCTCGATCAGCCGATCTACATCCAGTACTACAAGTGGATATGGGGTATTCTGACCCGCGGTGACTTCGGCATGTCATTCGAATACGGCAAGCCGGTCTCCGACCTGATCTGGTCGCGGCTCGGTTTCTCGTTCCTGCTCGCCTTCCTGACGCTGATCTTCTCCTGGGTGATCGCCGTGCCGATCGGCATTCTGTCGGCCGTGCGCCAGTACTCGATCGCCGACTACGCCGCCACCTTCATAGCCTTCGTGTTCCTGGCGCTGCCGAATTTCGTGCTGGCGCTGGCGCTGATGTATGCGATGTCGTCCTGGTTCGGACAGAGTGTCGGCGGGCTGTTCTCACCGGCCTACATTGATGCGCCGTGGAGCTGCGCCAAGCTTTGGGACTTCGCCAAGCATGTCTGGCTGCCCGTCTTCGCGATCGGCACGGGCTCGCTTGCCGCCCTCGTCAGGATCATGCGCGCCAACCTTCTTGATGAGCTGCGCAAGCCCTACGTCACCACC
Source organism: Martelella mediterranea DSM 17316 (assembly GCF_002043005.1). Lineage (NCBI taxonomy): Bacteria > Pseudomonadati > Pseudomonadota > Alphaproteobacteria > Hyphomicrobiales > Aurantimonadaceae > Martelella > Martelella mediterranea. Next base: position 42,758 of record NZ_CP020333.1, on the reverse strand, counting down.
GCGCGTGCCAAGGGTGTTTCTGAATTCCAGCTGCTGATGCGCTATCCGGTGCGTATCGCGCTCAACCCACTGATCTCGGCGCTCGGCTGGATCCTGCCCGCCGCCGTGTCGACCGAGATCCTGGTTTCCGTGGTCATGAGCCTGCCTACCACAGGGCCGCTGCTTCTGCGCTCGCTACTCGCCCAGGACATGTATCTCGCCGGATCGCTCATCCTGTTGATCTCGGTCCTGACCATCATCGGAACGCTGGTCTCCGACATTCTCCTGGCAATCGCCGACCCTAGGATCAGACTGCAATGACCGACACAGCCACTCCCGCAGCGGATGTCCTTCGCGATCCGCGCGCCAACGAACTCGCGGTCGCCGGCCAGTGGAAACTGTTCTGGCTGCGCTTCCGGCGCCATCGCCTCGCCGTGGTCAGCCTGATCGTCGTGATCGCGCTCTATCTGATCGCGGCCTTTGCTCAGTTCATCGCGCCGTTCGACCCGAACGAAACCAATGCCCGTTTCACCTATGCGCCACCGCAGTCCGTCTCGCTTTTCTACGACGGCCGCTTCGCGCCGCATGTCTCGGGGCTCGAAATGACGCTCAACAAGGAATCCATGCGTCGGGAATTCACCCATGATGCCGATCATCCGGTGTTCATCGATTTCCTGGCACCGTCCGAGCCCTATACGCTGTTGGGATTCCTGACCGTTGAAACCCGGCTGTTCGGCATAAACGACCCCAAGCGCGGTGATAGTCTCTACCTTTTCGGGGCAGACAGGCTTGGGCGCGACATCTTCTCGCGGGTGATCTACGGTGCACAGATATCGCTCTCGATCGGCCTCGTCGGCGTTTTCCTGAGCCTTATCCTCGGCGTCACCATCGGCGGTATCTCGGGCTTCTTTGGCGGCTTCACCGATGTCGTCATCCAGCGCATCATCGAGCTGCTCCGCTCGATCCCGACCATCCCGCTGTGGATGGGGCTGGCGGCCGCCATTCCGGTTGGCTGGCCACCGCTTCGGACCTATTTCTTCATTACCCTGATCGTCTCGCTGATCGGCTGGACTGCGCTTGCCCGCGAGGTGCGGGGCAAGTTCCTGTCGATGCGCAACGAGGATTTCGTCACCGCCGCGAGGCTCGACGGCATGGGCGAAATCGCGATCATCTTTCATCATCTCGTTCCCTCCTTCATCAGCCACATCATCGCGACGCTGACGCTTGCCATCCCGACCATGATCCTCGCCGAAACGGCGCTCTCCTTCCTCGGCATCGGACTCCAGCCGCCGATCATCTCCTGGGGCACGCTCTTGCAGGAGGCTCAGAACATCCGCGCGGTCGCGCAGGCGCCATGGCTCTTGTTCACGCCCGCCGCCGCGATCGTCATCGCCGTGCTGGCCCTGAACTTCCTCGGCGATGGCCTGCGCGATGCCGCCGATCCCTATGGAGCGACCTCATGAGCGACAACACCATCCTGAAGGTCGAGAACCTGAAGACCTCGTTTCCGACGCGACGCGGCGTGTTCAAGGCGGTCGACGATGTCTCCTTCACGCTCGAACGCGGCCGCACGCTGGCGATCGTCGGGGAAAGCGGCTCGGGCAAGTCGGTCACCGCCCGCTCGATCCTGCAGATCATCGACTATCCCGGCCGCATCGACAGTGGCGCCATCCACTTCACCCGCGCCGATGGCTCGACCGTCGATATCGCGACGCTCGATCCGCGCGGCCGCGCCATCCGCGACATTCGCGGCAAGGAGATCGCGATGATCTTCCAGGAGCCGATGAGTTCGCTCTCGCCGGTTCACCGGGTCGGCGACCAGATCGGCGAGGCGTTGCGCATCCACGAGAGGATCTCGCGCGTCGACGAGCGCCTGCGCGTCATCGAGCTCCTGAAGCAGGTGGAAATTCCGAACCCGGAAACGGCGATCGACCGCTACACGTTCGAGTTTTCCGGCGGCATGCGCCAGCGGGTCATGATCGCGATGGCGCTCGCCTGCAACCCGCATCTGCTGATCGCCGACGAGCCGACGACGGCGCTCGATGTCACCACCCAAGCGGAAATCCTCGACCTGATCCGCAGACTGCAGAAGGCCCATGGCATGGCGGTGATCTTCATCACCCACGACATGGGCGTGGTCGCCGAAATCGCCGACGACGTGCTGGTGATGTATCGCGGCAAGGTGCGCGAGAGCGGCCCGGTCGAGCAGATATTCCATGCGCCCCAGGACGATTATACCCGCGACCTTATCGGTTCTGTGGTCAAGCTCGAGCAGAAGGCCGAGATCCGGCTGAAGCGCGATCCGCTACCGACGGACGACGCCCCGCTGCTCGCCGTCAAGGACATGACGCTAACCTTCCCCAACGGTCTGACGGCGGTCGACAATGTGTCACTGACGGTCCGCTCCGGCGAGACGCTCGGCATCGTCGGCGAGAGCGGATCCGGCAAGACCACGATGGGCCGCTGCCTGCTGCGCATCTATGAACCCGATGCCGGGTGCGTCGAATTCCGCCGCGCCGACGGCCAAATCGATGAGGTGCTGGGTGCAAGCAGCGCAAAGCTGAAATCGATTCGCCGCGAAATCCGGATGATCTTTCAGGACCCCGTCGGCTCGCTCAGCCCCCGCAAGACCGTGGGAGAGATCATCGCCGAGCCGCTGAGACTGGCAGGCATGCGCGGCAAGGAGCGGGAAGACGAGGTCTGCCGGCTGATGGAACAGGTCGGGCTGGAGCCTTCCTGGCGCGAGCGCTATCCGCATGCCTTTTCCGGTGGCCAGCGCCAGCGCATCGGCATCGCCCGTGCCATATCGGTCAAACCGCGGCTGATCATCGCCGACGAGGCGACCTCGGCGCTCGACGTGTCGCTGCGTTCGCAGATGCTCGACCTGATGATGCAACTCCAGGACGAGATGGGCCTCTCCTACATCTTCATCTCCCATGACATGTCGGTGATCCGCTACATGTGCGACCGGGTGGCCGTGATGTATCGCGGCCAGATCGTCGAGACCGGGGGGACCGAACAGGTCGTCAATGATCCGCAACACCGCTACACCCAGGCGCTGCTTTCCGCCATTCCCAATCCCGATCCCCGCCATCCGAGGCTGCGCGACCGGTTCAGATATGTCGCCGAAACGGCGGCTCCATAAACGGACAACAAGCATGAAAATCACCGACGTCAAAGTCATCGTCAGCTCCCCCGGACGCAACTTCGTCACCGTCAAAATCTTCACCGACGAGGGCCTCACCGGCATCGGCGACGCCACCCTGAACGGTCGCGAAAAAGCCGTCGTCGCCTATCTCGAGGACCATCTGGTGCCGATCCTGATCGGCCGTGACCCATCGCGGATCGAAGACACGTGGCAGTATTTCTACAAGGGCGCCTACTGGCGGCGCGGCCCGGTCACCATGGCCGCGATCGCCGGCATCGACACCGCGCTCTGGGACATCAAGGCCAAGGCCGCCGGCATGCCGCTTTACCAACTCCTCGGCGGGGCAAGCCGCGAGAAGATGCTGTGCTACACTCATGCCCAGGGCACGGAGATTTCCGAAGCCGTTGAGGCGGTCGCCGAAAAGATCGAGCAGGGCTACCACGCTGTGCGCGCGCAGGTCGGCATTCCCGGGCTTCCGGCCGTCTACGGCACCGACAAGTCGGCGACCAACGTCGCCGCGCTCAACAACCTGCCGCATGAGGAAGTCTGGTCGACGCCGAAATATCTGCGGCACATCCCAAAGCTGTTTGCGGCACTGCGGGAAAAGCTCGGCGACGACGTCGAGCTGCTGCACGATGCCCACCACCGCCTGACGCCGCTAGAAGCCGCGCGTCTTGGCAGGGACCTCGAGCCCTACCGGCTGTTCTGGCTGGAAGATACGGTCGCGGCCGAGCATCAGGAGGGTTTCCGTCTGATCCGCAAGCACACCGTGACGCCGCTTGCCGTCGGCGAGGTGTTCAACACCATCTGGGACGCAAGGCTCTTAATCGAGGAACAGCTCATCGACTACATCCGCATGACCACGGTGCATGCCGGCGGGGTGACGCCGCTGCGCCGGATCATGGATTTCGCCTCGGTCTACAATGTCCGCACCGCCTGCCATGGCGCGATGGACATGTCGCCGGTCTGCCTTGCGGCGAACCTGCATCTCGGCCTCTGGGCGCCAAATTTCGGCATTCAGGAGTATACGCCCTATCTGCCGGAAACGCTGGAGGTCTTCCCCGGTGCATGGACGGCAAAGGACGGCTATCTCCACCCCGGAAACGCACCCGGTCACGGCGTCGAGATCGACGAAGCGCTGGCGGCAAGATACCCCTACGAGCGTTCCTACCTGCCGGTGAACCGGCTGGAAGACGGCACGCTCTGGCACTGGTGAGGAAATTCCATGAAAATTACTGCAATCCGACCCTATGCCGCCCGCGTCGGCATCCGCAACCAGCTTCTGGTCAAGGTCGAGACCGACAATGGGCTTTACGGTTGGGGCGAAAGCGGTCTCTCCGGCCGCGAAATGGCGGTGATCGGCGCCATCGAACACTATGCCGGTTTCCTCGTCGGGCGTGACCCGATGGCGATCTCGGCGCTCTGGCAGGAAATGTATCGCAGCCAGTATTTCGAAGGCGGTCGGGTGCTGCAGGCCGCCGTCTCCGCCATCGACATCGCGCTTTACGACATCAAGGGCAAGGCGCTCGGCGTGCCGGTCTATGAACTGCTCGGCGGCAAGAACCGCAATTTCATCCCGACATTCGCCACCACCTCCGCCGCGCCCGGCCCGGAGATGATCGAGCAGGCGAAGGCGCTGATGGAGGCGGGGTGGAAGGCAATGCGGCTTTCGGTCTCGGGACACGAGGAGAAGGAAGTTTACGAGCCGCGGGAGCACATCGCCGAAACCGCGCGCTGGTGCGTCGAGGCCCGCAAGGCCCTGGGCGACACGATCGTCCTCGGTGTCGATTTTCACCATCGGCTGAACGTCGCCGAGGCCGCGAGCTTTTGCCAGAAGATGCCGTCCGGAACGCTCGATTTCATCGAGGAGCCGATCCGCGACGAAACGCCCGAGGCCTATGAAAGCCTTCGTCGGATGACCGATATTCCGTTCGCCATCGGCGAGGAATTCGCGTCCAAATGGCAATTCCTGCCCTATATCGAACGCGACATCCACCAGTTCAACCGCCTCGATGTCTGCAATGTCGGCGGATTGACGGAGGCAATGAAGGTCGCCGGCTGGAGCGAGGCACACTACGTCGACATGATGCCGCACAATCCGCTCGGCCCCGTCTGCACCGCCGCGACCCTGCACTTTTCCGCAGCCGTCGCCAATTTCGCCTGGCTGGAAACCCGTTCGAGCCCGGTCGAGACGCATCTTGGTTTCGACGATGCAACTCTGTTTCCGGTACGCCCGGTGCTCGAAGGCGCCGTCTACCGCATTCCGGAAGGGCCTGGGCTGGGCATCGAAGTGGACGAAGCGCTGTTGCAGGAGGCCGTCTACCAACCGTGGGAAGCCCCTCACCTCAAACGCCGCGACGGCTCTGTCACCAACTGGTAGCCGCTCCTGACGGCCGCCTTCCCAGGTTCAATCCTCCTGAAGAGGGCGGTGGCCGTGCGATAGGGGTTGGTTTAATCTTAGCCCTCGAACGGAAATCTGAGGTCGATGGCCTGACGCCACTGGTCCATCACCTCCATATTGGCAATGCTCTCCGCCCGGCTCATTCCAGGGGCTGAAAAACCGGTTCCGCCCGATGCAATTGCAGCATGCACAGCATCGGCCTCGTAGGCGTAAAGCCAGCCATCATCGGTAAAGGGGAGCGCTGTGTGATTGCCGTCGCGATCGTATAGATTGATCGTCGCGGTTCCGCCTTCGCGGCCGCCGGCGAACCAGAAATCGCTGACCGCGATCCGGCCCTCGCTACCCATGATCCACAGCACGTTGTCCTGATTGACCTGCACCGAGCAGGCCACTTCAGCGACGATGCCGTTTTCAAAGGTCAGGATCGCTGCGGCCCATTCATCTACCCCGGTTGCGCCGATCCGGCCCGAACCGGAAAGGCTGACAGGGTCGAGAAAGTCCCTGCCTGCTGAGGCGCCGGCAATCAGCCGGGCCATGGACACGGGATAGCCGCCGACATCGAGTATGCCGCCGCCGGCGAGCCCGGCATTGAGCAGCCTGTGCTCGGGACCGGCATCGCCGATATCGAAGCCGAAGGAGGAACGGATCATCCGAACCTCTCCGACCGCACCGTCGCGTACAAGATCGATAAGCTTCTGCGTCATCGGATGCAGGCGATACATATAGGCCTCGCCCATGAATACGCCGGCCTGCTCCGCTTCAGCATAGACGGTGCGCGCCTCGTCCGCCGTGATGGTGATCGGCTTTTCGACAAGCACATGCTTGCCGGCGCGAGCGCATTTCACGGCCCATTCGGCGTGCTCTGTGTGTGGCGTCGCGATATAGACAGCATCGATCGCAGCATCATCCAGCAGCGCCTGATAACCGTCGTAGCAAGGGATACCCGGGAAGTGTTCGGCAAGCGCCGGGCGCGGATTGCGCGAGGCGATCGCCGTCAGGCGCCCGGTTTTCGAATGATGCAGGCCGCCGGCGAAGGCGCGGGCGATCGTGCCTGGGCCGATGATGCCCCAGTTGAGATGGTCTTTCATGATAGTGTCAGCTCCTCCGCTTACCGGGCTTGCAATGGTTAACGCTCGTCGCCGAAGGTATCAGGCCTCTTGCAAGGCGGTGACCGGTTCGACACGCCGGCCGGTCCTGGCATCGAAGAGATGCAGCTTTCCGGCGTCGGGCAGGATATTGAGCCTCTCGCCGGGCCGGGCCTCGACCCGCTCGCGGAAGGCGGCCGTTACCGGCGCTCCGGCAAATTCCGCCATCACCTGCGTTTCCGAGCCGGTCGGCTCGACCGTCAGCACCTCGACGGAAATGCCGGCGGGGGCGAAGCTGAAATGTTCGGGCCGGACGCCAAGGACGATCTCGCCATCTGCAAGACCGGCGGCGGCGGCGCCGAGCGCGATCCGGGAGCCGTCGGCGGCGACGAACTCGCCGCCCTTCAACCCGCCCTCGAACATGTTCATCGACGGTGAGCCAATGAAGCTCGCGACGAAGCGGTTGGACGGACGGTCGTAGAGTTCCAGCGGCGTTCCCATCTGTTCGATGATGCCGTCATGCATCACTACGATCCGGTCTGCCATGGTCATGGCCTCGATCTGGTCGTGGGTAACGTAAACGGTCGTTGTCTTCAGCCGCTGATGGTTCTGCTTGATCTCGGAGCGCATCTGCACGCGCAATTTGGCATCTAGATTGGAAAGCGGCTCATCGAACAGGTAGACTTGGGGATTACGCACGATCGCGCGACCCATGGCGACGCGCTGGCGCTGGCCGCCGGAAAGCTGGCGCGGATAGCGGTCGAGATAGGGATCGAGGCTGAGCATCGCCGCCGCGGCCGCCACCCGCGCGTCCAGTTCGGTCTTTTCGACGCGGGCGAGTTTCAGCGAGAACCCCATGTTCTCCTTCACCGTCATATGCGGATAGAGGGCGTAGGACTGGAACACCATGGCGATGTCGCGATCCTTGGGCGGCAGGCTGTTGACCACCTTTCCGGCAATCGAGATTTCCCCGGAGGTGATCGCCTCGAGCCCCGCGATCATGCGCAGCAGCGTCGACTTGCCACAGCCCGACGGGCCGACCAGGATCACGAACTCGCCGTCGTGGATATCGAGCGACACCCCGTGCAGCACTTCGACGGCGCCATAGTTCTTGCGCACATTGCACACGCTCATTGCACCCATGATTTACCTCCCGTTTTCGCAACATGCATGGTCTTCCCAGCCGGCCCGCTTCGTGGCGTGCCCGATGCCGGGGTTGAAACTGTTTGTGGGGTCTATGGACCGGTAGAAATCGAGCGTCTGCTCTCCGGCCCGATAGGAATGGCCGAAATTGTGCTCCGCCGGATAGCGCGCGCCGCGCCGGTCGAGTTCGATGAGAAGCCGCGCCTTGATCGCCTCGCAATCGACGCCGCGGCGGACCAGATATTCCTGGTGGAAGACGTGGCACAGGAAGTGTCCGCAATACATCTTGGCCTCGAGATCGGCCTCGATCTCGGCGGGTAGTGTCTCGAACCAGTCGCGCGTGTTGCGCGGCAGGGCGATGTCGAGCGCGACGATACCCTCCACCGTGCGGGCATGAACCGCCCGGTAGCGCACCACCGCCCCGCCGATCGCGAATCGGTGAAGGAACGCGGCATGCGCCTCGGTCTCGCTGCATTCGAAGAAGGCTCCAGTCTCAGATGGAAACCGGCTTTCGAGAAACGCGCGCGCTTCTGCCGCGCCCTCCGCCGTCGTCTTCAGGACGAAATGGTGGGCATAGTCGCGGCGGAAGCGGTTCATCCGTTCCGGGAGGTGCGGCGGCAGACGGCGCGAGAACCATTGCAGGATATGGTCGCTGACGAATGAGCCAAGGCCGATGGCCTCAGTCAGCCCGTCGAACCAGCTCTTGGCGGCGAAGGCCTTTGGAATGTTTCCCGTGCCGAAGCGGTTCAGGAACCAGAACAGGTCCTTGCCGTAGTCGCGGCTGAGATCGTAGGCGGTGGCGTGGATATATTCCCCGGCGATCGGCAGATGGTCGAAATGCGCCAAGAGATGGCGCCTGATACTCTCGAGTTCGGCGGGATCATTGGTGCCGATATAGAATGTGACCGGGCCGTCGTCGGCAGCGAAGGTATCGAGCCTCAGCGCGAAAACGGCGAGATGGCCGGCGGAGCCGGAAGCCTCGTAGTGCCGGCGCGGATCGTCGTTGAAGCGCGCCGGGGTGTCGTCGTCGACGTCGCGGACATGGGTATGATATTCCCGGTCCGAGGCGACGCGGTTTTGATCCGCGCGGATTGTGCCTAAATCGCCGCGCTCAAGCCTGCCGAGAATCTCCTCGGGCTCGGTTCCAAGCTCGATGCCGAGATGGTTGACGAGCACCAGCCGGCCGGTCGCGTCGATCTGCGCGAACAGGGCCAATTCGGTATAGGCCGGCCCACGCCGCACCAGCGACCCGCCGGAATTGTTGCAGACGCCGCCGGCGACCGAAGCGCCGATGCAGGACGAGCCGATGACCGAATGCGGCTCGCGGCCAAGCGGCTTCAGCCGACGTTCGAGCTGCTCCAGCGTTGCGCCCGCCTGACAAACCACCTGCCTACCATCGGCGATCACCGTAATGTCCCTCATCCGCAGCGTGTTGATGATCACCACCGGGCGGTCGTAACTGTCGCCGTCGGGCGTGGAGCCGCCGGTCAGCCCGGTATTGGCGGCCTGGCTGATGACGATGACGCCGGCATCGGCGCAACGTTGCAGCACCCGCCACTGCTCGACCGGCCGGCCCGGACGCACCACTGCCAGCACCGGGCCATCGCCGTAGCGATAGCCCTTGCGATAGCGCCGGGTCGCGCGCGCGCCGGTCAGCACATGGCGCCGACCGACGATTTCGCGAAAAGCTTCGACAAGCGCGTCCAAGGTTTCAGGCCCTTTCGACAGACAGGTTGACGGATGCCGCCGGCCTCAACTGGCTTTCGCCCGCAGCACGGACGGCGCGTACTCGTTGAAGGCCTCGTGGCCCGCGCGCAGCGTACCATCGGCCTCGATGAAATGCAGGCATTCCGGCAGCCCGACCGGTCCGTATTCGTCGCGGTGCAGGTCGGAGATCAGACTGTGGTGCAGCGCGTGCACGGTGAAGCCGACGCCGCGCTTGGAAAGCTCGTTGAGCGTGAAGCGCATCACCTCGACATGCTTGGCGTCGTCGCGCGCGCCCCAGACGGTCTCGCTGGCGATCAGACCCTTGCCGGCTTCCTTCGCGAAGGCGACGGTGTCCTCGATCAGCTTGATGAAACCTTCCTTCCTGGTCACCTGCGGCTGGGCGGCAATGCCATTCCAGACGTAATAGGGGTGGAAGGACAGGATATCGACGAAGGGTTCGGTCGCCTTGACCGCGGAAAGGCCCGGATAATTGCCGATGGTCAGCGGCTGGTTTGCGCCCAGAAGACGGACCTTGTCGGCGCACCATTTCAGCCATTTGATCTCGGCGGCCCTCAGCGGACTGTCGGGGTCATCGACATATTCGCCCATCAGCGGTTCGTTGCACAGGTCCCAGCAGTAGATCCGGGGATCGTCCTTATGCGCACCGATGACGGCCTCGAGATAGGTGGTGAAAACCTCCTCGACGATGGTCAGCTTGCGGTCGCCCGGATCGGCGCTTTCGAACAGGTCGTCGGCATGGTTCCATGCGGTGGCCCACGGGATCAGGTGCTCCAGCCCGACGCCGCCGAAATCGCAGACCGGATCGCGCCAGCGGTTGAACAGCACCGGGATGACGGTGATGCCCTGATCGGCGAACAGGCCGAGGCCGGCATCAAGATTGGCCATGAACCGTTCCGGATTGCGCTGATAGCTCTCGCTGGACAGCCACCAGCGCGCGGTGTTCCATTCCGGAAAATAGCGCTTGCCGCGCGCGATTTCGACCTTCATCAGGCCGTGGTCATGGTGGTTCCAGACCTCAAGTCCGCTGCTTCCCCACGATCCGTCATAGTTGAAACCGAAAACCTCACTTGTTTCCATTTTTGCTCTTCCCGTATTCCATTGGTATTCAAGATGCGGAGATTTCCGCGGTTTCTCAGAGCCGGTCCTCGTCGTCCGGCAGGATCAGAAGTTTTCCGGTGCCCGGCCTGTTTTCGAGGAGCGCGGCATAGGCCTCGCGCGCCTCCGACAGGCGGTAGCGGCCGGTAATCAGCACCGACGGTCGCATCCGGCCGCGACCCAGCAGTTCCAGCATGTGCGACCACACACCGGGGCTGCCGAGCGAGCCCGTCAGCGACTGGTCGGAGACGACGATGCGGTCGATGTCGACGGCGTGGGCGGCGCATCCGGTGAGGCTTACGGCCACCAGCCGGCCGTTGCTGGCGAGGCGTTCCAAGGCGCTTTTGAGGCCGTTGCTATTGCCGCTCGCCTCGATCACGACATCGAAGCGCTCGTCCGGCTCCGGCACCCGCGCGCCGATGGCGGCGACGCGTTGCATGCGCTCCATGTCCGGTTCCAGCACCGCGACGGAAACGCCATAGCTGTCCATCGCGATCGCCGCGGCGAGCCAGCCGATCGTGCCGGCGCCGACGACCAGTATGCTGTCGCCTTGCTGAAAACGGGCCCGGAGCACGGCGCGCAGCGCCACGGCGGAGGGCTCGGCGAACACCGCATCCTCGATCGCGATGTCCTCCGGCAATTTATGCGCGCTTGCTGCGGGAAAGCGGAAATAGCCGGTCATCGCGCCTTCCTGTTTCATGATCCCGGTTTCCGCGCGCGTCTCGCACTGGTGATAGTCGCCGGCGCGGCATTTGGCGCAGGTTCCGCAGCCGATGCTGCATTCGCCGACAACCATGTCGCCGATCGCGAAGCCCTCGACGTGGCTGCCCTTGCCGGCAACGCGCGCGACCCATTCATGGCCGGGTGTCAGCGGCAGGCTGGAACGCCCGTCGCGCAGGTAGATCATGCTGCCGTCCGCGAGTTCGGCGTCGGTGCGGCAAAGGCCGATGGCGAGCGGCGCCAGCAACAGGTCGTCCGGTCCCGGCCGAGGGGTCTCGCGCGCCACGAGCTCGATCTTGCCCGGCGCTGTGATGAATAGGCTTTTCAAAATCTTGATCCTCGGTATCCGGGTCAATGGCCCGCAAGTGAGCCGCCGATCCCGCCGACGCTGAAATATCGGTTGAGAATGGAAAACAGGATGACGGGCGGCAACATGGTGATGACCGAAACGGCCATCACCGCGCCCCAGTCGGTCGATGTCTGCTGGAAGAAGGATTGCAGGCCGATCGGCAGCGTGAACATGGAATCGCTCTTCAGGAACACGATGGCGACGAGATAGTCGTTCCACGACAGGAGGAAGGTGAAGATCGCCGTCGACAGGACGCCCGGAAGCGAGTTGCGCAGCACGATCCGGATAAAGCCGCCGAACACCGAGCAGCCGTCGATCCAGGAGGCTTCCTCGAGGGCTGCCGGGATGGAGTCGAAATAGGCGGCCATCATCCAGGTCGCGACCGACAGCGACCCGGCGACATAGATGATCACCAGCGCGCCGAGGTGATCGGCGAGACCGAGCCTTGCGAACAGCATGAACAGCGGAATGACGGCGGTGATCACCGGCAGCGACTGGACCACGAACAGGAGCAGCGAGTAGCCGGCGATGATCTTGTGGCGGCCGCGCGAAATCACATAGCCGGCGGGCGCCGCGACGATGATCGCGGCAACGACAGTGAACAGCGAGACCATGAGGCTGTTGGCAAGCCATTGCAGCACAAGCGTCTCCCTGAACACATGGACGAAATTCTCGAGACTGATCAGCGCCGGGGCGCCGCCCGGACGGGGCCTGAGCGACAGCATCACGGTCGCGCCGATCGGCAGCAGGGCAATGGCAGTGAACAGATAAACGAAGGCGCTGCGGATCAGCTTACCCTTGTCGAGTGCGAGGCTCATGCCTTTCCTCCCGCTTTACGGATCTGGCGGAACAGCGCCAGTGAAATCAGGACCATGGCGGTCGTCATCATCAGGGCGATGGCCACGCCTGGTCCGGTCTGGAAATTCTGGAAAACCGTCCGGTAGGCCAGCACAATCAGTGATGTAGTGGCATCGATCGGGCCGCCAGCGGTCAGCAGATAGATCGTCGGGAAATCGTTTACGCAGAAAATCGTCATCAAAATCCAGCTGATATAGGTGGTCCGCGCGGTCAGCGGCAGGGTGATGTGCCTGAGCTGCTGAATGCCTGTCGCCCCATCAATCGCGGAGGCCTCGTAGATGCTGCGGTCGATCGCCGATAGCGCCGCGCTCATCATCAACATCATGAATGGAAAGCTGCACCAGACCTTGAAGACGCAGACTGTGATGGCGGCCAGCGTCGGATTGGCCAGAAACAGCGGCGTGGCGAACCCAAGCATACGGGCGAAAACCGGCAGCGGCGAATCCGGCGTGGCGACCAGCCAGTTCCAGGCCATCGACGACACCACAACCGGAACCACCCATGGCAGCAGCAGCAGGACCTTGACAGTTCCGCCGCCATAAATCCGGGCGTTGAGCGCGAGCGCCAGCGCCATGCCGACGACCCAGCTTCCGGCAACCCCGGAGAGGGTGAAGATCAGGGTGAAACGGACGGCATGCCAGAAATCCTCGCTTCCGAGAACCTTGGTGAAATTCCTAAGACCGACGAACTCCCCGGCCGATATCAGCGTACCGTCACGCACAGACTGCACCACGGCGTAAAACACCGGATAGGCATTCAGCGCAGCGAGCAGAAGCACGGAGGGCGCTATGAGCAGGAGAAAGAGGAGGCCGCGGCTTGAACTCCAGTCGGTGTGGTCGCGGCTGGCACCGCGACCGGGCAATGACTGGACCGCAGCCGGCGTGTTAGGCCGGACTGACATCGGTCGGTATTCCTTGGCTGATTACATCAGGTCTTCGAGGTCGGACTGAAGCCGCTCGAGCGCCTTCTTGGCATCAGTTCTGCCGGCCAGCATGGTCTGGGTGAAACGGGTCACCGCCTGTCCGGCATCAATGGAGGCAAGCGCCGCGAAGGAAGCGGTGGAGCGCGCCGCCATCGGCTTGCACACCGGCTGCCATTCCTCGATCACCTTGACCGCCTGCTTGCGCGAGCGGAACTCTTCCGTCTCGGTGATCGATTTCAGCGCCGGCAGCGTCGGCGCCTTGCCGACGGTCCAAGCGTGGGCGAGATTGTTGACGTACCAGACGAGGAATTCCTCGGTATCCGGCGTCGACGGGTTGTTGGCATACATCATGATATTGTTGACGTAATAGGCCGTGCCCTTGTCCCCATGTGGGCCTTCCGGCGGGCTCATGACCACCAGATCGCCATCGGTCTCGCCGAGCACCTTGTCGAGGCCGGGCGTGTGATAGCCGATCGCAACCTTGCCAGTGCGCCACATAGTGTCGAGATTGTCGGTGGAATAGCTGACCGAGGCCGGATCGATCAGGCCTTCCGAGGCCATTTCACGGACGAATTCCATGGCTTCGACATTGCGGTCGTAAAGCGCATCCGGCTCCTGGTTCTCGTTGAACAGGCCGCCGGCATTGTTGATCATCAGCGACACCAGGCCGTGATAGCCGAAATTGTTGTTCGGCCCGGCGCCGGTCGCAAAGGCGTAGACCCCGTTCTTCTTCAATGCCTTCCCGGCGGTAAGCCAGCTTGCCCAGTCCTTCGGCGCCTCGACGCCCGCTTTTTCCAGGAGCGAGGTGCGGACCCAGATCGGGCGCACGTCAAGGTTCCATGGAATGCCGACATAGCCGTCCTTGGTCTTCAGAGCTTCCAACGTGCCGGGCAGGAAGTCGTTGATCTTGCCGCTCTCGCGCAGCTTGTCGATGATGCCATCGGCATAGAGTACCTGGCCCTGCTTGGCGAACTGGAAAGCCTGGAAGGCGCCGCCGGTGCTAGCCGCCGGGCCGGTGTTGGAAGCGAGCGCAGAGGCGAAGACCTGCTGGAAATTCGCCCACTGGATGGTCTGGTAAGTTGCCGTGCGGCCACCGGGACCGGCATAGCCTTCAACCAGATCCTTCATTGCATTATTGTATGTCGTGCCGCCCCAAGGCATGTCCCAGAACTTGATCGCTGCCTCATCGGCGCGGGCCGGAAGGCCGAAGCTTGCGCCACTTGCGAGGCCCGCGGCCGTTGCACCGGCGAGGCCCAGAAAGCCGCGTCGCGACCAACCATTATGCGAATTAGACATTTCACTCTCCCTGATCTTCCAGCGCATCTCCGGCCATCGCGGCAAAGTAAAGCCAACTGCGACGCAAACTGTGCGTGCGCAGCGGATCCTTTCCGCGAATTTGCGGGATGACGCCGTCTCCGTTTTCCCTCAGCCCGGTTGCGCAATACAGCGCTTTACCTCCCGCCGAAGCTGATGTAATGAAAAGTATATAAACATTTACATTTTGGCAAGTGGCAATTTCACCGGGATGCATTATGGTTCCAGAACGCAGTCATATCTGGGCATCCACCGCATTGCCGAAGGTCGGAGAATAAGGAATGCAAGAGGTCAAACGCGCCCGCGGCCCCTATCGATCGGGCCTGAAACGACGCGCGAAAATTGTCGAGCAAGCTGTCGAGGTGTTCGGCCGGTACGGCTACTCCAAGGGGTCGCTGCAGGAAATCGCCATCCGCTCCGGCATCACCCCGGCTGCGATCATGCGGCATTTCGACAACAAGGAAGAACTGCTGGTCGAGGTGCTGCGCCACTGGGACGACGCGCAGGTCGCCGACGAAAAGCGTTACCAGGGGCTCGCCTACTTCCGCAGCTTGCGAAGCGTCACGGAAAACAACATCGCCCATCGCGGCTTTATCGACCTCTATCTGACGCTGTCGATCGAGGCCAGTCGCGCGGACCATCCCGCGCACCCCTTCGTGGTCGAACGCTACGAACGGACGATGGAGGTGTTTACCCGCCACCTGCGCCACGCGATCGACAACGGTGAAATTCCCGCGATGGACGACGACACGGTGACCTACGAAGCCCACCTGCTGATCGCCGTTCTGGACGGTTTCGCAATCCAGTGGATGCTCGACGCCAGGATCGACCTGCTACTCATGATCGGCACCTATGTCGATGCCGTGATCACGCGGTGGAAGATCGGGGGCGGCTATCGCCCCGAGCCGGCAGCCGAAAAACAGGATCAGGACGCCGGCTGACCCTGCCCCACCCGCTGACGGATATGCTGCGGAAGGCCGCCGCGTTTCATTCCGAACTGGCGCCGCCGCCCGGCAACAACGAGCACTGCAGGTCAGCGCCAGACCGAGACCTATATCAGGATGGTGGGGCATGCCGGAATTGGCACTCTGCGCCTTGGCGATCAGGGTCAGCCGGTCACCGTCGACAATTGCGAGGCGCACCAGTTTACCCGTGTGTTCGGCGAGGCGGCGCGACGCCGGCTGGGCAACTCAACAAGCCCGGACTTGCTCAGCCAGTTGATCCCCATGGCCGGCATTTTGGTGGTCAGCCTGCGGTTGCCGCGCTCCGACTGCTGCACATAGCCGCATGAGGCAAGTTCAAGAAGCGTCCGGTAGCGTCCGCTACGGGACTGGTTGAGCCCCGTGGCGATCTCCGCAAACTCCGCCCCCTCCGGCCGCGCCGCCAGAAATTCCAGGATACCAAGGGTCAGCCGGTCACCGCTATGAGGGAGTCGGGCGTGAAACGGGTCGTTTCGATCAACATGACCGCGTATACGATAAAAACTATGCCGCTCTCATCCCAAGTTGAGATCAGAATTCCTTCCCTCTTTGAGCCAGCAGCAGAAATATAGGCGCGGACAATCGTACAGTTGCACATCTGAACCCGACCTGCCGCCGAGGAAAGCGATGCCGCCTACAGACAAAGCCAGTCACCCCGGCTTTTATCGCCACGTCTTGGCAGCGACGTCGGAAAAGCCTTAAGCGCTATCTGCCGGTCATCCTCTGTCATTTCCGTGCGCATGCCACCTTCCAACAGATGGCGTCATACTGCGGCAAGGCTTCTCTCGAAATCTGCACGCATGCCAGCCAGAGCCTGGTGATCCGTTGTCATGGGTTTGAACTCGAAACCGATGCGCCCTGCATAATGATTGTCAAGCAGCCACCGAAGCCGCCGAACAAGATCGACCGAGCCGCTGCCCGGTTCGTGTCTTCCGGGATGATCCGCAACATGGACGTGAACGATCTTGTCGACATGACCCGAAAGCGTTTCTTCGAATGGCTCATCCATGACGGCAGAGTGATAGAGATCATAAACAATACCGACCTCTGCCCGTCCGACCTTTTCAATCACCTCGAACGCCTCAGACGTCGAATCGAGAAAATAGCCAGGGTGATCGACACGTGTATTGAGCGGCTCAAGGCCAAGGCGCACGCCGGTCCCAGAAAGCATCTCAGCGGCTCGTCGCAAAGCGATGACAAGCGCTTCTGCTTGCGACCGCCGGTCGGCGCCCTGTATCTCATCCCCGGCCTGCGCTATCAGGAGCGGCACTCGCAGCCGTTTGGCGACCGCTATGGATTGTTCAAGTCCCGCCAACCATCTCTCATGGTTTGCCGGATCAGTCAGCGGGACCATAGGTTCGGCCACGCAGCCGGCCACGGCAATGTAATGCTCTTCAGCCACGCTGAACATGGAGTCAATATCCTTGTTCGACCACAGCCAGAACTCAAATGCAGAAAAACCCGCTTCTGCAGCACGGGAAATGCGGTCCACAAACACGTCGGACGGCTCGGCAAAAAGCCATTCGAGGCAGGCAGAAAATTCGGGTTTTGACATGATATCTCTCACTTTGTCTGGCGCCGCTTTCTAAATATCCGAATGAAGCAATAGATTGTCCGGAACCGCATCATCAGATGCGGTGAGATAGGGGCAAAGAGTCAACGGCCCGTCGAGGGCGATCAGCGATGCGTCCTTTCCTGTCGCTTTACCTGTCATGGCCGAATACGCATACCGCTCATCTGTTCCAAAAAATAAAGCAGTTCCTCAGGCAGGTTGCCCTGATCCTCTCGCCGATCTCAACCTTGATCGCTCATGGAGCACGATCACCGGGCTCTGACTTTTGATAGACAGAATCAGGGGTCTTGAAGGGATTTGGACCGTCGACCCATAATCTCGGCGTCACTGAAATGATGTATCCATATGATTTTGTCGGAGACAAGCCGTCTTGCGTCTCTCACAGTAAGACTTGATGAAACCTGTCCATTAAATGCACTATTTTCGCGTGGGGCGGGCCAATCCATCAACGATTTGTTGACCCTCAGCCGCGCGTTAGCCCGCGTTTGTGATCGCGACGATCGCATACTCGTCGACCTTGTCTGTGTGCACCAAACCGGATCGCTCAAGAAAACTTATCACCACCCGAATTTCTTCTGGGTTTCGGTACATACTATATTTGCGGAAACCAAAATCTAACGAAGCTAAGGACTTCTACAGCCTGAATAGGCAAACGTCATCAACTCCCGTTCTTTCAACGGCGAAACCTGCGACGGCAAAAAGCCTTCGGGGCTTCTGGATGGCGAGATAACTCACTCCTCCCTGAAGGCCTGATCGAGATAGTCGGTGAATGGCTTCAGCAGATACGAGGTTGGACTGCGGGCGCCGGTCTGGATGAAGGCCTCGACCGGCATGCCCGGCAGGATGCCGCGATCTTCCGCGGCGGCAAGCGATGCCGGGTCAAGGGCGACCTCGACGCGGAAATAGCGCTGGCCGGTCTCTTTGTCGGTAAGCGCATCGGCCGAGACGGTGCGTACATGACCGTCAAATTCCGGGGTCTCTCGATCATTGAAGTTTGGGAACTTGACCACAGCCGCCTGCCCGTCATGAACCCTGTCCACCTGGCCCGGTTCGACCTTGACCGTCAGGATTACCGGGACATTGGCTGGAAGAATCGCAGCAACCTCCGCGCCTGGCTGGATGACGCCGCCGATCGTAAATACGTTCAATCCGTAGACAACCCCATCCATTGGCGCGCTCAGTGACAGCCGGCGGTACTTCTGCTCGGCCACGTTCAATCGCTCTGCAATTTCCGCCGCCTGCGGCTGAAGCTCGCGATATTCGGTTTGCGCAGCCTCGCGCCGGTCGGCCGCAATCTTCAGCATCTCGACCTCGTAGCCGGCAAGCGCGCCGCGGGCCTCGGCAATAGATGCTTCCAGTCCGGCGATATCGCCTTCCAGCTCGGCCGCCTGCTGCTTCGTTGCCGTCAGCGGGCTCGCCTGTGACAGGCCGCGGTCGAGGAGACCTTGATAACGCTCCAGTTCTTCCTCGACGACGCCAAGCTGCTTGTTGAGCGCGGCGAGTTGCCGCAGCCGGCTCGCGATCATCGCGTCCGTCTGTTCCCGCTGCTTCTCGAGCTGACTCAGTGTCAGCGCCAGCGTCTCGCGCCGCGCGTCAAACAGGGAACGCTCGTCCTTCAGCACCAGCGTCAGGGCGTCGTCATCGGCGGCGGCTTCCGCGAGTTCCTCCCCGAAGTCGAGGCTTTCGTCGCCGCGCACTTCCGACGCCAACCGCGCAAGCCTTGCTTCTGCCTCGAAGGCTTGGCGCGACAGCATCTGGCGCTCGGCCAGCAGTTCGGTCTCCTCCAGCCGGATCAGCGGCTGCCCGGCAACGACGGACTCGCCGTCGCGGACGTTGATCTCGACAACCGTGCCGCCATCGCGATGCTGGATGACCTGCCGGCGGGCCTGAACCTCGACGACGCCGCTGGCAATCACCGCGCCGTTGATTTCCGTCGCAAAGCCCCAAAGCGCAAAGGCGCCGACGCCGATGGCGAGCGCAACAAAACCATTGCGCAGATAATGGTGGGCAGACCACTCGCCGCTCATCTCAATGCACCCCCTCGGCAAGCTGAGGCGAACGGACGAAGCGCTTCAGCACCTCGTCGCGCGGTCCGGCAGCGCGCACCCGACCGCCGTCGAGCAGCAGCACCTCATCACATTCGGCAAGCGCGGACGGGCGGTGGGACATGATGATCACAGCGCGGCCATCGGCCTTCGCGGTCGCGATCGCGCCGTTCAGCGCCTTGACGCCGGGATCGTCGAGACTGGCGTTCGGTTCGTCGAGCACCAGCACAACGGGATCTCCATAAAGCGCGCGCGCAAGTCCGATCCGCTGGCGCTGGCCGCCGGAAAGCCGGCTCTCGCCCTCGGTCAACACCGTATCATAACCTTCCGGAAGGGACAGGACCAGTTCATGCGCGCCCGCCTTTTGCGCCGCCAGCACGATTGCTTCCGGATCGGCGTCATCGGCGAATCGGGCGATGTTCTGTGCCACCGTTCCGGGAAACAGCATCACGGTCTGCGGCAGATAGCCGAGGAGGCCGCCAAGCACATCCGGCTCGTAATGCCGGATATCAGCGCCGCCCAGCCTGACCACGCCGCTTGCCGCTGGCCACAGCCCGGTGATGGCCTTTGCGAAGGTGGATTTGCCGGCAGCGCTTGGGCCTATCACCGCAAGCGCGGAGCCCGGTGAGACCTCTACGCTGACGCCGGAGAGAACCGGCTTCTTCTCGCCGGGCGGCACAACGGCGATCGCCTCCACCGAAAGCCTTCCTTCAGGCCGCGGCAACGGCATAGGCGCGCCTTGCGGAGGCACCGCATCGAGGAGCTTGCCAAGCGAACGCCAGGCCCGGCCGGTGCGCTGGAACGTCATCCACTGTCCGATCACCTGCTCGATGGGAGAGAGCGCGCGGCCGAGCAGGATCGATCCGGCAATCATCGCGCCGGCCGTCAGTTGCCCTTCAAGAACCAGAAGCGCGCCAAGCGCCAGTACTGTCGATTGCAGCAAAAGCCTGAAGGCCTTTGTCGAAGCGGTCAGCCCGCCGCCCTTGTCGGAAGCGGCAATCTGGGCGCGAAGGGCAGCGCCGCGCACCGCCTGCCACTGAGTCAAAAGCGGGCGCAGCATGCCGAGTGCACGCACGGTGTCGATCTGCTTGCGGGTGCGCTCCGTCGCGGCTTCCGCATCGCGCATCAGCCGCGCCGCCTCCGCATGGGCATCGCGGGTGAGCCGCTGATTGGCGAAGGCCAGAAGCGCAATGATGATGCCGCCTGCAAGACCGAGAACACCCATCCAGACATTGAAGGCAAACAGGATTGCCAGAAAGAACGGCGCCCAGGGCAGATCGAAGGCAGCCCCCGGCAGTGGCGAGGACAAGAACGTCTGTATGCTGGCAAGATCCCTCAGCCCGGCCGCCGGCTGTTCTCGGAAGCCTGGATGTTCCGCCTGTTTCAGCACCGCCCGGAACACCCGTTCATCGAGCCGGGCCTGAAAGCCCGCACCGACCCTCGAAAGCACACGCCCGCGCACATGATCGAGAAACCCCATCAGCGCAAACAGAAACACCACGATGGCGAACAGCACCAGAAGCGTCGCCGAGGAATGACTGGACAGCACACGGTCATAGACCTGCAGCATGAACAGCGGGCCCGTCAGCATCAAAAGGTTCACCACCGCGCTGAAAACAGCCACGCCAATGAGTGCGCCGCGTGAGAAGAGCAGCGCCTGGCGCAATTCAACGCGGCCTTTCTCCAGATTAGTGGTCAACGGTTCGGCTCATCAGAAAATGAAATCGCCTTCGGAAAGCGAGGCTTTCGACACGCCTTCGAGGACGATCCAGTTGCCCATATCATCGGTGATGAACGCCTGACCGTTGCTTTCGACAAGGTGGTTCTGAGAGAGATCCCACCAATCCGTGATCGCCCCGACGGTGGAAAGATCGATCCTGTCAACGGCATGCTGAAAGTCCTTGATCTCGTCATGGCCGAACATGTTCTCAAAGACAAAGACGTCGGCCCCGGAACCACCCTCCAGCCAGTCATCGCCCATTCCGCCTTCGAGCCTGTCATTGCCGTTGCCGCCCAGCAATATATCCCGGCTGCCCCCGCCAAGCGAGGTGGCCAGAATATGAGCGTGGTCATTGTCCAGTTCGGAAAAGCCGATCAAATCGTCCTTGCCATCGCCGTCCACATCCGCCAGTTCCTTGAACTTGCCGTACCAGGAGGAACTGGCCAGTTGCGTCGAGATGCTATGAGAATAGGTGAAATGTCCGTCGGCCGTGCCAGCGTAAATCACGGCTGTCTGGTTTCCCGTTCCGAGCGCGACGATATCCGCTCGCCCGTCTCCGTTGACATCCCCGACATATTTTTCCACCGAACTTAATGAGCCGGAAGCAAGTTCATCGTGCGTATATATGGCATTCGAGAATGTTCCGTTCGCCTGACCAAGGAGCACGTGAATATTCGCCGCGCCATCCTGACTGAAGCCGATAAGGTCGGCTCGGCCGTCGCCGTTAACATCATCAAGAAACTGTCTCGAATGATAGGGAGTAAGTGCAACCACCCGTGTTTGGACATTGGCGCCAAACGACCCGTCGGCCCTTCCCTTCCACACATTTGTGTACTGGTTTCCGTACTGGTCGCCGGAAAGCGCGACGATATCGGCGTGACCATCGCCGTCGACATCGCCGAGGAACTTCTCCTTGGCGCTCCACCACTGGTTGGCGAGTTCGTTGTAGCTCACAGTGGGGGACGAAAATGTTCCGCCGCTGTTGCCGTACCAGACCTCGACGCGCTGCGCGCCATCCGCCGTGATGGCCACGAGATCGTCTTTTCCGTCCCCGTTAACGTCGCCGACAAATCTCTGACGGCCGGCCCACCAGCCACCGATCGGCCCCTGATCCGTCCAGCCCGCATCGGAAAATGTGCCGTTGCCGTTGCCGAACGAGGAGCGCAGGACGCGATAGCCATCATTTCCGGAAAGCGCGATAACATCATCACGCCCATCCCCGTTGACATCGCCAACACTGCGGAAGTGATGGCTCCACCACTCCGACGCGATGGTAGTTGACGTGGTGACATCGTGGAAAACGTGGTCACCCCCACCCCGAAGCACATCATTCCCGTCACCGCCATAAAGCAGGTCCTCACCATGCCCGCCATCAAGCGTATCGTTCCCGGCGCCACCGATCAGCGTGTCATTGCCGCCACCGCCCTCAGGGCTATCGCATATGAGCGATCATTGAGATTAGGAAGGTATCGTCCCATCCGGCTTTTTTCATTTTGCGCCGGATGGACGCCTTGTCCGGGTGGTGTCGGATGATGTTGAGAGCGAGCTTGCGAAGGATCGAGAGGTTCCGGGGCCCGTGATCCTTTCGGTTTCTGGCGGCGTCTTCGCAGAAGGCGACGTCGAGCACCCAGTGCAGTTGGTTCTCGATCGTCCAGTGCGCTCTGGCGATGTCCAGAAAGGCGGTAGCGCTGACTGACCTGGACAGCAGGAAATGTCGGATGTGACGCGTTTGCCGGCCATCGGGCTCCACCCGGATGCTTTCAAGCCGTGCGATCGCCTTGACGCCGGGAAAATCCATTCCTTCCGCCTTGACGATGACGGCGCGTCGGGTTTCGGTTCTGTCATGGGCCTTGCCATCGGCCTTTTCGGCTCTGTCGGGGTTGCTTTCCTTTTCAAGCAGGGCGATCGCCCGGTTGAGAAGGCCCGGTTGGTTGCCCTTGAGTGCAAGCGCATAGTCGGCGCCGGTCTTGAGAATGGCAGAGGCTGTGTCTGCCCTGCAATGCAGCGCGTCAGCCGTGACGATGCAGCCATCCAGCGACAAGCATGAAAGAGCTTGCAGAACGCCTTTGACTTCACTGCGGCCCGGCGCGAGCTGCTGGCCGATGACCATGCGCTGGTCGGCGGCCCAGATGTTGACCAGATGCAGGGGCGAGGCCTTGTCGCCGCGTTTGTAGGCCCCGCGCACGGCCTTGCCGTCGATGGCGATGACGCCGCTGATGGATTTTGCGAAAGCCTGCGCGAAGCGTGCAAAGACCGTTTCGAAAGCCTCAGGGTCGATATGTCTGAAAACATTCGAGAAAACGTCGTGACTGGGAGTGCCGTAAGGCAGAGGCACGATCTCCTTCAAAAGCTTGTGCTTGGAGACGCCAAAGTCGGCCATGTCCTGACAGGTTTCGGCCCCGCACAGCACCGCGGCCAAGGCAATGAACAAAACGCTGTTCAGCGAATAGCGGACATTGGCCGCCCGAGGGTCCGGAACCGACCCGAAAAGAGACGCAAATCCGTCCATCCAACCCTCCACAACAGAAAGGCTGAAGATGAATCGATTTGCGTCAAATATTCAATAGCTTAAAAGCCATACGCGATTCCCCTGCCACCGCCCTGAAGGTCGTCATTGCCGGCGCCCCCGTCGAGATAGTCATCGTTGACAGTGTCCGGGGTTTCACCGCCGGCAAGCAGGACGTCATTGCCATCTCCACCATAAAGGCGGTCGCTGCCAACACCTCCATTGAGCACATCGTTACCACCGCCGCCGGTTATGAGGTCATCGCCCTCATAGGCTACGAAATAATTATCTAGCTCGTTGCCCAAAAGAAGATCACCATGCGAACTGCCCCACAGAATGCTGTTGAGATGGTCAACCGAGGCGACAGAGGTCACATCGGACGGCTGGCCGATGTAGAAAACCGACTCGTCGGCAAAACGCAGGAACTCAATCCGGCTATTTTCGAATTTCCAGTTGCCAATCGTAATGACATCATCGAGTTCGGAAATACTCTTGCCCGGGTTGTTCTCGTCCCGCAATCCGATCAGGAGGTCATTGCCCGACAAGGTCACAACCAGATCTGCAGCGGATATGGAGTCGCCAAAATACAAGGCGTCGTATCCACCGGAAGGATCATAGATGTAGTCCCTGCCGAACCCTCTGTCGAAAATGTAAGTGTCATCGCCTGATCCGCCGTCAAAAGTGTCGTCTCCGGCGCCACCGATCAGCGTGTCATTGCCGCCACCGCCCTGAAGGTCGTCATTGCCGGCGCCGCCATCAAGATAGTCATCGTTGACAGTGTCCGGGGTTTCACCGCCGGCAAGCAGCACATCATTGCCATCCCCACCGTAAAGGCGGTCGCTGCCAACGCCGCCATTGAGAACATCGTTACCCGCGCCGCCGGCGACAAAATCATCGCCGCTTCTGGCGTCGATGGTGTCATCACCATCATAACCTGCGATTTCGTCATCGTTTTCGGTTCCGTTGAGGGTATCGTTTCCGGCCGTCCCCTCGATCTGGTATGCGGCGTATGCGGGCGGGTTTTCCGGGGTGTTTCCGGTGGTTTCGTGTTCGGTACTGAGTGCGAGCGAGGCAACGAACTGGGCTGCGGAGATGGTGCCGGCATCGATATGCTGGGTCCAGGTGTCGGTCTCGGCCTGGCTCGCTTCGCGGCCGAGCGCATTGCGGAAAGCCTGGCGGATGAACTCCGCGGTCGAAAGCCCGGCAAGCGCGGAGGTTGCGCCCGATCCGCCGTCGATCAGCCATTCTGCGATATCGGCGAGCGTATCGCGGCCATACATCAACTGCTCGGTCAGAAGCACCTTTTCGCGCACCGAGGGATCGCGGTCGAAGATGACGTCCGTCAGCTTTTCCAGCGTCTCGCGGACATGCACTTCATCGAGGCTGCGCTCAAACACCGCCGCGTTCATGATCGTGTCGTAGTTGTTGGTGAGCGCGTGTCCGTTGCCGGCAAAGATATGCTCGGAGGACTGCGCCAGTTCAGCTGCGAAGGCGGCACGGGTGAGGCCTCCCGAAGCCAGCGTCGAAAGCACTGCGCTCAAAGCCGAAAGCCCGGGCGCGCGACCATAGGCATTGAGATAGAGCTGCGTCACGAAGCCGGCATCCGACAATTCGCCGTAGCGAAGGGTGAACTCCTCCGATGCCATCAGCGCTTCCGCCAGGGCGCTTTCATCCAGCGCGCCGCCGGCGACGTAGCGCACCAGTTCTTCACGTTCGGCGAAGTCTGCATCGCGGTCGAGAATCGTGTCGTAAAGGCGCGCAGCATCGGTCAGCAGACGGGTACGGGCAGCTTCGTTCAGCTGTATCTCATGGATTTCTGTCCGGACGGCGCCGTCCTCGTACCATGTCTCGGTCAGCACCCAGCGCTCAATGCCTGCAGCGTCGACCGTGTGTTCGCTGGCCCGGTGTGTGTCATCGCCGTCGGCCGTAATCCCGTTGTTCCAGCGATAGGAGCCGTTTTCCAGCGGAGACCAGTGGATCGTCTGCGTGACATCGCCGCGCAGAATGGTCTGCTGCAATCCGTCGGCGCTTGTCGTGGTGACGAAGGTCTCGGTCACCACGCCTTCGCCATCGAAGGTCTTTTCCGTGACGCCCGTCCGCCCGTCGTCTTGCGTGACGCTCACCCGTTCCTTGTCGATACCGCCATCGCCGTCATAATCGAAGGTTTCGGTTTCCGTCAGACCATCGGCGCTGACGATCTTGCGGTAAGCGGTCTTCAACTGGCCATCGGCATAATGTGTTTCCGACAGCGATTCGATCCGGCCGTCATCGAGATAGGTTGTCGACACCGTCTTGGTGATATCGGTCACGCCATCCCCGTCCGCGTCGACCTCCGTCGCGCTCGTCAGGCCGTTCTGCGCGACCGTGCGCAGCTCCCGGTGGACCAGACGTCCGCCGGCATATTCCGAGAGGGTCGTCACTTCATTGCCGGCGTCGTCGTAAGCGATCGTCTCGGTCCGGCTCAGATCGGCCGCGCCGTCACCATCAAGATCGAATGTGGTCCCGGTTTGCATCCCGCCTGCATCGCTGTCCTGCCGGATCACAACTGCGGCATTGCCTGCCGTCTCCAGATCCTCCCACACCGACGTGGTCGACTGGTCGGCATCGATGAGCGAGGACATCCGTCGGTCCCCCGCACCATCACCATCGAGATCAAGCAGACTTGTCACGCTGCGCCCGTCGGCGCTGGTGGTCACGGTTTTCGACCAGACCAGTTGCCCGTCATCATAGGCCCGGCTGGAAACGGTGGAGCCGCCGCCGGCATGGTCAGCTCTTTCGCTGACGAGGTCGACCACCCCGTCCCCATCGAGATCGGTCTCACTCACGCCGACAAGCCCGTCACCCGTCGTCGTGGTCGTGACGGCGGACAAGAGCCCGCCCAGATCGTCCCGGGTCTCGGTGCTTTCCACGACCGTTCCGTCGCTTTCAAACACGGTGTCGGATTCCGTCACGAATTCGAAGACATCGTCACCGTCGAGATCGAAGTAGACGGCGCTGTCGAGCCCGTTGGCGTCTGATACGACCTGCCTTTGCGCCAGAAGCGCCTCCGTCCCGTCATACCAGGCATCCGTCTCGCTGACCGTCCCGTCCGCGGCAACACCGGCGCTCGCGTGGCGCCTGAGGTCGGCAACGCCGTCGCCATCGCGATCGAAAAGCACGCTGCGTTCAAGCCCGTCGCCGCTGACCGTCTCCGTCCGCGTGGCAGCGATGTCGCCGGCATCATCGAACCATGTCGTGGTCGTCGTGGTCGCGCCGATATCGCCGATGGCAGTGATCGCCTCGCTGTCCGTCGCTCCATCGCCATCGACATCGCGCGTCACCGTGACCAGCCGCCCGTCGGCGCTGGCCGTCTGCGCCTCGGCGGCCAGAAGCGCCCCGCCCGCCGCGCTCAGCAGCGTCGTCACCGAGGTCACGCCATTTGCGGAAACCGTCTTCACCGTCTCCCGACTGCGGTCGAACACCCCGTCGCCGTCCAGATCGCGCCTTTCCGTCGAACGCAAGCCGTCGCCGCTCTTCGTGGTTTCGGTTCTGGCCGAGACTGCGCCATTGCGCGCGCGGGCATCTTCGACAAGCGTTCGCAAGCCATCGGCATTGAGAACCGTTTCGGAAACCCGGATGATATCGTCGTCGCCATCGCCGTCGCGATCCGCGGCTGTCGTGACCGTCAGCCCGGCTGCATCCTTCACGCGCGTCTCGCGCGCATAGACCCCATCGTCCTTCAGATAGTCCGTCGCCGTGGTGACCGTGCCATCCGCGGCGGTGGTCGTGGTATCGATGCGATCGATCGTGCCGTTGCCATCGACATCCCGCGTCACGCTGCTTGCGCGTCCGTCACCTGAGACGGTCTCGACCTGTCGCGAACGCAGAACGCCGTCGCCATCGCTCAGCTCTGTCGTGGTTATCGTGCCGCCATCGTCCTGCAGAACCGTCACGCGGGTTTCAGCAAGATCGAAACTGCCGTCGCCGTCTTGGTCCTGCCGGCTCGTCGTCGAGAGACCGTCATCGCTGACTGTTTCCTCGATAGCGGAAAGCAGCGTCCCGTCTTCGGCAACCGTCTCGGTCACAGTCGTTCGGCCGCCATCCGCATTGAGCGTCGTAGTCGCAGTCTGCGTTCTCTCGAATACGCCGTCGCCATCGCTGTCGGTCTCGGTCGTGACAACCAGCTTGTCATCGCCGACTGTTTTGCGGCTCACCGACCGCAGCGATCCGTCCGTGTTTTCGATCCGGGTCTCGGTGACCGTGCTGCCGTCCACCAGATAGCCCGTCGTATCCGTCCGCACGCTTTCGGCAATACCATCGCCATCGTCATCTTTACGCACAACGGTTTCAAGCCCGTTGGCGCTGGTCTCGCTGCGGATCACACCGGCGACCGTGCCGTCTGCGTAATAGCCGGTCTCGGTCACTGTCACCGCGCCGGCGGTATCGGTCACGCTGGCGGTGACCCGGTCGATGGCGCCGTCGCCGTTTTCGTCGGCGCTCACCGTCACCGCAAGCCTGTCCGCGCTCTTCACCGTCCGCGTGAACGCGGTCAAGGTAACTCCATCGCCGGCATAGGACGCACTTTCGATGGTCGTCACGCCCTCCGCATCGGTCTCGGTCACATCATCGGTGATCGCATCCGCGATGCCGTCACCGTCGATATGCGAACGCTACCTGATAAAATGCCTGCTCTCTTGCGCACAGGATGCGAGCTGCCTTCCGATCATAGCTTGTCTGCAAGCCGAAATCCCGCAAGGATAGGTCGGTGAGCTTCTTACAACAGTTAGTAATTACAGTCCCCAAGCCCTAAATCTCCCCCTCCCCGTTCTCTCCGTGATGCCGAGTTGTTGGACGATGCGCCGTGCCGCTTGCGGCGTGACGCCGAGCGTCTCGCGGACCATGGTGGCCGACACGAGCGGCTTGGCCACGACGAGCTCGACCAGGTCCGGTAACCTCGATGACGCACGCCGACCTTCCAGCCTCCGGTTCATCATGGTCTTCGCAAGCAATAGCCTGTCATGCTCCTTCGTCCCGAGCTCGGCGGGCCGCCACGAGGCCGCCGGCGATGGCAATCAACCGAGTGTCGCGGTCGCGATGCCGGCGCCGATCGACGGGAATGGTTCTGAGTCCGGAGTTGATGCCGGCGAGATGGGCGCCGGTGGTGACGCCGGCGTGCCGCAGGATTGAAGCCGAAAGCAACCGCCCGAGCCACGGCGCATGCTGCAGGACGGAAAGCTCATTCCAGGCATCGAGAGCGATGATCGCCTGCAGCACCGCCGGCAGTCCGTCGGCCTGGCACAACGCCGCGCGCCATTCATCGAGCCGGGCGTCCTCGTCCCAGTCGAGATCATAGATCATCGGATCCTTTTCGGGGCTGCTGGCCGTCGCACGGCCGCCGGTGCGGCGCGGACGTGTAGCGTCCTCGATTGCGGCCGACGATCGGCCAACGTCGCATCGATGGCGGCATAGTCGACGTCGGGCAGATCCTCCGCATCTCTGTGACCCTTCCCCTCCCCTTCCGGATCGGGCACGGCCGCGATCGCGATTGCCGGGCGGACGGAGCCGACCATCTTCGCCTCGCTCTGGTCGGCCGAGGGGATCTCCGAAATCTGTCGCAGCGTGCGCAAGCCGTCAGCCGATAATGCCCAATCAGGAGACTGGCCCGAAATCCGCCGGCGGGTGAGCAGCACGTCGCGGGCGATGGTGAGTTGGTGGGTCGGCGTGCGGGTATCGCGAAGAGCGTCGTGGAGGACGAGGTCTCGAGATGGACGAGTTCGCCGTCGATCCACAGCGAGGCGCAGGCGTCGGCGAAATGTTGCCGCTCGAGAAAGCCGGCGCCGACCGGGGAGCGGGCGATGCGCTCGTCGAGACGCGCCAGGGCGATACCGGCGCGAAACGCCGGCTCCATCAAGCCGCTGATTGGCAAAGTCGCGATTTCGTAAGACATTGAAATCATAGTAAATGATTTTCTAAACGAACTCTATCTCAAAGGCAGTATTCCTCAAATGGTATTATTGACGGTTGAGTTGCTAACCATCAACAAGTAAACCTCATTCGAAATGAGAGTTTTCGGTTTACCGCTGGTAAACAACCAAAATCTATAATGAAACACAATATTCTATTTGGTATATTAATATCTATATCTGGAAAATTTTCTAAAGAAATCGAATGGGGTCTAACCCCGACAGGTGCGCCTTTCGAGTATCGGTGGCGTGTCACCGGAGTCGGCATTCGCTTTGCGGCGTGCATCATTTGTTAAACAGCAATTTCTATCTCCGGTTCCTTTCGGCATTGGTGCCGATTGCAACGGAAAAAGAGCATGCCAAAACAAGAATTTTCATCATGTCATTTTCAGCCAAAAATCTCAAAATTCTGCGAGATACGCATAGCGCCGGTCGCGTCCAAGCGGACGCTGGAGAAGATCAAGCCCTATCTCACCAGCCTCGTCACCTATCGAGAGTCACCACCCTTGCGGAACGGGCGCATCGACTGGGCTGCAGTCAGCGATGGCTGTGGGATTGAGGATGAGATTTCCGCTGATTTGAAGAAGCAGTTCCGCATCGCATTGGATGCAATCACTCGGTGGCTCGGCGCCCCTGCCCTGTCCGAGGACGGCCAGGCGCCAAAGCCTAGGGTCCGACAAGGGTATGCCGCCCGCGATGCCTCAAAAGTTAAAGGCTCTTCCACCCGAAAGCCTCGACGATCTGGGGCTAGCCTTTCACAACCGGATCCCATGCGGGTTTCAAGAGGCCCCAAACCCAAACCGATCCAGGAATTTCCGGAACCGCTGTTCGATGCAGCACATGATCCCGATGGTTTCCAAGAAGCGCTTGCATATCAGATGCGTCGGTTCGGCGAGAATTACTGGCAGCTCTATCGCGCCGTCGTTCGGCTCGATGAAACATTCGACCACAAGACCATGCTATCCTGGTTTGAGGGCAAAAGCGTGCCGAGATCGGTCGCGAGTTTCCGAATTCTCTCCCGCATCGAAAAGCGGTACCGATTGCCGGAAGGATATTTCAAGGCGAAGCTGCCACACCAGAACCGCTCTCTCCATGGTCACGACCTTGGCGATATCAGTCCTGCCGAGCGAAGACGGATTGCGGTGCACCTTCCTGATGATTTCAGCAGTCTTCCCTTCAGCAAGCGGGAGGAGATCGTTGACTGGGTCCGCCGGGTAATCATATCGGGAACAACCGACTATCGGCGCTATCAGGCCAAGGCCAGCAAACAGCGTTATGCCGTTCGCTTTCCCGGCGTTACGTATGGAGGCGGATCGCTTTCTCCCCGGGAGCATTCCCTGGCGGAGAACATTCACAATACGGCTGCGGAATCCTTTGAGGATCCTGACCTTCTATCTGGCGTCGTAGACGCGCCGCCGCGGCTGGCAATGGAAATGGCCGACCTGATTCGGTTCAAGACGTCGACGCTGACGGCGATCGGGCTGCAACGCAACGGAGTCTGGGGCGAGGAAACGGCATCGCAAAAGATCGAACATCTCGGCCTGATGTTCGGCGCGCTTGCCGCCTCCCCTTCCGGCATTATCAAAGGCCGTGGGGTATCGCTCAGCCAGCTTACATTCGGTCTGCTGATCTTCCCTGGCGTCTGGGATTGGTATCTGCAATGGCGGGAGCAGCGCCGTGGCTTCTACACCAAATGGGAAGAAGACATGCTGATGGTCGCGCAATCCCTCACTCGCTCGGAGGTAGGCTGGATCCGGCAACATCCCGAACTCTTGCAGAAAGTTCGCCCGATCGAAGGCCTGATTGCGCCGGAGGAGATCGCGTTTGCCTCTCGGGACTGGCATGGCGCCTGCGATGCATTCCACCGACATGCCGGCTACCGCTCCAAGGAAATCCAGCGGGTGATGCGGGTGCATCGCGATCCCTTCGAACCGATCATGGTCGTCCTTGAGGCGGACAGTCCACTGTCGGAATATCGCAAGATCACCGACGAGATTTTGAGACGCATGCCGGACGAAGACCGCTATCCGCGCGCGGCTGCAGAGGCGGTGCGGTTGTTCCGGCTGCTTCGTCTCGGTCTGCATCTGGGGCTTCGGCAGAAGAACCTTCGCCAGCTTCGCGTCTGCCCTCGCGGTCAGTTCCCGACATCCGAGCGAAGGCTGGAAGACATGAAATGCGGCGAGTTGCGCTGGAGCGATCGTGATAGCGGATGGGAAGTGCTCATCCCGTCCGTGGCCTTCAAGAACTCCGGCTCGTCCTTCTTCGGGCAAAAGCCATTCCGCCTGATCCTGCCCGACCTGCTCGATCTCTACAAATACCTCGAGGCCTATATCGATCGTCACCGCGGCGTGTTGCTCGGACCGGCAGATGATCCCGGCACCCTGTTCATCAAAACGGTGAAGGCGACCAGCAAGCAGGCAGCATACGGCTCCACTACGTTCTATGAAGCCTGGCGCACGGTGATACAGCGCTATGGAATCTATAATCCCTACACCGGTCGCGGCGCCATCAAGGGTCTGCTGCCACACGGCCCGCATAATCTTCGCGACATTCTGGCAACCCATATCCTTAAGCAAACCGGGTCTTACGAACAGGCAAGCTATGCGATCCAGGACACGCCGGATGTCGTTCAAGAGCACTATGGGCGCTTCCTGCCACAGGACAAGGCAGCGCTTGCCGCCCGGATTCTGAATCAGGTATGGGAGGCGGCATAGCGGCCTTTTCAACCTTGAGGAATATAGCACTTAGTGCTATATAGATAAATGTCAGAACGAGTGTTCAAAACAGCGTGGTTCGCAAAAGCGGCAAAGAAGGCGCGGATATCCGACAAGGCTCTGTCGAAGGCAATTCATCAGGTTGCCCTTGGTCAGGCCGACGATCTCGGCGGAGGCGTCTTCAAGAAGCGGCTCAACGAAAACATGCATCGGTCCATCGTTCTGGCAAAAGCCGGAGAATTCTGGGTATTCGCCTATCTCTTCGCCAAGAAGGACCGGGCGAACATTGATGACGACGAGCTTGCGGCCTTCCGGAAGCTCGCGGAGCTTTACCGTCGCAAGACAACTGCCGACCTCGAGGCGGAGCTCGGGATCGGCGCCCTGCTGGAGATAGACCATGGCGAGTAAACGCAAATTCAAGAGCGACGCCTTCGAGGCGATCCATAGTGCGGTTGAAGGTATGCATGCAGCCGGGACCATCGACAAGGAAACGATGCGAACCTTCGATGAGGACTGCCTTGTAGTCCCGCAGGAACTGACGCCTGACGCGATCAAGGCTCTGCGCGAACACAACCATGTCAGTCAGCCAGTCTTCGCCCGTTACCTGAACACAAGCCCGTCAACGGTGCAGAAATGGGAAACCGGCGCCAAACGGCCAAGCGGGCCGGCGCTCAAGCTCCTCTCGCTGGTACAGAAGCATGGGCTGCAGATGCTCGGCTGACGGGTTTCCCGTGACAAAGCAGTTTAGCCGTCATAGCCTGGCGCCATGAACGCTGAGCATTGGTCCGATCCGGAAAACGACGCGATCGTCGCCGTCTACTTCGACATGCTGAAGGAGGAGCTGGCCGGTCGCGCCTATAACAAGGCGATGAACAACCGGTGCCTGCAGCAGTCCCTTGGCCGGTCCAAAGGCTCGATCGAGTTCAAGAACTGCAATATCTCGGCCGCGATGATCGGCTTTGGGCTTCCTTACATCGGCGGCTACCAACCCCGCTTCAATTTTCAGATGGCGCTGGCGGAGGCCGTTTCGCGATGGCTTGCCAGAAACCCGTCGTTCGAGACTGCAAGCGCGGTCGAATTGCCTTCGGGTTTCGCGGAAGCCCCACCCCTGTTCTTCGGCGTACCGCCGACGATGCAGAATGCGCCGCCTCCGGCCGAACTGTCACAGATCGAGGCGATCGCGCGCAGATTTGACGTGGCGGGAAGGGACGAGCGAAACCGCTCGCTTGGCAAAGCTGGCGAAGAGCGTGTTTTCCATCACGAACGCGCCCATCTTGCAGCCTCGGGGCGGAGGGATCTGGCGGCGAAGGTCCGCTGGGTGTCCCAGGAGGATGGTGATGGCGCAGGCTATGATATTGCCAGTTTCGCGCCCGACGGATTGCCACGACTGATCGAGGTGAAGACGACGAATGGATGGGAGCGCACGCCTTTCTATATCTCGAGAAACGAGCTGGAGGTCGCAGACGCTCGTTGCCACGAATGGAGCCTGGTGCGTCTGTTCGACTTTTCCCGGGACGCCCGCGCGTTCGAACTCCGGCCGCCGCTCGAAGCCCATGTTTCACTGATGGCCGCTCAGTTTCAGGCCGCCTTCAACTGAAGGCGGATTCCGGGTGGCAGTTGTCATGAAGGTTCAAGGAGTCGCGCGAGCCCGGCGGCAACAGCCTTACTCTTCCTCGCCCTCGACCACGGCCACCATCGCCTCCTCCTGCATGACGGCTCTGCTGAGCAATCCGGCATCCTCCAGCGCTTCGATATCGGGCAGATCGCGCAGCGTTTCCATGCCGAAGGCGGAGAGGAAATGCTTCGTCGTGACGTAAGTGTAGGGCGCGCCGGGTGTCGGGCTGCGGGGGCCGGAGGCGATGAGGGTGGCGCTTCGGAGCGCGCCGATGGTGTCGCGGCTGACCTCCTTGCCGAAGATTTTTGACAGTTCGGCGCGGGTGATGGGCTGGAAGTAGCCGACGGCCATCAGCACCATGGACTCGAATTCGGAAAGGGCTGACACCCCGCCCCTTGTGGGCGCCGCAGAGGCGCGGATCGCGTCGGCATAGGCGGGGCGGCTGCGGTGCTGCCAGCCGCCGGCGACCGCGACGATCTCGTAGGGCCGACCGGTGAGTTCTTCACGAAGATCGTCGATCAGAAGATCGATGCTGCAGGCCTTGCCGACGACGCGGGAAAGCGTCTCGCGGGTGACCGGCTCGGCGGCGGCGAAGATCACCGCCTCGACCCGCAGCATCCATTCGCGCCAGCGCAGTT
Source organism: Martelella mediterranea DSM 17316 (assembly GCF_002043005.1). Classification (NCBI taxonomy): domain Bacteria; kingdom Pseudomonadati; phylum Pseudomonadota; class Alphaproteobacteria; order Hyphomicrobiales; family Aurantimonadaceae; genus Martelella; species Martelella mediterranea. Next base: position 8,283 of record NZ_CP020333.1, on the reverse strand, counting down.
CGGGCGGCAAGGCCTCGAGCTCCCGATCAAAGAGGCGTTCGCCTCCCGCCTTTTGATCTGCGGCATTCGCTTTCCTGCGGCGGGATGGCCTGTTCTCCGCTGCTCCGGCCATCGTCACAATCCAAAAATCCGAAAGGAGGAACGGCCCGACAATTCGCGCACGGCGCCGAAACCTTCGAGCCGTTCGAACAGGCGGGTTGCGGCCCAGCGGGAAAGCTTGCTGCCGGGCGCTGAAGCCGGCATGGCGTCCTCCTCCAAGAGCGTCTGAATGACCGGGCCGGCCCCCTTCGTCCGCACCTTGAGGGCGACGGCCACAAGAATGTCGGCCCGGCGCGCGATCGCACCCGCCGTCCGCAATGCGGCCCCGGCCCCGTCGGCAAGCGCCAGACAGACCGCGCGGGCAAAAGCCGGTTCGCCTGGCCGCACACGCCCCCTACCCCCAATGGTCCGAAACGCAGGGCCGTAACGCTCCGCTATCATCAAAGGTACGGGCCGGTTCCACTTCAACAGGGTTGCGATCAGCATGTCGGCCATCGCCCAGGCCAAAGGTTCGGCGTCCGGACGGGCGGCGAGGATTGCGGTCACAAGGTCGGCGACCACGAAGGGAACGGCGCGACCGGACTGGAGCGCGGCTTCCGCCAGCTCTAGGATCGACGCGAGATCATCATTCCAAGCGATCCCCATGAGGTCGGCAAGTTCTTCGACCTGTTTCACAGAAAAGCCGGGTTTTCGGGCGACGAGCCTTTTGTAGGCCAGAAACATCGTTCCGGCGGGGCCCGGATCGTCGCCGGCGGCGGTGAGCAGGACGGCATCGCGCAGCGCCGCCTCGTCCTCGCCCCGGCCGGTCAGGCGGACGGCGGCGGCGGCGCATTTCAGCGCCTGCCGTTCGCGCCAGCAGCCGGCCCAGACGGGTTCGGAGCGAACGAGATCATCAAGGGATTTCAGAGCGATACCGGCCGAGAAGGCGGCATCGGCTTCGCTCAATTGGGGCCCGCGCGGGCGGGTCCAAGCTGGCAAAGGCGCGGTGGTCGCGGCGGTTCTGGCGGGTGGCGCGGCGTACGAATCCATGGCGCCAACGCTAACCGAAACGAGCAGTTAATGCCAGCATAATCGACATAAAGCGCACAGCTTGTCTTTTTGCTATTATGATTGATAATCTTGCATTATCGTTCATAATGCTCATTATAGAGAAAAACCCCATTTTGAGGCCCTCAATGCCCGAAAACGACGTCGATCCGCACGCCAGCCCGTCTCTCGGCACGAGCGCCGCTTATGAATTGCAGCCGTCGGGCGCGTTGACGGGCCATCTCGCGCCGCTGGTCGAACGCGCCCGCGGTTACGTCGACGCCGCGAGCGCGGCCAATACAAGGCGCGCCTATGCCGCCGACTGGGCGCATTTTTCAAGCTGGTGCCGGCGCAAGGAGCTTGCGACCCTGCCGCCCGATCCGCAGACCGTCGGTCTCTACATCACGGCCCTCGCCTCCGGGGAAGCGGCCCCGCGGGCAAAGCCGAGCGCGGTTTCCACCATCGAGCGGCGGCTGTCGGCGATCGCGTGGAACTATGCGCAGCGCGGCCTCACGCTCGATCGCCGCGACCGGCATATCGCCACCGTGCTCGCCGGCATCCGCAATCGCCATGCCGCCCCCCCGCGCCAGAAGGAGGCGATCCTGCCCGAGGAGCTGATCGCCATGGTCGAAACGCTCGACCGGGGCACGCTCAGAGGCCTGCGCGATCGCGCCATGCTGCTGATGGGGTTTGCCGGCGGGTTGCGCCGCTCGGAGATCGTCGCGCTCGATTGCGGCCGCGACCAGACCGAGGACGGAAACGGCTGGATCGAAATCCTCGACAAGGGGCTGCTGGTGACGCTGCGCGGCAAGACCGGCTGGCGCGAGGTGGAGATCGGCCGCGGCTCCTCCGATCTCACCTGCCCTGTCCATGCCGTGGAAACCTGGCTGAAGCTCGGCAGGATCGGCCATGGCCCGCTGTTTCGCCGGGTCACCGACAAGGGCAAGGCCGTCGGTTCCGAACGGCTGAAGGACCAGGAGATTGCCCGCCTCATCAAGAAGACCGTTCTTGCCGCCGGCATTCGCGGCGAGTTGCCCGAGGCCGAACGGATAAAACTGTTCTCCGGTCACTCCTTGAGAGCGGGCCTCGCCTCCTCGGCCGAAGTCGACGAGCGCTACATCCAGAAACAGCTCGGCCATGCCTCCGCCGAAATGACAAGGCGCTATCAGCGCAGGCGTGACCGGTTCCGCGTCAATCTCACAAAGGCCGCGGGGCTGTAGAGCACTTCCAGGCAAAGTGGATACCGTTTCACCGTCCATGAAATGCGGTAACGCGCCAGACGCCTCCCTGCCCTGGCGCCTCTTGCCGTTCATGAGGGGATTGATTATATAGTCATCATGGTCATTCTGGTCAGGAGGCGCGCAATGCAGCCCGTATCGCACGATGAAAAGAACTGGACGGTCGCCAAGGCAAAGGCCAAGCTTTCAGAGGTGATTGAGCGTGCGCAATCCACGCCACAGACAATTACACGCAACGGCAAGCCGAGCGTCGTGGTGGTCTCCGCCGAAGAATGGCAGCGGAAGGTCGCGCGCAAGGGGACCCTGGCCGAGTTTCTTCTGGCGTCCCCGCTGCGTGGCGCCGAGCTTGATCTCGACCGGCAGGGCGACGAGCCACGCGATCTATCGCTGTGAAGCTCCTGCTCGACACCAACGTCCTGTCTGAAGTGACGAAGCCGCGCCCGGAGAACCGCGTTCTTGCATGGCTGGATGAGATTGACGAGGATCGCTCCTTTATCAGTGTCGTGTCGCTTGCCGAAATCCGTCGCGGTGTCGCGCTCATGGACAGCGGGCGAAGGCGCGATGCTCTTGCCGATTGGCTTGCCAACGACCTGCCGCAACGTTTCGAGCAACGCGTGCTTGCCGTGGACGAAGACGTGGCTTTCGCCTGGGGCGACCTGATGGGGGACGCAAAGCGCCGTGGACGCGGAATGTCGTCGATGGACGGGCTGATCGCGGCCACGGCAATGGCACACGGGCTCACCCTTGCGACACGCAATATCAAGGATTTCACGGGTTGTGGCATAGAGCTGATCGATCCATGGGCCGTGTGAAGTACAAATCCGGCCCGGCCGATCCTCGCAATTGCTAAGTCGAAGCCGTGTGTCGGCTCGTTTTCACACACGGCCGGCCCCCCTGCCCTCACGCCGTCCATGCCTTTTCAGGTGATGGCCCTACTGCAACAGGAATAGAAGGGCAGCCGTCATCAGACTGCTGATCAGAAAATAGGGCGCATTCACCATCGTATAAAAGAACGGCCGGGGGAAATTGGGATTGATCGCAATCGTCATGCACATCGCCAGAAGATAACCGACGCCGATCACCAGCCCGAGCGAAAGGGCGTCGGTAAGGGAGGCAATGGCGATCATGCGCATGATCGCCGCGGTGGTGACGATCATGACGACATTGCACAGAAAAGGCCCGAGGATGGTCAGCGCGTCCGGCCGGGCGGCGGGCAGAGCCTCCCGCCCGAGTGCGATTGCGTAATATCGCGGCACCAGGCCGCCAAAATACAGGCCCCCGAACACGAAACCGAATGCGGCGGCCGCAAGAATGCCCCAGAGACTGATCTGGGCAAATGCACTGAAAATCATGACTTTCTCTTTCGCTGAAATCTGGAGCCGGGGCGCTTGATGGACACTCGTTGGCTATCCGACCCGGATGAAGCGTGTATAGATGGACCCAACTGACACTTCACGGCAGTTGGACGATGAGCGGACCCGACAGATTGCTGCGCCTTCTTCAGCTTATGCGCGTCATGGCGCCGCCGGTCACGGCGAAACGCCTGGCGGCCGAACGCGGCGTATCCGTGAGGTCGATCTATCGCGATATCGAACTGTTGCGATTGTCGGGCGCTAGAATCGAAGGAGAACGCGGTTATGGCTATCGCCTGATAGAGGACTACGCCCTGCCGCCGCAGACCTTCGATCGTCTGGAAATCGAGGCGATGACCGTGGGTCTGGGGGAAGTGCGCCATATGGGCGACCCGGACCTGGCGCGTGCCGCCGAGGCCGTTCTTGCCAAGATTGCCGCGACCTTGCCCGATGACAGCGAGCAACATTTGCTGCATGCGATATCCCATGTCTATCGGCCCGCTGGACGCTACGACGCGCATCCCTGCCTGCCCACCCTTCGGCAAGCGTGCTGGGATGAGTACGAGATCGAAATCGGCTACCGCGATCAGGCCGGCGTTGCCAGCCGGCGCCTCATTCGTCCCCTTGCCATCATGTACAGCGAACGCGTCCTGACGGTTCTGGCCTGGTGTTGCCTGCGCGATGACTTCCGGATGTTCCGGGTCGACCGGATCGAAAGCCTTTCGGGTAGGGGCGCCAGTTTTCGGCCCCGGCGGGCGAGTTTGCTGCGGGACTATCTGGCACGACTCAGCGACGAAAACAGCGCGTGAACAATCGGAAGACGTCGCGGTCATGCGGTCGTTTCGCCGATCATGATCCGCCGCGCAAGACGAACCGCTGACAGGATCACGATCGCGGCTTCTTCAGGGAGCGGGCGAGAGCGGAAGAAACGGTCAACCCATCGTCACGGCCGTCCTCCCCTGTCCCGTCGTCATCGGTAGGCGGTGTCTGCGTGGCATTCCCTGCCTCGATCCTTGCCCTCAGCAGCGCCATGACCATCGGCCAGACGGAGAACTGGCCATCCCTCGCCCGTTCCGTCAGGTTGCGGAGATAGCCGCCGGGGCTGACGACGGCCTCGCCGCGCTGGTAGATCGCTGCCAACGTGATCGCGGCCTGTTTGTCGCCCATGATTTCGGCCGCCTCCCGCCAGGCGCTGGGGCTGACGCCCAGCATTGGCCGGGCGATCTCGGCGATGCCCAGGAAGTCCCGCCAGTTACGGATCGAGCCTCCCTTTGCCAGATCCCGAAAGCCCTCGCAGGCATCCAGCACCAGTGCCAGCGGCAATTCCCGCTTCGGCAGGCTGTGCAGGTTGTCGGTTTCGTCGGCGCTGCCGCTCGCTTCTGATTTATTTCTTAAGCCATATTCAGATTCAGATTGGGATTCTGGGTTTGAATTCTGTTTGTGGCGCTCAGCATGAGACTCATTGGCGTTTATTTTTTGCGAATTTACGTGAAATTCCAATGTCTCACGCACTTCCTCATGCAGCAGAGCCAGGGCATCGCAAATATCTTCGGCGATCGCCAGGTCTGGAAGGCGCGGTAGCCGGTCAATGATGTCGCGGTAAACACGGCTCATCTTCGCCCAGTCGCCCGGAACGCCCTCATCGAGCCCGGCCTCGATCATCTTGACGATGTCCCGGCGCAGCAATGTCAGCCGTTCGCGGGCGCATTTCAGCGCCAGGCGCTCCTCGGCGATCCGCGCGGCCATCGCCTCGAACTCGGCCGCCCTGGCCACCAGCGGCGACAGGTCGAAGCCATAGGCCTGCTCGACCTGCCCTCCCCTGCCCTTCCTGGCGAAGCGCTTGCCGTTCGGACTGTCGCGCCGGATGATCAACCCGCACTCGACCAGGACGGCCAGGTGACGGCGCAGCGTCGCCGGCGAGATGCCGTTGGCGCGCGCGATCAACTGCTCGTTGGAGGGCCAGACCACGAAGCCGGTCTCCTCGCAGAGTTCGTTCTCGGGATAAAAGGTCAAAAGCGCGTTCAGGATCGCAAGGCCGCGATCGCTCGCCCCCAACGCCGTACGTGCTTCCCGCACGGTATGAAACAGTTTCCACTTGTTGAGCCGCGCCCCCTTCGGGGCCTCCCGCGCCACTTTCTGGTTTGAAAGCATCGCGAGCGACATCGGCCGCCGCCCAAAGGGCGTCGTTGTCATCGCATTGTCCATAGGTTCACCTTTCAAAAAGGCAAAAGAAATCCCGTCCGCAGTCCACGGAATGAACTGCAGCCTCTTGACTGGGACGGCCGGAAATGCGAATCAGTAGGTGCTAGTTACAAATCGGCTTCCGGACGCTCGTCGTTTGGGGGCCTTTTTTCTTTTGCGCGTTATCCTTTCTTCTGCTGGCTTTGAAATTCGGCGTAAAGCTCTTCCAGTTGACCGGAAAGATAGGTGCCAAAGGCATCTGCATCCGTGGCCTTGAGTGAGAGAGAAAAGCCGTTTGCGGCGTGCTTCGTGGTCACGCTCATCTTGTTCTCGCCCAGCGACCATTTCTTTTCGCTGCTATTCTTCGGCTTCGCCCGCCTTCCCTTGCGCTTCAGTTCTTCCAGCAGCGCCAGGCACCGATCCGGCGAGGAGAGCTCCTGAAAAGGCTCCTCCGCCATAAACTGACGCGCCTGTTCCAGCTTTGCCGGGGGCAAAAGCAAGCGCTTGAGCTCGTCCCAGCGATCCCGGCCAATGCCTTTGGCCGCGCCGATCTGTTCGAGAATGTCCGTCGGAATACCTTCCGCGATCGAGAACATACGCGAAAGCATGGCATTGTCGATGCTGAGCGCCTGACGGATAGCCTGCCTGTCTATACCGGATTGCTGCAGCCGGCTGGCAAACAGCGCCTTTTCGATGAAGGACAGGTCCGCGCGCGCCGTATTCTCCTGCCCCTGCGCCACGACATGGGCAAGGTCCTCGATTTCGCGAATGATCGCGCGGACCTTGATGCCGAGTGTTTTTGCAGCGCGCGTGCGGCGATGACCATAGACGAGAATGAAGCGGCCGGGCTTCTCCGGGTTGGGCCGCACGAGTACCGGCGAAATCTGGCCGGCCTCGCGAATGGCTTCGACGAGAACATTGAAAGCCTCGCCGTCTTCCTCGATACGATCGACATAGGGCGACGGATCGATATCGTTCGGATCCAGCATGACGATCATCTCGCCATCCTGAACCCTGAGCGAATTCTCTGCCATTTCCTCAAGCGACTGCAACATTGAGCGCGAGGCGCCGCGCAGCGCATAGGCAGAGCGCCCGTCGCGCTCGCCCTCGGGCTTGTCGCCCGCTTCCTTCGGGTTGATGATATGGTTCAAAAGGTGCTTGCGTGCCATATCAGCCTCCCCGATCAATCGATAAGCGTTTGAATATGTGCAAAAATCCGGCTGTCCGTACGGCTGGCAACATCACTTGCGCCCCCATGCTTCGTGGATGAGGTCGGCGATCTCGCCATTGACGTCGTTGAGGCAGCCGATCGCTCGGTCATAGGTCGTCCGCGTAAACTGCACGCGTTCCACCTCATAAAGCGTCTGCTTGGTAATGCCCGCATCGGAAATGGCTGTGGACTTCACCATATGATTCTTCAGCATCCGGCTGCCGAACATCGCCTGCATGAAGCCGACCATCTGCGCCTGCGGTCCATCCGTGGGCTCATAACGGGTCACCAGATAGCGGAACCAGTTGAGCTTGACGCTGGCACCGACCCCGCGGATCGAATCGAGAATTCCGCCAAGCATCAGCAGAAACTGGCTCATCGACAGGATATCGAGCATCTGCGGATGCACCGTGATTAGGACCGAGGTGGAGGCGGTCAGGGCCGTCAGCGTGAGATAGCCAAGCTGCGGCGGGCAATCGATCACCACCACATCATAATCGGCTTCGACCTCCTTCAGCGCTCGCGTGAGGCGGGTGAAGAACAGCCGACCTTCCTGGGACGACCGGTCGGTGGCCGCTAGCGGCGTTTCATATTCATATTCCTGCAGCTCGAGATTGGCCGGTACGATGTCGAGCCCGGGAAAATTGGTCGGGCGGATGATCTCGCTGATCGGCTTGATCTCGTCATCATAACGCAACGCCTCGAACAGCGAGGGCGAGTTGTCGAGCTCCGGCTGGATGCCGTGCAGGGCGGTGAGCGAAGCTTGCGGGTCGAGATCGATCGCCAGCACGCGATGCCCTGTCAGCGCCAGATACTGGGCGAGGTGGGCCGTCGTCGTGGTCTTGCCGCTGCCACCCTTGAAATTGACCACGGAGAGAATTTGGAGATCGTCGCCCGGGCGACGATGAGGCACGTAAAACTTCTCGGAGCGGCCGTTCTTGTCCAGAAACCGGCGCAGTTCCAGGATCTGTTCGGCCGAATAGGAGCGCCGGCCGGAGGCCGAAACGACGGGGGAGGGGCCTTTGCCCTCCAGATGGAGTTTCTTGATATGGTTCTGGGTAACGCCGAGAAACTCGGCGACTTCGGCAATGCCGAACAGTCGCAAGCCCTTTTGCGCATTCGGCGGGAATTGCTCGATGCGCAGCAGGTCGAGCTTATCCGAGATAAGCTTTCCCTGATCAAGAATCTCGTCGGCAAAATCAGTTTTGCCGGTGTTTGGAACAGACTGTGTCGTCAA
>NZ_CP020332.1 GCF_002043005.1 Martelella mediterranea DSM 17316 | reverse complement strand
CTGCCCTCGCGCGTCCGTGGCGTGTTCACGGATTTCGGCGTTTAGTCGCCCTTTTCCGTGACTATTGCCGGAGGACTCAGATTCGTGCAAGCACTTTCTAAATCTGGTGTCAGCCACTGCGCGACGCACAAGAGTAGCCCAAGCAGCGGACAGGCTTGCCCATGTAGCTAGTGTGATATACATTACTGATCGTATATCCACGCAGGAGGCCAAAATGCAGGTCGCAAAATGGGGCAACTCGCTCGCCGTCCGCTTGCCCGCGGAGCTTGTCCGGGAGCTTGGCCTCAAGGAAGGCGATCAGATCGATCTGGTCAAGGACGACGGCCAGGTCAGAGTCCGTCGTCTGGCGCGCGCGGATGAGGTGCTGACGGGCCTGCGCCGCTTCCGGGGCAAGCTGCCCGCTGCAGAGCGCCTGAGCCGCGATGACGCGCATGAGCGCTGAGTTCGCGGACACGAATGTCGTTCTTTACCTGCTCGACGATGGCCCAAAGGCCGATCGCGCCGAGATTATCCTGGGGCAGGGGCCCCGGATCAGCGTTCAGGTCCTAAACGAGACGCTGGTGAACTGTCGCCGCAAGGCTGGCCTAAGCTGGGAAGAAGCAGGGGCGTTTCTCGAAGGAGTGCGTGCTTTGTGCCCCGTCGAAGACCTGACCCTCCAGACCCATGACGTCGGCCGTGCCTTGGCGGAACGCTACGGCTTCTCGATCTACGACGCGATGATCGTGGCCAGCGCTTTGGTTGCGGGCTGCACCACGCTGTGGAGCGAGGACATGCAAGATGGCCTGCTGGTCGAAGGCCAGCTTCGCATCATCAACCCCTTTGCGTGAGCAGAGAGTTTCTGAGCATGGCGCTGGCCAAAGCCTTGTAATCCTTCCATGTCGTGGAGAATTTGCAAGGTATCTCGACTACGCAAGCAGCCCCAGCCTCTCAGCCCTCTCCAGCAGCATCTTCACCGAGGAGGGTTGCCAGCTTGTCCGCCCGCGGGGCGTACGCTCGCGCATCGCTTCCAGTCGAGTGCAGATCGCCTGAAGTGTGATGTCGGGGTCCGCGCCCTTGATGGCGGCGACGATGGCGGGCAGGCGGTCGTCGGTTTCGCGGCGGCCGGCGCGGTCCAGTACCGTGGGCGGTAGGAAGCCGTCCCGCACATAGGCGTTGACTGCGCGCAAAAGGCGGCTTTGCGTCCATTGGCGCTCGCGGGGCAGGGGGCCGTTGACGATGCGCAGCACGTCTTCCCAGGCCATGTCGGGCCGCAGGCGTCGCACATGGGGCACCCAGTCCTGCGCCGTCTCGTTCAGGCGTTCCATGTAGCCGTCCTGCCGCGCCAGCCGGACCTTGCGCAGCGCCGCCGGATCACGGGCGCGCAGGCCCGGGTTACCGCCGACCCTGCCTTTGGTCCGTGCGCTGGCCAGTCCGGCCTTGGTGCGTTCGCGGATCAGGGCGCGCTCGAACTCAGCGGCGGCGCCCAGGACCTGGAGAGTGAATTTGCCCTGCGGGGAGGACGTGTCGATCGGGTCCATGAGCGAGCGGAAGAAGGCGCCCTTGGCTTCCAGCCGCTCGATCACCTCCAGCAGATGCGAGAGGGATCGCGCGAGACGGTCGATCCGCACGACGACCAGCGTGTCGCCCTTGCCGATGCGTTCCAACACCCGCGCAAGCACCGGTCGCGCACGATTGCCGCCCGAGGCCTGCTCCTCGTGGATCTCGACGCAGCCCGCGGATTTCAGGGCCTGCGACTGGGGCAGGGGGGTCTGATCCTCGGTCGAGACGCGCGCGTAGCCGATCAGGGGCATCAAAACAGGCCATTTGCAGTTTCATACAGCACCAATAAACGACCGTTTGTAAATGAATGCAAGGGCGCGCTCTGTGGCGCTGTTCATCAGAAAGCCCTTGGTTTCCATACGCAGAGCGCGATCAGGGAGGTCTCGCGGACCATCGCGCGCGCGTGCTATGTAAGGTGTACAAACGCACTCTGATAAAACCCTTGGGTAAAGCTCAAAATAGCTGTATTTTGCGCATATGAGGCCTGGAACCCCCGCATTGTATGATGAATCCGACGCGCTCGGCATTTATGCTGAGGAGGTCGAACAGGCGTCTGAGGACGACCTGTGGTTTCTGCCCGGTCCGATGGACGACGAGCCGGACTATTTGCCGCCGGGACCACGGGCCGAACCGCGTGAAACCGAGGTCCTCGACGAATGGCGGAAGGCAGAGGGCGGGCAGGCCGCGCGTCTTGCCCGTGTGGCCGGTCGCGTCGGCGCGCTGGACGACCGGTTGAAGCGCGGACCGGAAGGATGGCGGCATCGGCTTGCGCTGATGGAGGCCGCAGATTTGAGCTGGCACACCGGTGACCGCATCAGCCAAGACCGGCTGGCGCTCTGGATCTCGCTGCGCCTGTCCGGTGTCCAGGACGACACGGCGGCGCTGGCGCGAGTCGGATGGGCGATTCGGCGACTGACGGGTGGACCGGGACCGGAGCAGGACCTTTCCGCCTTCCTCGACCGTCGCGACCCCGAGAACATCAGTGATGAGACCGAGCCGTTCGTGGATCGCGCGAGCGGTTGGCTGGATCTGATGGGGCAGGCCACGGACCTGCACCCGATCACTCGCGCTTGCGCGGGCTTTCACCTCTGGCGCCTCGCGGGGCTCGGGCAGCACGACGACCGTATGGAAGCGGCTGTCGCAGCTGCGCGGATCGCGGCCAGCGATGGAAGAGGCGCAGTCTTCACGCCTCTGGCCATGGGCGGGGCAGGGGGACTACGAGCCGGTGGTTCACCGTTCGAACGTCTGGAACGCTGGCTATACGGGATGGAAGCCGCGTGCCTGACCGCGGTGCGGCACCTTGACGATATCGAGGCATGGTCGGCGCGGGCGGAAGCCGAAATGACATTGCTCTCGGGCAGGACGCCGCCGGCCTTGCGCGCAGTGCTGACCGAATGGCCGCTCGTCTCTGCGCCAATGGCCCAGGCCCTGACGAGTGCCAGTCGCGCCGCTGTTCAGCGCAACCTTGCATGGATGCAAGAGCGGGGTCTGATCCGCGAGGTGACAGGACAGGGGCGGTTCAGGATGTGGAAGGCGACAAACTGAAGGTTAGCGTGGGTCTCACCCGCTCACTCGACAGCAGCGATAACCGCGAGCACGCGGCAGGGCGCGCAGAAACTCACCAACACTTAATGCATTTGTTGCACTTATTTCATATATGGTGGTAGAGAACAGAAACCGGAGAGGAGACCACCATGAACATGCTGGCACACCGACATCTTCCGCCCACGCCGCAGGACGCAGCGATTGCGCGCGTCTCTGGCCAGGCATTGTCACGCTTCGCCCAGGCGCGCGCGCCGTTGAAACTTCGTGTGACGGACTCCGAGCAGATGGAGCCGATCGAGCTTCCTGCGGGCGCCGTATCGCTGCTCATGGAGATCCTCGAGGCGATGGCAGCGGGGCGGGGGGTCACCATCATCCCCGAGAACGCCGAACTCTCGACCGTACAGGCCGCTGAGGTTCTGAACGTCTCGCGTCCGTTCCTGATCAAGCTGCTCGAGGATGGTGCCATACCGCATCGGAAGGTCGGCAAGCATCGCCGCGTCCGCATGGAAGACGTGATGTCCTACAAGGCCGCGATCGATACCGAGCGTGAAGCTGCGCTCGATCAACTGGCCGCCGACGCTCAAGAGCAGGACATGGGCTACCGCTCGAAATGAGCCAGTACACGGTCCTGTTCGATGCGAACGTCCTTTATCCCGCGCCGATGCGCGATGCACTGATGCAGTTGGCGGTCACAGACCTTTTCAAGGCCAAGTGGACGGCCGATATCCATCGGGAGTGGATTGATGCGCTTCTGCGCAATGAACCTCATCGGGAGCGCGCCGCGCTGGAACGAACTCGCGACTTGATGGACAGGGCCACACGCGACTGTCTGGTCACCGGCTACGAGGCATTGGTGCCGGCCCTAACACTGCCGGACCCTGACGATCGGCACGTTCTGGCGGCGGCAATCGTTGGGCGCTGTGACGCGATCGTCACGCAGAACCTGAAGGACTTCCCACCAGCGGCACTTGCGCCCTTTGGCATCGAGACCCAACACCCTGACGACTTTTTCCGGAACCAACTGTCTCTCGCGCCCGGTCTGGTCTGTTCCGCGCTGCGGAAAGTTCGCGCGCGCCTCAAGAATCCGCTCAAAAGCGTCGACGAGTATCTCGCGATCCTGACACAGCAGGGGTTGGTCGCCACGGTTGCCGACCTGGAGCAATTCGCCGACCTGCTTTGATCCCAGAACTGCCCTGACTGAATACGTTCTGGCCAGAGTTGTGGCACCCGATCCATCATCACCGCGAGATTTCGCCCGCCAGGACTGCACGCCCGTGGACTGCAAGCGTAGCAGTGAACCTCGGGCAACCGAACTGCCGGATCACGGCGACAATGCGCGCATCGTACGCCGCTTGCCCTATGACGCGACACAGGTCTGACGCGTGAAACTGGCGGTTCGAGCTTGGCGCAGCCTTGATCTGTTCGTGCAGCTCGCGCTCTCGTGGCTCTTGAACCGGCTGTGGTGCGGGGAGAGCCGGTGGGCGCGTCGCTTCTCCAAGCGAGGTGCGCCACCGGCGCATGAAGCCGAGCAGGAAACCGGCCGGAACCTTGCTGTTCCCACGGGCCCGGTTGAAGGCAAGGAAGCGTTCCCAGATCACTTGCGTATCGACGTTCCAGCAGGGTAGGGCGCTCTTCGCGGCCTTGATCAGCTCGGCCCAGCATGTTCGGAACACGTTCGAGCAACCGTCAATGTTGATCTGTCCTGTGAATATAGTTTTGTTAGATTCTTCTCTAGATAGTGATGTGTCGCCTCCGCCTGACACGAGATCGTGGGTCTGTTCGCCGTCGTCAAAGGCCGCGAAGCGGAAAAGCCAGGGGGCGAACTTGCCGTTCGATTTCTCGCGCTCAAGCTTCAGTTCAGAAGTTTCAAGCTCACTCAGCAGAACGCTCAGGTACTGGCGCGAGACGCCCATCTTCGCCGCCAGAGAGGACAGGGTGAAGGCAGCCGTGCCGCGGGGCAGGCCGTTATACCCATCCTTCCACGCTATTCCGTCGAGGATGAGCGTGGCCAGCTTGTGCGCCGAAACGGAGAGGTCTGTCTGCGTGATTCGCCTGAGGATCAGGCCGGTCGTTGGTTCCATGGTCGTATCTCCTAAGAGACGATGCCATGTCGAGAGCAAACAACATTCTTGCCAGCAAAAACACTTTGCTGGTTGCAGGGGTTCGGACACTGCGCTAAAAAGACCGTGTTCAGGGGTTTTTTTCTAGCGTGGCGTCAGGCTTCTCGGTCTGGCGTCGTTTCCCTTTTTTGGGGTGATGCACTGCCTCCGGTGCAAGTTGATCGGAGCGGGCCAGTGCTACGCTGGCCCGCATGGGGTTCAGTATCGAACCTCTTCGAAGCCGTAGTTTCCTTCATGGTCGCGCCAATCGACGAAGACCGAGCGATAACTCACCCAACCACAGTGCTCGGGACGGGGCAGAAGCGAGGCAGGTGGAACAGCTCCCACGCTCGATCTCTGCCAGCGATAATCGCCCTGCACACCGTAGGAGCCGAGCCTAGTCGAGTCGTAGCGGATGCAATCACCGTCACGATCCTGATGTTGGCTGAACTGGACATGGTAGACGCGGATGCTCCGAACGAAGTCGAAGGCGCTGCCAGAGATGTCGATATCGGCGCGTTCATCGGCCTGCGCCAACACGAACGGACCTGTCGCATCCGGGAGGCTGATCTCAGGCCGGACGCGGAAGGTGATATCGTAGAGGCGCTCCATCGGCGATAGTGGGGCAGGGGCGTCGAACGAGGCTCCCATTGGGCAACGCCAGATCTGCAGCGGCGGCTCGACCGGCCAGGGCGTGATCCTGCGGATGAAAACAGCCCGCGCATGTGCACAGGGTGCAGATGCTGGCCAGCCACCCGCGAGACATAGCAGGATGGCGCAGTCGACCTGGTAGCTCTGCGCAGAAGCGGGCTCCGGCGTGATCATCGCAAGTGCGAGCCCGGCTGCTGCGAGTGACGTCAACGGATGCTTCATGTATCGACTCCCTGCGAAATTGTTCGATCGATACGATACAACATGAACGACTACAACCTGATTTGAACAACAGCGATGTTGCGAGATCGCAGAGCAACTCAGGTGATCCGGCACGGAGCGTTCGACGGGCGTTGTTGCAGAACTCAGTCGGTGAAGGATTCACATCGGGAATCCATGCGGTTAGACGATCTGCATGAGCAAGCCCAAGCCCGCCCGCTACCGCACGACGAACTGGTCCAGCTACAACGATGCGCTCAGGAAGCGCGGATCGCTGCTGATCTGGCTGGACAAGGAGATGACCTGGCACGCGCCGCATGAGGGACGCCCAGGGCGCCCGCCGGTCTTTTCGAATGCCGCGATCCAGTTTTGCCTGTCGCTCAAGGTTCTGTTCAAGCTACCGCTCAGGCAGACAGCCGGAATGGTCGCGAGCCTCCTGCGCCTGGCAGGGCTAGACTGGCCCGTTCCGGACTACTCGACGCTGTGCCGCAGACAGAAGACCCTCAAGGTGCAGATCCCCTATCGCCGTGCCGAAGGGCCGCTGAATCTTCTGGTGGACAGCACCGGCATCAAGTTTCTTGGCGACGGCGAATGGCAGGCCCGCAAGCATGGCGTTCAGGGCCGCCGCCAATGGCGCAAGGTGCATCTGGCGATGGATATCGCCACCTCGGATATCCGGGCCGTCGAGTTCACCCCTAGCCGGGAAGGCGACAGCCCAGTCCTGCCGGACCTGTTGGGCCAGATCCCCGAGGACGAGGACATCGGCACCGTGACCGCGGATGGTGCCTACGATACCCGCCGCTGCCACGGCGCCGTCATCGCACGCGGTGGCACGGCAATCATACCGACCCGAAGGAACGGTCGAGCTTGGAAAGAGGACTGCCCGGCTGCCAAGGCGCGCAACGAAACCCTGCGCGCCACGCGTCACTACGGTCGGGCATTCTGGAAGCGGTGGACCGGATACCACGCCCGTAGCCGAGTGGAGGCCAAGATGCGATGCCTGAAGGCCTTCGGTGAGCGCATCGCCGCGCGGGATCCAGATCGCCAAACCGCCGAAATCCACATCCGGGTCGCCCTTGTCAATCGCTTCAACGCGCTCGGCACCGCCCACGTCGTCCGCGTGGCATGAAACTGAATGGGAAAGGGGCACTCACAACTCAGGCCGACTTTCTGCAACAACGCCAACGAGATCTACGCGGCCCCTGTCTCCTGAGCGCGGAACCGCTGACGGAATGCGTGAAGCTGAGAAGAGATGACAAACCGGTCGAACCGGGGATCGGGACACCCCAGGGGGTCAAGGCGCAGAAAGCGCGCAATTTTGATTGGGACCCGATCCGCGGACTTCATCTGGGCCAGCGGCTAGACCGCACCACAAAGGCCGTAGACATGACTGCTTTCGGCATAGGCGCGTCAATTCCCAGCTTGCGCAGCAGGGGTCGTCCAGACATGGGAACACTTGCCCTCGCCAGAGATGCCCACTGCGCGTTGGCGACGGTCCACCAATGACTTGCGCCACCGGACCTGTGGGGGAACCGGCGCAGCGCCAGTTCCCCATCGGCTTATTCTGCCGGAACCCAGGGCCGGTTATAGGCTGCCACGCGCCAATCACCGTGTTCGATGAACCGGGGGGCGCTCCCGGTTTCCAGCGCCTCGGCTGCGGCGTTCAGCGCCTCGGGCGATGTCTCGGGCCAGGCGCCCGTTTCGATCCGTTCGACCAGGGTCTCGACGATGGCCGTGCTTTCGGCAGCCGTGAACTCGCAATGGCCCGTGCCCTGGACCAGCGACTGCCGATACAGATCGCCGGTACCCTGCTCCTGCACCAGCGCGCCGTAGCCTTCCATCAGCGTGTAGGGAATGGCCCAGTCGCCCAGCATGTGGATGCGGATCGCCGGAACCTGCAGATCGCCGGTCGTCGTGCGCCCGTCTGCGGCCCAGAAATCGCGCGCATAATCCGAGGCCGCGATGCGGGGGGCGGCGTCGATCCTGGCAATGTCGGCCTGAAGGTCCAAACCGGCCTGTTCGTAGAGCGCCTCAACCGTCCGCGCCATCGCGGGTGCGGCATTCTGGTAGAAGGCGGCATAGTCGACCCCCTCGTTCCCGGAAAGTTGCTGCCCCGATGCGGCGTTTTCGAACAGAAGCCGCGAGGACCCGCCAACATTACCGCCGATGCGCAGCGCCGAGGCCACGATCATGTCGGCCATGGCGCCGGCATCCGCGGTGTCGGGTAGTTCGGTCCCCTCGACCATCCACGGCGACCACTGTCCGATGGCGAAGGCAAGCGCCAGCCGCGCGCGGCCCTCCGGGCTTTCGCCCGCCGTTTCGATGGCGGCCATCCAGGACGCACGGATCGCGTCAAGGCTGCGCTCGCCACCCGCTCCGGCATTGGGCAGGCCGACGATGGCGAGATCGCTGGCCGGACCGTGCCCAGCGGCCTCATAGCTTTCGCCCAGCAGGGTCTGCATGGCGAACCAGCCATCCAGGAAACTGCTCATGATCCAGACCGGCGTATGGGCGGCAAGCACGGCGGCACCGTCGATCCTGTCCGGGTAATCCTCGGCCGAAGCGAGGCTGTCGAGCCCTCCGCCAGAACAGCCGTATTGCAGCACCATGTCAGGAGCGCGCTCCAGGTCCGTGAAAATGTCCTGAACAGCTTGTAGATTCAGGATTTCACGCTGCGGATCGTATTGCCACAGGCGCAGCGGGTGCCGGGCGAGCCCGGCGAAGGCATAGCCACGACCGAGCAGGTCGTCATACCGCTGGACCGCTGACGCGACCGAAACGTTGCTGGCGAAATCCAGATCCCTGAGTAGTCGACCATTCCAGTTCTCGGGCACGCGGATCAGCCATGCCGTCCCGTCCGGCAGGGTTCCCGCATGTTCGTTGAAGGCGGGCTGCTCCTGCGCCGACGCGAGCGGGGCGAAGCCCGCGGTCAGAGCGAGGCAAAGCACCACCATTCCGGTCCGCGAACGCGGGCCGGCCAAATTGGCTGTCCGTGACATGAATTTCCTCCAGTTTGATGCAGCGATGAAATCCGGCTCCTCTTCCGGGGAACCATCGCCGGGAACAAACATAGATAGCTAATTATTAGTGTCAAGGGCTCTGATGCACAAATCGGCTTAAGGCCGAGGTTCCCCTTTCCCCGGACGGACTTATCCCACAGCTTCCGTGACGGGTATTCCGAGCGCGGTGTAGCCGTTCAGGACGGCGATGCGGACCTGGAGTTCGGCGACCTGTCGGTCGAAGTCCCGTGCCATGAGCCGCTGGCCCAGCAACTTGATACAATGCATCTTTGTCTCGACGCGGCTTCGGCGGTGGTATCCACTCCATCGTCGCCAGAGCGCGCGGCCCAGGTATTTCGCCGCGCGCAGGGCCTCATTTCGCGCCACGGCTCCGGCGGTGATCGTCTTCCAGGGCTTCGCGTTCTTGCGGGGCGGGATGACGGCATGGGCACCGCGATCTGCAATCGCATCGTGGCATTTGCGCGTGTCGTAGGCGCCATCAGCCGTAACGCTACCGATTTCCTGGTCCTGCGGGATTTGGTCGAGAAGGTGGGTAGGATGGGCGCATCACCGATGTGGCTCCCGGTGACTTCGACGGCCCGGATCTCCAACGTTTCTTCATCGATCCCAAGGTGGAGCTTGCGCCAAACGCGCCGTTTCGGGCCGCCATGCTTGCGTGCGTGCCACTCGCCTTCACCTTCGACCTTGATCCCGGTGCTGTCGATCAGCAGGTGCAACGGCCCCTTGGAGCCGCGGTAGGGGATGTTCACGGCCAAGGTCTTCTGGCGGCGAGATAGCGTGCTGAAGTCGGGCACCGTCCAGTTCAGGCCGACCAGCCGTAGCAGGCTCTCGACGAACCCGGTCGTCTGCCGGAGCGCCATGCCGAACAGCACTTTCATCGAGAGGCACGTCTGGATAGCGGCATCGCTGTAGGTCTGCTGGCGGCCACGCCTGCCTGTCGGCGCGGCATCCCAGCTCATCTCGGGGTCAAACCAGATCGTCAGCGAGCCCCGGCGCTTGACTGCTTCATTGTAGGCTGGCCAGTTCCTGGTCTTGTAGGTCGGGGGTATGGGTCTGCTCATGCAGCCTGACTAACAGACTGGATTCGCAAGGTGAAACCTTCACAGCATTTGCGCAACATGTATAACCGCCCCTTGCGCAAGAGGGTTTCTGGATCAGTTTCGCGCGGTGTCGGGTGCTGACATGTATCCGGCCTCTGTTGCGGCCATCATCACGCCGCGGGCCCGTATGGTGTTCGCAGGTCGGGTCCAGATCAAAGCCGCGTGCTCGATGGCACTCTGTTGCGCTCTGGTTCTCCCGATCCCGTCTCTCGACCGTGCGCCAAACGTCTCCTTGCCCTCTTCCGCTCCGACGTCCTCGCGACCAGTGACGGCTTACGCCGCAGCGGTCGGAGACTGGTAGGCGCCGCCTCGGGCCATCAGCGCCCAGACGATCCGCGCCATTTTGTTCGCCAGCGCGACCCGCACCAGCATCGGCGGCTTGCGCGTCAGCATCTCGCCAAGCCATGTGCCCGGCCGGGCAGCGGCATGAACATGCCGCTTGATGATGACGCTGTTGGCCCCGATGATCAGCAATCGCCGCAACGACCGTTCGCCCATCTTCGTGTTGGCCCCGAGACGCTGCTTGCCTCCTGTGGAATGCTGACGGGGCGTGAGCCCGAGCCAGGCCGCGAAGTCGCGCGCTTTGCGGAACGTCTCGGGGGGCGGAGCCAGAACCGCTATGGCCGTGGCAATCAGAGGACCTATCCCCGGGACTGTCATCAGGCGCCGCGCCACCTCATTCTCCTTGGCACACCGGGCGATCTCGGCATCGAGCTTGCCGATTTCCGCTCCGAGATGGGCGAGTGACGCCACCAACACCTTGAGCGTGGGGATGGCATCGGCAGGCAGACCGCTTTCCGGGTCTTCCACAATGGCAATCAGCTTCGACATGTTGGCCGCGCGCTGCGGAACGATCATTCCGAACTCGCCCAGATGCCCGCGCAGGGCATTGATGGTCTGGGTTCGCTGCCGGATAAGCAACTCGCGGATGCGAAAGACCATCGCCGCGCCTTGGGTCTCCTCGCTCTTCACCGGCACGAAGCGCATCGTCGGGCGCGTCGCCGCCTCGCAGATCGCCTCGGCATCAGCCATATCATTCTTCTGGCGCTTCACGAATGGCTTCACGTAGGCGGGTGGGACCAACCGCACGTCATGCCCGATCTTCCCGATCTCGCGCCCCCAGAAATGGGCGCCACCGCAGGCTTCCATCGCGACGACGCAGGCCGGCAGCTGTCCAAAGAATGCCAGACCTGATCTCTTCGCAGCTTCTTGCGCAGCACCGCCCGGCCCGTAGCGTCGGCACCGTGGACCTGAAACACATTCTTCGCCAGATCGAGCCCGACCGTGATAATCTCCGACATGACCGCTCTCCTTTGTGGATCCTTGCAGACCCACCTTGGCACATCGATGCCGTCGGGGGGGGCACACCATCAAAGCCGCAAATCCTCATGAAATGCGCGGCCCGCCTCGGCGTCGTAGCACCGGTAGGCGCAATAGTGCTGCTGCAGGATGGGCGAGGGCGCCCGCCCGCACAGGGTCTTCGTCATGATGTATGTTGCCTTCGTGAGTGTCGGCATTACCCGGTTTCCAGCGCCGCGGGGGACCGTAACGCCTTCCGCGTCGAGCTTGAGTGGGGGGATAGCAAGCTTTGGTATCTAATCGTTGACAATCTCCTAGCGAGGGCTTTAAAGATAGATGTCTAAGCTATGTTTCGCAAACCACCGATCCGGCCCCCGTGTTCCGGATGTCGGACGGGAGAGGGGCGCGACGCAGGGCCAAACGGGAGGACATGATTATGCGTTTCACTGCAATCGCGATGGCTGCCGGCCTCGCCGTCTCGGCGACGGCTGGTCACGGCCAATCGCTCAACCTCACTCTTTCAGGCGGGAACCCGGGCGGCCTTTGGTCGCTGCTGGGCGCCGGCATCGACCGCGCCGCGCAGGTGGCGGACACCTCGGCCGTGGTGACCTATCAGGCTACGGGCGGCGGGTTCGCCAACATCGGCCTGCTGGGCGCCGGGCGCACGGATCTGGGCCTGGTGCACGACGCCGAGGCGCAGCTCGCGCTGGGAGGCGAAGAGCCCTTCCGCGGGCCGATCACGAACATGCGGGCCATCGGCTACATGTACAACTGGGCGCCGATGCACTTCTTCCTCGACCGCTCGATGGCCGAGCAATACGGCATCGACAGCCTGGACGACATCGCCGGCAGCGGCGCGCCGATCCGCATCGGCATCAACCGCTCGGGGAACATCACCTCGAACATCGCGCTGATGATGTTCGAGCTGGTGGGGGTGACCGACGAATCCCTGGCCGAAGCTGGCGGCCAGTTCGTGCGCGCCGGCGCCAATGAGCAGGGCGAGCTGCTGCAGGACGGACGGCTCGACATGATTACCAACGGCATCTTCATCAACCACTCGTCGTTTCGCGCGGTTGACACGAATGCTGACGTTGTGCTGCTGTCGGTCCCGCAGGAGGTCATCGACGCCACCAACGAGCGCTTCGGCACCGGCCAGATGGTCATTCCCGCTGGCAGCTATTCGAACCAGCAGGCGGACGTGAACACCGTGACGCTGGGGGCGCTGCTGGCCGCGACCGACGCGATGAGCGACGACGACGCCTATGCCTTGACCAACGCCCTCATCACCAACATCGACGAGGTGCGCGCGGTTCACAGCGCCATGCAATCCCTGACGCCCGAGTTGCTCGCCACGCCCAGCGTGCTCGAGTTCCACCCCGGCGCCGCCCGTGCCTACAGTGAGGCAGGGCTGTCGCAATGATCGGGACACTCGTCTCCACCGGCCGCAGGAGGGATCTTGCGGCCGGCCAGCAACGGGCCATCGTCGTGGTGGCCGCGATCTTCTCGGCCTGGGTGATCTACGCCAACCTCTTCACCATCTCGGATCCGCTAGTTCTGGGCATCCTCTTCGTTTCGGGGATCTACGCGATCATGTTCGCGGCGATCGGTGCCACGCCGAACGCTCCCGACCGCATCCCGTTCTATGATATCGCCCTGTCGCTGCTCAGCCTGGCAGCGGGCATCTTCTTCTTCGTGAACGCCACCGCCATTGCGGACCGCATCAGCCTGCTGGATCCGTTCACGCCCGCGCAGCTCTTCTTCGGCATCTCGCTACTCCTCCTGACCCTCGAAGCGACGCGCCGGACCACGGGCATGGGACTTACCATCGTGGTCGTGGCCTTCCTGGCGTACAACTGGTTCGGCTACCTGCTGCCGCCGCCCTTCGGGCATGGCGTCGACGATTTCACCTACCTGCTCGATATCCTGGTCTTCACCACGGATGGCGTGTTCGGGGTGCCGATCCAGGTGGTCGCCAGCTACGTCTTCCTGTTCGTGATGTTCGGCACTTTTCTGTCGAAAGCGGGCGGGGGCGAGTTCTTCTTCAACCTCGCGGCGCTTCTGACCGGGCGCACCCGCGGCGGTCCGGCGAAGATCGCGGTGATTTCCTCAGGGCTCTACGGCACGATGTCGGGCAGCCCGACCTCGGACGTGGTGGCGACGGGCTCGATCACCATCCCGGTGATGAAGCGACTGGGCTACAGCGCGCGCTTCGCCGGCGCGGTCGAGGTCGCGGCCTCGACGGGGGGCAGCGCGATGCCTCCGGTGATGGGGTCGGCCGCTTTCATTCTCGCCGAATATACCGGCGTGGATTACAAGGCGGTGGTCGTCGCCGCCGTGGTGCCCGCACTGCTCTACTACCTCGGCGTCTTTAGTCAGGTCCACCTGCGCGCCGTGCGCGAAGACCTGCGCCCGTCCGAGGACGAGATGCCGACCGTAGCGCAGACGTTCCGCACGGGCTGGGTCTTCCTGCTGCCGATCATCGGCATCGTGGTGGCGCTGCTCTCGGGCTATTCTCCGACCTTCACCGCCGGGATCGGCGTGATGGGTGTCATCATCGCCTCGACGCTGCTGAAGGCGACGCGCCTGTCGCCGTGGCAGGTGATCGAGGGCTTGGGCGAGACCACGCTGCGCATCCTGCCGGTGGCTGGCGCCTGTGCCGCCGCGGGTCTGGTGATCGGGGGCCTGTCGATGACGGGGCTGGGTATGAAGGCCGCGAACCTGATCCTGGTGATTAGCAACTCGCAGCCGATCCTGACGCTGGTTATCGCCGCTGTCGTGACGATCATCCTGGGTCTCGGCATGCCGACCCCGAGCGCCTACATCCTGGCTGCCGTGCTGGTCGGTCCGGCGCTGGCGCAACTGGGCTATCCGGTGCTGCAGAGCCACATGTTCCTGCTGTACTTTGCCGTTCTCTCGGCGCTGACCCCGCCGATTGCGGTGGCGGCCCTGTCGGCGGCGGCGATTGCACATGAAGACCCGTTCAAGATCGCCTTCACCTCGGTGAAACTGGCCTCGATCGGCTTCATGCTGCCCTTCGCCTTCGTTTGGAACCCGGCGCTGATGCTGCTGGCCGACCCCCTGTCGAATACGCTGGCCGTGGTAGGAGGCGTGATTGCCACGCTGGCCGTGGCCACCGTGGTCGAGGCCTTCGCCAGCAAGCCGGTGTCGCCGGCGGAGCGGCTGCTTATGCTGGGCAGTGCGATTGCGGCTGTCTCGCCCTTCCAGCTGTTCGCGGTGGCGGGCATCGCGATCGGGGCGGTTCTGCTGGCGCGTCACCTGGTGGCGGGGCGCCGGGCCAGCGTGCAACAGAACGCCGCCGACTGATGCCACTCTGGCGCAGCCTAACAGATCGCGCGGCCCGGACCCCTCCGGGCCGCGCGTCCTTTTGCAAGAGAGACCGACGTGACCCATCCGACCCAGACCGCCGACCGACTCACGACGCAGAGCCCCTCCGCCGTGCCGCCGCAACAACCGAAGTTCTGGAAGCGCTGGGCGGTCAGCATGCTGGCCGTCTATCCCGCGCTTATCGTCCTGGTGCTGGCCACGCGGCCCTTCACCCAGGGCATGCCAATGGCGGTCTCGCTGTTCATCGTGGCGCTGCTGCTGACCGGATTGAATGTCGGGCTGATCCTGCCATTCCTGAACAGGAAGCTGGGGCGCTGGCTGGCTGCGCGCTGAGGCCGGAACGGGCAGGGCGGTACGATTTCATATATGTGAAATGTCGCAATGATCCCGCCGGCAATCAAGACAAGGTGCTCTCCGCCAAATAAGCTTAGATAGCTTACCCTTTAGGTTGAGCAGCCAATCCAGACCAGACTGTCCGCCCAGGGGCGGCGCAGACGGAACGCTACGGGAGGAGCGAGCGACATGACTTCATCCACCACATTCACCAACAAACTGCGTGCCCTTGCGGGCGCTTCGGCGCTGTCGGCCGCGACGCTGGGCCTGACTGGTGCCGCCGAGGCACGCGACTTCCGCCTGCTGTCGGGCTGGGATTCCAGCTATGTTGCGGTCGACGTGCTGACGTCGTTCATCGAGACGCTCGACGAAGCCGTAACCGAGGGCTTCGGCGTCAACGTCATGGGCCCCGAGACCGTGCCCCCGTTCGAGCAGTTCGACCCGGTGTCGCGCGGCCTGTTCGACCTGCTGTTCACCAATGGTGCCTATCACTTCAACCAGACTTCGGTGGGAATGGCGCTGGACGGCCTGTCGGGCGATACCGAGGCCTTGCGCGAAGCCGGAATTTGGGACGCGGTGGATGCCGATTACCAGGAGCAGGGGTTGAAGCTGATCGCCGTGCTTTACGACCTGAATGGCTACCACATCATGCTGAACGAGCCGGTCGGCGAGAACGGCCTCGAAGGACGTCGCGTGCGCGGCACGCCGATCTACCACCCGGCGATCAACGTACTGGGTGGCTCGCCCGTGGTGCTGCCGGGCGGCGAGATCTACCCGGCGCTGGAACGCGGTGTGATCGACGGTGCGGCCTGGCCGACCATCGGCGCTCTGTCCTACCGCTGGTTCGAGGTCGCCGACTACATGATGCGCCCGACCTTCGGCCAGGTCGGCCATCTGGTGTTGATGAACCTTGACACCTGGAACGACCTGTCCGAGGAAACCCGGGCCGAGATCGAGACCGCCGCGCGCGAGTTCGAGATCGAAGCCAATGGCCTGTTCGACACGCTAGTCGCCGAAGAGAGCGCCGCCCTGGAAGCAGAGGGCATGAGCGTGACCGAGCTGTCCGAGGAACTGGCGGGCACGCTCAGCTCGGCCTGGTTCTCGGGCGTGATGGACCTCGCGGCCACGCAATCGGGCGAGGCGATCGAGGAAATTCGCCGTCTGGCGACCGAAGCCGATCTCGACGGCTGATCGGGGCCCGGCCCCTTCCGACGCGCGGCCGCTTGGTGCCGCGCGTCTTTCCGTCCCCCGGTCCTCCTTCTCGGCCCATTCTCTTCGGCCTTTCCGTTCCAGGAGCTTCCCTCCATGCGACCGATCCTGACGCTTCAGGACGTGCTGACCCGGCTGATGTTCTTCATCGGCGTCGGTGCGCTGGCAGCCATCGTGCTCATCTACGCCTTCGAGGTCGTCTCGCGCTATGCCTTCGGCGCGCCGACCCTCTGGGCGAGCGATTTCGTTTCCTTCCTGCTGCTGATCACGGTGTTCAGCACCGCGCCCTGGCTGACCCGCGAAGGCGGGCACGTGGCCGTGACTATCCTGCCCGACCTGGTCGGCCGGCTGCGCCAGGTGATCCTGCGCGCGGGCTTCCTGGTGGCGGCGGCGACCTGTCTCTGGGCTGCCTGGCTTTGCATCGGCGAGGTGCAGCACCTGGCCTCGCGCGGGACGGCGACCCTGACCACCGTGCGCATTCCGAAATGGATCCTGGTGGCCTTCATCACCTATGGCGTGGCCAATTCCGGCCTGTATTTTCTGCGCCTCGCCTTCGGCCAGGCGCTTTCCGAGACCGACTCCCAACCCGAGGTGACCCATGGTTGAAGGTATCGCCGCCGTCGCGACCGGCGTGGGGCTGCTCCTGGGCTTCATGGCCGTAGGCCTGCCCGTCTTCGCGGCCTTCCTGCTGGTCAACCTGCTGGCCGTCGCGGTCATCATGGGACCGATGGGCTACGGCATGTTCGTCAACTCGCTCTACGAGACGACGACCACGCAATCGCTGGTCACCATCCCGCTGTTCATCCTGATGGGCGAGATCCTGTTCCGCTCGAACTCGGTCGAGGTGCTGCTCCGGTCCATCGACACTCTGGTCGGTCGGGTGAAAGGGCGCCAGTACGTGCTGTCGATCCTGCTGGCCACGGTGTTCAGCACCCTGTCGGGTGCTGCGATGGGCGTGGCGGCCATGCTGGGCCGCTCGCTGCTGCCGGGCATGGTCGCGCGCGGCTACGACGCGCGGCTGTCGGCCGGCACGATCCTGGCGGGCGCCAGCCTGGCGCCGCTGATCCCGCCCAGTGTGCTGGTCATCATCATCGGCACGCTGGCCGGCGTCTCCATCGCCGGGCTGCTGATCGCCGGGATCATTCCCGGCCTGATGTTCGCCGCGATCTTCCTGGGCTATTGCTTCATCCGCGTCTGGCTGAACCCGTCGCTGGCGCCCGACGAGCCCGACGACGGCACCCGCGCCACGCTGGCCGACAAGGGCTGGGCGCTGCTGCGGGTGGTGCCGTTCTCGATCATCATCTTGATGGTGATGGGGCTCATCCTGGTCGGCATCGCCACGCCGACCGAGGCCGGCGCGATGGGTGTCATCGGTTCGCTGATCATCGCCGCGATCTATCGCAACCTGTCGTTCAAGATGATCGGCGAGTCGCTGGTTTCCTCGGCCAAGGTGGCGGCGATGATCCTGTTCATCATGGCCAGCTCGAAACTGTTCAGCCAGCTGCTGGCCTTCACCGGCGGTGCCTCGGCGATGACCGAATGGGTCGTGGGGCTGGAACAGTCGCGCTGGGTGATGCTCATCCTGCTGATGCTGCTGCCTTTCGTGCTGTGCATGTTCATCGACCAGATCGCGCTGATGCTGATCGTCATCCCGATCTACCTGCCGATCATCGAGGAACTGCAATTCGATCCGATCTGGTTCTGGCTACTGTTCCTGGTGAACATCACCGTGGGGGGCATGACCCCGCCCTTCGGCTACACGCTCTTCGCGCTGAAAAGCGCGTGGGAAGACGCCAGCCTCGGCAAGGTCTTCTCCTCGGCCTGGCCCTTTGTGCTGCTGTACCTGCTGGGCATGATCGTGCTGGCACTGGTTCCCGGGCTGTCGACGCTGCTGCCGTCGATGCTGTGACAACCCTCGGCGCGGCGGCCCCGGTCGCCCGCCTTTCCTGAGACGCCATCTGTAAGACTAGGAGGGCTCCATGCTCGAACCGACCCTGCCCGCGAACCTCGGGCTCTACTACGGCAATGCATGGCACGCGGCACAATCCGGCCGCACCGATCCCACCTTCGATCCGGCCACCGGCAAGGTGCTGGCGCAGGTCGCCACGGCGGGCGAAGCGGACGTGGACGCGGCCGTGGCCAGCGCCCGCGCGGGCTTCCGCGAATGGCGCGACGTGGCGCCCCTGGAGCGCGCGCGCGTGCTGAAGGAGATCGCCGCCATCATCCGCAAGCATGGCGACGAGCTGGCGCTGCTGGATTCCGCCAATTGCGGCAACCCCTATACCGAAATGCGCGGCGACGCGGGTGTCGCCGCGGCGCAGATGGAATTCTTTGCCGGCCTCGTCACCGAGATGAAGGGCGACACCATCCCGATGGGCCCCGAGCGCATCAACATGACCCTGCGCGAGCCGTTGGGCGTGGTGGCGCGGATCCTGGCGTTCAACCACCCGCTGATGTTCTGCGGCGGCAAGATGGGCGCACCGCTGGCTGCGGGCAACGCGGTCATCATCAAGCCTCCGGTGCAGGCGCCGCTCTCGGCGCTGAGGCTGGCCGAGCTGATCGACGGCCTGCTGCCCAAGGGTGTCTTTACCGTGCTCCCCGGCGGGACGGAGGCGGGCGCGGCGCTGGCCTCGCAAAAGGGTGTCGACAAGGTCACGTTGATCGGCTCGGTGGGGGCCGGGCGCGCGGTGATGCGCGCGGCCAGCGACACGCTGAAGCCGGTGCTGCTGGAGCTGGGCGGCAAGAACGCCCTGATCGCCTATCCGGACAGCGACCCCGACAAGGTGGCCAACGCCATCGTCGCGGGCATGAACTTCAGCTGGTGCGGGCAGAGCTGCGGCTCGACCAGCCGCGCCTTCCTGCATGACGACCTGCACGACGCGGTCGTCGAGCGGCTGGCGGCGGCTGTGTCGCGCTTCAAGCCGGGCATGCCGACCGACCCCGCGACGACAATGGGCGCGCTGGTCGGGCGCGAGCATTTCGATCGGGTGATGGGCTACATCGCCTCGGGCAAGGCAGAGGGCGCGCGCGTCGTCACCGGCGGCAACGCGGTGACCGAGGGCGCGATGGCGGACGGCTGCTTCGTCGAACCGACGATCTTCGCCGATGTCACACCGGACATGCGCGTCGCCAGGGAGGAGATTTTCGGCCCGGTGCTGGTGCTGCGCCGCTGGTCGGACGAGGGGGCAATGATGGACGAGGTGAATGGCCTAGACGTGGGCCTGACCTGCTCGATCTGGTCGAAGGACCTGGCCACGGCGCATCGCGCGGCGGCCCGCGCGGAGGCCGGCTTCGTCTGGATCAACGAGGTCGGGCGGCACTTCCTGGGTGCGCCCTTCGGCGGCTACAAGCAGTCGGGCCTCGGGCGCGAGGAGGGGATCGGCGAGCTGATCTCGTTCACGCAGGAGAAGAACATCCACATCAACCTGGGCGGCCAGTAAGCCTTTATCCGGACTGTGGCAAAAGGAAAGGGGGCGGATCATCCGCCCCCTTTTTCGTGTCTCAGCGGGGCGCCAGCCGGCCCACCGGGTCGCGCTCCCGCAGCCACTCCAGGAGGTCTGTCAGCTGGCGGTCGCGCTCCAAGACGATCTCGGCATAGGGCGCGTCGTACTCGTACCAGCCGCGTCCGGTGATCGCGCCCATGTGCCCGGCCTCGACCAGGTCGCGCAGCGCCTTGCGGCCCTTGTAGTTCTCGTCCCCGGTCTGGTGGTACAGCGAATCCGTGACGGCCAGCGCCGTCGCCTTCGACACGATCAGATCCTCGGTCAGCAGCGGCCCCCACAGCGCGAGGCGCGGCCCGATGCTCAGCCGCACGGCCGCGTCGATATCGTCGCGGCTGGCGATGCCTTCGTCCATCAGGCGATAGATCTCGGTCAGCATGGCGAACTGGATCTTGTTGATCAGGAAGCCCGGCCGCTCCCCGCAGGCGACGCCCACGTGATCGATGGATTCGACGAAGGCCCGGCCCCATTCCACCAGCGACGCCGGGGTGAAATCGGCGTGGATCACCTCGATCGAGCGGATGATGTGCCCGGGCGTGATATAGTGCAGGCCCAGGATCCGTTGCTTGCCGTTCACCTTGGCGCCGATGTCCGACAGCAACAGCGACGAGGTGTTGGTGGCCAGCACCACCTCGGGCGGGCAGAACGCGTCCAATTCGGCGAACAGCGCCTGCTTGGTCTCGAGCTTCTCCTGCACCGCCTCGTGCACCATGAATGCGCCCTTCACGGCCTCGGCCAGCGAGGGCTCGGTGCGCACACGCGCCAGCATCGCGTCGACGGCGGCCGGGTCGTCTGCGAAGGTCGCGGCGATCGGGCGCGCGCGCTCGGCAAAGCTGGCCAGCAACTCGGTATTCATGTCGCACAGCGCGACATCATGGCCGTGGTGGGCATAGAGCGTGGCGATCACGCAGCCCATGAAGCCCGCGCCGACGACGCAGATCGTGCCGGACGACGGCGGGCGGGGGATGGAGGGGGCGGTGTCGGGCATGGAACCTCGTCTGGTGTCAGGGGCGGTCGGGGCGTGCCGGCCGCCTGCCGAAAGGGATGAACGGGGAGGGCCGTGCCGCTGCGCCATCGCGCGCGCATCCCGCCGTCTCCCTTGCCGACAGCCTTGCGAAATCGGGCCTCCGGTCAACGCCAACCGCCCCGCACGGCGGATATTTCGAGGATGTGAATTCTGCCCGTAGTCCCGTGCGCCGGCTGCGGGACATCCGCCGGGGCCGCGTCGCGAACCCTTTCCGCAGCGCGCCGATTCGCCTAGATTGGGACAGGACGGAGCTGGCCGGTACGGGTCGCCGAGTCGTGTGAATCGGAAGGGCAGGAGAGATGACCGCAGACAAGGTGAAATCCGCCGCGCGGGTGTTCGAGATCCTCGAGTTCTTCGCCAGTCACCGACAGCCTGCCCGGCTGCACGAACTGGGCGCCGCGCTCGGCTATCCGGTTTCCAGCCTGACCGCGCTTTTGCGTACAATGCTGGACATGGGTTACATGACGCTCGATCCCGCGACCCATGCCTATCTCCCCGGGCCCCGGCTGCAGACGTTGACGGGCTGGATGCAGGTCGACGATTATGAGCAGACCGTGCTGTTCGATGCCCTGTGCCGTCTGCGCGAGGCTGCGGGCGAGCCGGTGGTGCTGGCCGCGCCCGCCGACCTGCATGTCGATTACGTCACCTCGCTGCACCGGCAGGAGGGGCGCAACACCCATATCCGCGCGGGCGACCGGCGGCTGATGGTGCAGAACGGCACCGGCTGGCTGATGCTGGCGCGCGCGCCGCGGCCGGTGGCGCTGCAGATCTACCGCCGCACCGTGGCCGAGGGGCTGATCTCGCCGCGCGACTACCCCCAGGCGGCCTTCGAGGCGGTGCTCGACGCCAATCGTGATACCGACGTGTCGATCCTGCACGCGCGCGACCTGCTGGACATTCCGACGCACCGCACGGTGCATTGGGATGCGTCTATGATGTCGACGCTGATCCCGGTGCCGCCGGGGCACGCACGCCCGCTGGGCATCGGGATTCATGGGCCGACGGAGCGCATATCACGCCGCGCGGATGAACTCTCCGAGCTGCTGCGCCGGACGTCGGCGGAGCTGGCGGCGCGCCTCGAAACCGTCTGAAGAGGCGCGCGCAACTCTGAACAAGACCATGAAAAAAGGCCCGCACGATTGCTCGTGCGGGCCTTCCCTGCGTGCGCCTTGGGAGGAAAGCGCCAGCGCGTCACTCGGCCGCTTCGGCCGGGTCATGGGCGACCAGCGTGCGCCAGTCGACATCCTTGGGATAGACCCCCTCGTGCGAGGCGATGCGCGACTGCAGCGCGAAGCTCGCGGTGCCGATCGCCGGGCCGCCCTCGGCCACCTTCTGCGCGGCGTCGGTCATCAGTCGGCGGAACTCGACGATGGCGAGGTCCGAGGCGCCCAGCACGTCGGTATGGCGCTGCACGCGGCTGCCCATCGACACCCACATGATGATGTCCTCGTTCGGGATGCCCGGAACGCCGGTGAAGTGGCCTTCCTTCATCAGCTCGCGGTCCTGCTTGAAGTCGTTGTCCAGCGTCCGAAGCGTGCGCCACTTCTCATCCAGGTCCTTGCCCGGAACAGCGTGGTTGAAGGCGCGCCATTCCTCGGTCGAGGGCACTTTCGGGCCGCCGAAGGCGAGGAAGTGGAACGCAGTCTCGTCGTCGTTGATCGGCACGATGACGCTGGCGACCTTGTAGGCGTTGTTGGGCGGGATCAGCGAGTAGTATGGCGCCACGAACTCGGTGATGCGCAGGTAATGATGCGTTGCTGCGTTCTTGATCGGCTTGCGGATCGCTGCGTAGTGGAAGCCGTAGCTGGTGGTCTCGGTCTGCATGCGCGGCGATTTGTCGGTCGACGGGCGGTACCACGATTTGTCATCGGCTGCGGCACTTTCCACGCGGGCCGGTTTCATCGTTGATGAATGCAGCGACGAGGAATGCGCGCTGTCGATCTGTCCTTCGTGGATCTGCGCCCAGTTGGCGGGGACACGGATCTTCAGGATGGCGACCGGGGTGTCTTCGGTTGGGGCGAAGGCGGGGGGCTGGAACTCCGGCATGTCGGTCTTGTCGCCGAGCCACGCCCAGACGAAACCGCCCCATTCGCGCACCGGGTAGGAACGGGCCTTGACCTTGTCCATCAGCGGGCTGCCCTCGGGCTCGGACGACATGGCGACGACGTTGCCGTCCACATCCATCTTCCATCCGTGGTACAGGCAGCGCAGGCCGCAATCCTCGTTGCGACCGTAGACCAGCGAGGCTTTGCGGTGCGGGCAGAGCTCGTCGAGCATGCCGAGACGGCCCTTGGTATCACGGAACGCGACGTAGGATTCGCCAAGCACTTCGACGCGCAGCGGCTTGCCGTCGTTCTCCGCCACTTCTTCCATCAGGCAGACCGGCGTCCAGTGCTGACGCATCAGTTTCGCCATCGGCGCGTCACCCGTCACGCGGGTCAGGACTTCGTTCTCTTCGGGGGTCAGCATCTCGTACTCCTCCTGCGGCCCGGGCCCGTGAAGGCCAATCTCGAATGCTTGACAACATATACTTAGCTATCTAAATGAGCAAGGGCAGATACACGTTTTTTGGGAGGGGCGAATGGAGCTCATCAGGATGCGCGTCGGTGCAAGACGCGCGCTGACCCCGCAGATCACCGAATTCACGCTGGTTCCGATGGAAGAGGGCGCGCTGCCCGGATTCACGCCCGGCGCGCATGTCACGGTCGAGACGCCCTCGGGGGCAATGCGGCGCTATTCGCTGGTCAACGACGGCACCGCGCCGGACCATTACAAGATCGCCGTGAAGCGCGAGCCGGCCAGCCGGGGCGGCTCGGCCTCGATGCATGACGAGGCGGTCGAGGGGTTCGAGCTGAACGTCGAGGCGCCGGAAAACGACTTCCCCATGGCCGACGCGCCGCGCTACCTGCTTATCGCGGGCGGCATCGGGGTCACGCCAATCTCGGCCATGGCCGCGCATCTTGAGCGCGAAGGCAAGGATTTCAACATCATCTACCTCAGCCGCAGCGCGGAAGAGGCGGCCTACCTGGAAGACCTGACCACCGCTTACGGCGACCGTGTCCTGGCCCATCACGACGAGGGCGACCCCGAGAAGATCTACGATTTCTGGGACCATTTTGCCGAGCCGCAGAAGCTGAATGTCTATTGCTGCGGGCCAAAGCCCCTGATGGACGAGATCGAGGCGATCTCGGGCCATTGGCCGGAAGGCCGCGTCAACTTCGAGGATTTCAAGCCCGTCGACGTTGTGCGCGCCGATGACGAGGCCTTCGAGGTCGAGCTGAAGAAGACCGGCATCACGCTGACCGTGCCCGCCGACCGTTCGATCCTCGAGGCTATGCGCGATGCCGGGTTCCCGACCGTCAGCTCGTGCGAGAGCGGCACCTGCGGCACCTGCAAGACGCGACTCCTGGAGGGCGAGGCCGATCACCGCGACATGGTGCTGATGGACGAGGAAAAGGCCGACAAGATCATGATCTGCGTCTCGCGCGCCTGTTCGGGCGGGAGGCTGGTCCTTGACCTCTGAGCCCGCGCAAATGCCCGTCAGGCTAGGCGTCGTCGGGCTGGGTCGCGGCTTCATGCTGATGATCCCGACCTTCACCGCCGATCCGCGCGTGAAACTGGTCGCCGCCGCCGCCCCCCGCGCCGAAAGCCGCGCGGCGTTCGAGGCCGAGTTCGGCGGTCGGACCTATGACGACATCGTGCCGCTTTGCGCCGATCCTGAGGTGGAGGCGGTCTATATCGCCACGCCGCACCAGATGCACGCCGACCACGTCTGCACCGCGCTGGCCGCCGGCAAGCATGTGCTGGTCGACAAGCCGATCGCCATCTCGATGGCGGATGCCGACCGCATGGTCGCGGCCGCCGAGGCCTCGAGCAAGCATCTGATCGTAGGCCCCAGCCACAGCTTCGACCCGCCAGTCGAGGCCGCGGCGCGCCTGATCGAGAGCGGTGAGGTGGGATCCCTGCGGATGATCCAGGCGTTCAACTACACCGATTTCCTCTACCGCCCCCGGCGCCCCGAGGAACTGCGCACCGAAGAGGGCGGCGGCATCCTGTTCAGCCAGGCGATCCACCAGATCGACGTGGTGCGCCGGCTGGCCGGTGGCCTTGCCACCCGAGTCACCGCGATGACCGGCGCCTGGGATCCCGCGCGCCCGACGGAAGGCGCGTTCAGCGCGCTCATCGCCTTTGCCAATGGATCCTTCGCCAGCCTGACCTATTCCGGCTACGCGCATTTCGACAGCGACGTCTGGATGGATAATGTGGGCGAGCTGGGCCAGCGCAAGGACCCCGCCGCCTATGGCAAGGCGCGTCGCGCCTTGCAGGGGCTCGACGCCGAGGCCGAAGCCGCGCTCAAGCAGACCCGCACCTACGGCAGCGGGGCCGGGCTTATCGAGGCGGAAAACAACGAGCATTTCGGCCCGGTGATCGCGCTGTGCGACCGCGCCGACCTGCGGCTGACGCCTGCCGGGCTGGATGTCTTCGGCGACATCGAGCGCCGCTTCGTCGAGGTGCCCTTCGGCCCCGCCCCGCGCGGACCTGTCATCGACGCGCTGGTCGGCGCCGTGCGCGAGGATCGCGCGCCCGCCCAGACCGGCGCCTGGGGCCGCGCGAGCCTCGAAATCTGTCACGCGATCCTGGAATCGGCGGCCTCGGGCCAGCCGGTGGATCTGCAGCGCCAATGCGGCATCACGTAAAGGAGGAACACGTGTCCGATCTGAAACTCTCCCTCGCCATGGGGAATTACGACCGCACGCGGGCCATCGTCGACGGCCGGGTCAAGATCGACGGCGTCGATCCCGTGCCGATGCTGCTGTCGCCCGAAGAGATGTTCTTCCGCGCCTTCCGGCACGAGGCCTTCGACATCTCGGAGCTGTCGCTGTCGTCCTATTCGATCTCGGTCGCGCGCGGGAACCCGCATTACGTCGCGATCCCGGTGTTCCTGAGCCGCGCGTTCCGTCATACCTCGGTCTATATCCGCACCGACCGCGGCATCGACCGGCCCGAGGATCTGAAGGGCAAGCGCATCGGCATCGCCGAGTACCAGCTGTCGGCCAACGTCTGGGTGCGCGGCATCCTGGAAGAGCATTTCGGCGTGAAACCCTCGGACGTGACCTGGGTGCGCGGCGGCATGGACACGCCGGGCCGCCCGGAAAAGATCGCGCTGACGCTGCCCGACGACATCACCATCGAGCAGGCGCCCGAGGGTGCCACGCTGAACGGCATGCTGGCGGCGGGCGAGATCGACGGCTTCATCGGCCCGCGCTGGCCGCGCTGCTTTGCCGAGGGCCATCCCCATGTCGGCCGCCTGTTCCGCGACAGCATCGGCGCGGCCGAGGAGTATTTCCGCCAGACCCGCATCTTCCCGGTGATGCACGTTCTGGGCGTGCGCCGGACCTTGGTCGAGGAATACCCCTTTCTGCCCGCAGCGCTGCTCAAGGCGTTCTCGGAGTCGAAGAAGCTGGCCGAAGAGGCCTTGAACGACACCTCGGCCACCAAGGTGACGATGCCCTTCGTCGAGGACACGCTGAACCGTGCCCGCGCGCTGATGGGCCCCGATCCCTGGAGCTATGGCGTCGGCGCCAATGCGCATGTGCTCGACAAATTCCTCGACTACCATTTCGCGCAGGGCCTCTCGCCGCGCCGGGTGCAGGTCGACGAGCTGTTCCACCCCTCGACCCTCGAAGCCTACAGCCTGTGAGCAAGGAGGCCCCATGAGCCGTTACCAACCCGGCGATATCGTCGAGATCCGGCTGGAGCAGGGCCTCGCCTATGCCCAGCTGACCCATGAGCACGAAAGCTACCCGCCCGTCGTGCGCCTGTTCCGGGGGCTGAGCGACAGCCGCCCCTCCGATCTGGAGGCGCATGTCGCGCAGGCTCCGCGCCTGACGGCGATGATCCCGCTGGAACAGGCGCTGGACCGGCTGGGGCTGGCGCATGAAAAGGCGGGCAGCGCCGCGCTGCCCGAGGACGAGCGCAAGTTCCCCACCTTCCGCATGCCGATCCGCGACAAGCAGGGCGAGATTGTCTATTGGTGGTTCTGGGACGGGCAAGGGCTGAGCTATTCGGTCGAGCTGGACGCGATCCAGGACAGCCTGCCGCTGCGCGAGGTGATGTCCTCAGCCAGGTTGCTGCAGGAATTGCAGGCCCCGGCCTGAGCACGAAACACGACAGGTCCCCATGATCCCCTTTATCGGCGAGATCTTCGCCATCCTCGCCGCCTTTTGCTATGCCTTCGGCTCGGTCGCCGCGACCAAGAACGCGCGCGAAAAGGGCGGGCGGGGCAATGCCGTGCTGCTGTCGATCGTGTTGACGGCGCTGTTCTCGGGCGGGTTGTGGCTGATCATGGGGCCGTCGCTGCCGCCGATTGACACAGGCTTCTGGATCGGCGTGGCGATCTTCGTCGTCGCCGGCATGCTGGCCACGGTGCTGGGGCGGATCTTCTTCTTCCGCTCCATCGAGCTGGCCGGCGCCATCGAGACCGGGCTCATCCGCCGGCTGATCCCGGTGTTCGCCGCCGTGCTGGCGATCCTGTTCCTGGGCGAGAGCCTGACCATCGCCAGCGCGCTGGCCTTCGTGCTGGTCTTCGCCGCCGTGGCGCTGGTGGTGTTGTCGAACAGGGGCCAGATCGTCGCCGATGACGAGGACGCCCGGCGAGCGGCCGGCGAGCGCAACACCGGCCGTGTCCTGGCGCTGATGTCGGCGGCGAGCTATGGCGGATCCTACGTGGCGCGCAAGTTCGCCATGCGCTGGCTGCCCGATCCGCTGATCGGCGCCTTCATTGGCGCGGTAGCCGCCTTCGTGTGGTTCGCCGTCGCAGCCCTGTTCAGCGCCGCCTATCGCCGCCACCTGAGCGAACTGTTCCGCCGCCCGACCGGCTGGCAGCTGGTGGCGGCCGCCTTCGTATCGCTGGGCCAGACCGCGCAATTCGTGGCGCTCAGTTTCACCACCGTCACCGCCGTGGCGATCATCGGCACGATCGAGATGTTCCTCGCGGCCTGGCTGGCCGCCTGGGTCCTGCGCACCGAGGATCGCCCCGGCCCGATCTTCGCGCTGGCTTCGCTGATGGCGATGGCAGGCGTGATCGTGCTGGCGCTGGTGCGCACCTGAAATAACACAAGAATTCCGAAACGGGAGAGAGACAGATGACCAGGGAAACCGACCGCCCCACACCCTGCGAGGTGAAGACGCTCTACGGCAGCGACGCCATCGCCGAGATGCTGCGCCGGCTCGACACGCCCTACGTCGCGCTCAACCCCGGCTCGAGCTTCCGGGGCCTTCATGACAGCATGGTCAACTACCTCGGCAACCAGGATCCGCACATGCTGCTGTGCCTGCATGAGGAACACGCGGTTTCCATCGCCCATGGCTGGGCCAAGATCACCGGCAAGCCGATGACCGTGGTGCTGCACGCGAATGTGGGCCTGATGCACGCCGCGATGGCCATCTACAACGCCTGGTGCGACCGCGTGCCGATGCTGATCCTCGGCGCGACCGGCCCGGTCGACGCGGCCAAGCGTCGGCCCTGGATCGACTGGCTGCATACCTCGCGCGATCAGGCGGCGGTGGTGCGGCCCTATGTGAAATGGGATGATCAACCGGCGTCGCTGGCCGCCTCGCTGTCGTCGCTGATGCGGGCGATGCAGATTACCACCTCGGCCCCGATGGCGCCCACCTATGTCTGCTTCGACGTGACGGTGCAGGAAACCGCCATCGAAGCCATGCCCGCGCTGCCCGATCCCGCGCGTTTCGCAGCCCCTCAGGCCCCGGGTGCGAGTGCCGCGCAGGTCTCGGCCCTGGCCGACATGCTGGCCGAGGCGCAATCGCCGGTGATCCTGATGGGCCGCGTCTCGCGCGATGAAGGGGACTGGGCGCGGCGCGTGGCGCTGGCCGAGTATTTCGGCGCCCGCGTCATCACCGACATCAAGACCGGCGCCGCCTTCCCGACGCGCCACAAACTGCACGCGGGCGCGCCCGGGTTCTTCCTGTCGGCTGAATCGGTCGAGGCGCTGTCGGGCGCGGATCTGGTGCTGTGCCTCGATTGGGTGGACCCGGCCGGCACGCTGGCGCAGGGCAAGCTGGGCGCCGGGGCCAAGGTGGTCAACGCCACGCTCGAGCCGATGCTGACGAACGGCTGGTCGATGGATCATCAGGACGTGGTGGCGAGCGATCTCACCATCCTGACCGAGGCCGATGCGCTGGTCGCGGCGCTGTGCGAACGGCTGGGGCTGGAACCCGCCGCACCCGCGCCCCGCACGGCACCCGCGCCGCACGGGCAGGAGCCCGATGCCGTGCTGTCGCTCGACGCGCTCTCGCATGTGCTGCGCGCGGGGCTGGCCGAGGATCCGCACACGCTGGTGCGTCTGCCCCTGGGTTGGGACGGTCGCCATTGCGATTTCACCGGGCCGCTCGATTATCTGGGCTATGACGGCGGCGCAGGCATCAGCTCGGGCCCCGGCATGGTCGTGGGCGCGGCGCTGGCACTGAAGGACACGGGCCGCATGCCGGTCGCGGTTTTGGGCGACGGCGATTTCATCATGGGCGCGACCGCGCTGTGGACCGGGACGCATCAGAGCGTGCCGATGCTGATCGTGGTGGCCAACAACCGCTCGTTCTTCAACGACGAGATCCACCAGGAACGCGTCGCCCGCGACCGCGACCGCCCGGTCGAGAACAAGCATATCGGCCAGGCGATCGACGAGCCGGATATCGACATCGCCGGCCTCGCGCGGGCGCAGGGCGCGGTGGGCATCGGCCCGGTCGCGACGGTGGCCGCCTTCGAGGCCGCGCTGGCCGATGCCGTGGCGCAGGTGCGCGCGGGCAAGTCGGTGGTGATCGACGCCCGCATCCTGCGCGGCTACGTCAAGGAGATGGCCGAAGGCATGACCGCGGAACAGGACGGCTGAACAGAATGGCTATGCGGGGCGTCGTGGATGGGCAACGGGTGACACGAAACGGTTGAAAAGACATCTAACCCTTGCGTCCTGCACGGGAAATCAGCACAAATGGAAGCGACCCGTCGCCGGCATCGCGCTGGCGACGGGGCTTTCGTTTCTGGCCGATTGAGACCGTTCCACATGGATGAAACCGCGCCCTCGGGGCATGAAGACTTCGATCCCAAGCTGACCGAAGAGCGCCTCGCGCGTCTCGTTCGTCTCGCCGCCAGGGCTTTCAACCGTTCGCTGCAGATGCGCCTTCAGGACGAGGGGATCACCTTCGGCCAATGGATCTTCCTGCGCATCCTTTGGTACAATGACGGGTTGTCGCAGCGCGAGCTGAGCCAGCGCGCGCATCTGACCGAACCCACCGCGCATGCCGCGCTGACCAAGCTGGAGAAGCA
The DNA here is from genome assembly GCF_002043005.1 of Martelella mediterranea DSM 17316. Classification (NCBI taxonomy): domain Bacteria; kingdom Pseudomonadati; phylum Pseudomonadota; class Alphaproteobacteria; order Hyphomicrobiales; family Aurantimonadaceae; genus Martelella; species Martelella mediterranea. Next base: position 228,371 of record NZ_CP020332.1, on the reverse strand, counting down.
GGGCGTGATCACGCGGCAGAAGATGGACGGCAACAAGCGGACTTTGCGGATATTCCTGACGCCCAAGGGCTGGGAATTGCGCGACCGGCTGGAGCCGATGGCGCATGACGTCAACCTGATCTCGCTGAAGGGGCTGGAGGAGGACGAGGTGCGCGTGCTGCGCAAGGGTCTCCTGGCGATCATCACGAATCTCGAGGCCGATGAGAACGCCGCCGCCGAGCAGGGGATCAAGGTGCCCGCGACCCGGTCGAGCTTCTGACCGGGTCGCAGGCGGGTTGGTGGGGCAGGGCGCCGTTCAGGCGCCCGCCATCTCGCGCATCAGCGCCGCGTCGAGCGAGACCACGTCAGCATATTTCGCCTGCAGGTCCAGCAGGCTCTGCTCATGTGCGGGCTGGCTGCGGTCGCCCACCGCCTCGCGCACGACGATCGGACGGAAGCCGTTCTGCAGCGAGTCCACCGCCGTCGCGCGCACGCAGCCCGAGGTCGTGCACCCGGTGATCACGAGCGTGTCGACACCCTCGGCCACCAGCCGGCTCGACAGGTCGGTGCCGAAGAAGGACGAGGCGTATTTCTTCACCAGCGTGCGTTCTCCGGCCGCGAGGCTCAGCCTCGGGTCCAGCTCGGCCCCATCGCCGCTGGCGGCCAGAGTCTTCAGCCCGCCCTGTTTCAGTGGCCAGATCCCGGCGTCAGACAGATCCGGCTCGTCGTAGCGCACGGTGGTGAAGAACACCGGCTCGCGGCGGGCCGCGAAATCGGCGATCAGTGCGTTGATCGCCACGATCTGCGACGACAGGTCCGCGCCCAGCGGCAGGTCGGGATTGGTGAAACCCTTGATGACATCGATCACCACCAGCGCCGAGCGGCGGCCGAAACCGATGGTCTGCCCGAATCCACGGGCCTTGAAGGCTTGTTCGTCCATGAAGTTTCTCTCAGTTTGGATCCCGGAAGCCCAGGGATCGGGATATGGAATGGGCATAGAGGCGGTTGAGCCGCCGGGTATCCTCGCGCCGGCCGTCGCGGCTGCCGTCACGGTCGTAGATCGTGCTGAGCACGCCCACCGGCGCACCGGTCTCGTCGCGGAAGGCGCATGCTGTGCCCTCGATATTCTCCAGCCCGCTGCCGAGGTTCTCGGCGTAACCCAGGTCGCGGGCGGCGGTGACGTGCTCGGCCAGACCCTCGTAGGTCAGGCCGCTGTCTTCCAGGTGGCGGCTGATCTCATCGCGGCGCGAGGTCAGCTCGACCTCGGGCTTGGCGGCGATATAGGCGATCTGGAAGGCCACGAAATCGGACCAGCCGTTGATGATTCGCCAGATCGGCACGCGGGTGCCCGTGGGCCAAAGCCTGCGCATGGGATGGGCGATCGGCGTACCGATCCGATCATAGAGAATCAGTTCCTGGCTTTCCTCGGCTGCCAAAGTGATGTGCACGAGGCAGTTCGCCTTGAGCGCGAGCCCGTCCGCGTCGTTCAGCGCAACTTGCCCCGCGCGCGAGTGCAGCCAGACCTCGTAGCCCATCTCCCAGTAGCGCAGCGAAGGGCTGTAGCGGGACTTGGCGTTCTTGTGAACGAATCCATACGCCGCAAGGGTTTGCAACAGGCGGTGCACGTTGCTCTTGGTCATGCCGAGAGCCGCCGACAGGTCGCTGATGCCCGCCGGCGCCTCGCAGGTTGCCAGGTGCCGCAACAGGATCAGCCCCTTCGAGAAGGACTTGTCAAGACCTGCCTTATTGTAGGGCAGATCGGGGCTTTCGTCGGTCATGCTGCACGCCTCACTCGACGGAAAGAAATGTGAAAGATTATTCTCTAATTCCGGTACGCATTTTCTACAATATAGAACACTGGAGGCCAATACGATCCGCCATACCGGAAAGCCCCTTCTCACCACCGCGCTTTCTTCCGCGCTGTTCGCAGGTGGCTTCACCGGCCCCGCGCTGGCGCAGGAGCTGAGCCAAGGGCATCTCAACATCATCGGGCTCAGCCAGCTTCATGCCGCTCTATGCCGAGCGGGATATGCCGTTCTGGACCCAGACCCTGGCCGAGGTGTTCTCTGTGACCTCGAACTGAACGGGGCGTTGGGTCTTGCTCTGGATGACGGAGACGCGCACGCAACCGCCGTTGACACCGTGAACCTTGATCGCCTCATTGTCCGTCTCCTGGTTGGGGCGGACTCTACCTCAAACTGGAGGAAGAAGTGGGGCTCAGGTCAGAAGGAGCGATGCTTACGTAGACAGCATTTAAAACCCCACTGCATCATCCTATCCGGAAGATATGTGGCCAACGCCGGGAACAGGATCAGGATCCCCACCAGCAGGATCATCGCCACCCAGAACGGCAACACGCCGAGGAAGATTTCAGCCAGCGGCACCCGGGGCGCGATGGATCGGACGATGAACACATTGACCCCGACCGGTGGCGAGATCATCGCCATTTCCAGCACGATGACGATGATGACGCCGTACCAGATCGGATCGAAGCCCAGCCCGATGACGATGGGGTAGAGGATCGGCATGGTCAGCACGATCATCGACAGCCCCTCAAGGAAGCAGCCCAGCACCAGATAGCACAGCAGGATCAGCACCAGCGTGGTGATCGGCCCGGCGGTGACCCCGGCCAGCCATTCGCCCACCACATGCGGCACGCCGGTGAGCGAGATGAACGGGTTCAGGATATAGGCCGAGATCAGGATCAGCATCACCGTCGCCGTGGTCCGGCCGCTGTCGAGGATCGCCCGCCAGAGCCCCGCCAGCGTCAGGCGGCGCAGCGCGAAGCCCAGCACGATGGCCAGTCCCGCGCCGACGGCCGAGGATTCGATGGGCGAGAAGATACCGGTGTAGATCCCGCCGATGGAGACGAGGATGATCGCCAGGATCGGCAGGGCGCCGAGGGTCGCGCGGGCCTTCTCGGTCCAGTTGGTGCGCGGGCCGCGGGGCCCCCAGCTGGGGAAGATCGTGCACAGAAGCGTCACGGTGCCGACGAACAGCAGCGCCAGCAGGATCCCGGGCACCACCCCCGCCAGGAACAGGCGGCCGATGCTCTGCTGGGTCAGGATCGCGTAGAGCACGAAGCCGGTCGAGGGCGGGATCAGAATCCCCAGCGTGCCGCCCGCGGCGACCACGCCGGTCGACAGGCGCGGGGAATAGCCGAAGCGGTCCATCTCGCCGATCGACACCTTGCCCATGGTCAGCGCCGAGGCGATCGACGAGCCGGACAGCGCCGCAAACCCGGCGCAGCCGACGATGGTGGCCGAGGCAAGCCCGCCCCTTAGCCGCCCGATCCAGGCGTAGGCCGCGTCGTAGAGAGAACTGCTCATCCCGGCCTGTGTCGCAACATTGCCCATCAGGATGAACAGCGGCACCACGATCAGCTCATAGGAGGTGGCGACGGTGAAGCTCTCGGTGGCCAGCATGCTCAGCGCCGGGTTCAACCCGTTCAGCGCCGCGGTTCCGGCCAGACCCACGGCCAGCATGGCAAAGGCGATGGGGACGCGGATCGCCATCAGCACGAAGAGGGCGAGGATCCCCAGCCCCCCGATCATTGCGGGTGTCACGTTGCGGGCTCCTGCTGCGCGGCGGGGGATTGGGCCCGACCCAACGCGATTTCGATCAGGTGCAGCACCATCGACAGCGCGACGATGCCCGAGGCCAGGGTGATGGCGATCTGGAACGGCGCCTTGGGGATGCGCAGCACATTGGTGCCGAGGTTCAGCATCCGCGAAATCTGCGCCGCCTCCCAGCATTTCCAGCCGATCAGCACGAAAAGCGCGGCCCCCAGCGCCGTGGCGATCAGGTCGAAGACGCGGTTCAGGGCGGGCGGGAACAGGGTTTCCAGCAGATCCAGCCGCACATTGCCCGCGGTGCGTTCGCACAGCGGCACACAGCCGAAGACGATGACCACGAAGCACATCTGCACGATGTCGGGCGAGCCGGACAGCGGATGCCCGAAGGCCCGGGCGATCACGTCATATAGCACGACGCCGAGGCCTGCGGCCAATCCCAGGCCGCCGACCCAGGCCGAGAGGGTGACCAGAAGGTCGACCCCCTGACGCGCCACCAGATGTCAGCATCCACCTGCGCGATCACATCACGTACGCGCTGGAAGTCCGCCTCACTTCGCGGTCGGCATCCACGATCGGTATCAGCGACCAGATGCTCGATGTTCCAGCTTGCGATCCGTAGCGTCTCTGCATGTGCAAGTAGCGGAGCGATCAGAAGCGTGATGAGCAAAAGAAATCGCATGAACTTTCCCGTTGAGGCCTGAGAGGCAACAGATTTCCTAGCCTCGATCCGCAACGGGCATCCGGGTAGCGCAAGACGGGCAAACTGCAGACATGTTACCGGAAAAACCGCGCCCGGGCCAGACTTTACCGGATTTCAGACGCTATTCGAGAGCGTGCTGGAACTGTCCGTACTGCTCGACCACCTCACGTGGCATTGCCAAGTTGTTTGTCTTTGGTCGCGGGTTGGCGAGGCGTTCGTTTTTCAAGCTGCCATTTCTGCCGTGTAATCGGCCCACAGGCAGAAGGCATCTGCTCTTGCGTGTCGATATGAGAGAGCTGAGAGGTTGTATCGGCGGGGACGAAAGAGGGTGTTTATCTGATCGTGGGCTGACAGAAAACGTTGAGCTTGACGAGGTGATTTGAATCGCCCCATGATCTTCTCTCGCTTCCTCGTCTGACGGTGTGAGTTTTCAATTCTGTTGTTCAGGCCCTTGTGGGCCCGATGATCAGCATCTGGCGTCAGGTCTTGTATCGGCTTGATATAGCTGCGCAGCTTGTCCGTCACGACGACACGTGGTTCACCGAATTGCTTGACCAACCTTGAGAAAAAACGCTTGGCAGCTTTGGTATTGCGGCGAGCTTGAACCAAAATGTCGAGCACGTCACCAGCGGCGTCAATTGCCCGCCAAAGCCAGAATTTTTTTCCGCTGATCGTGATGACAGCCTCATCCATATGCCACTTATCGTTCGGCTTGGGCCGGTCTGTGCGAATACAGTCGGCAAAATGTCGGCCAAAGCGGTTGATCCAGAGACGAACCGTTTCCCTGCTCACGATCACACCGCGTTCAGCAAGAAGATCTTCCACATCGGCCGTGCTCAACGCAAATCGATGATAGGCCCAGACCGCGAAGGCGACAACTTCACGCGGAAAACGAAACCCCTTCAGACGGGGAAATGAGCTCGGCAACTTCATCTCGTCTCGATACCCGAAACGCGGAGGTCAAACAACTTGGCAATGCCGTACAGACATATGGCCGAAGGCGCTGCAGGAGTGAAATCGTGAGCATCACCGAAAAAACCGTGCTTGATGATCCGGCCTCATTCGCCGCTTCGGCAGAGACGTTTTCGATCATTGCGCAGAACGACATATCGCGGGCGGCGCTTGCGCGTGCAACCGGTCTGTCTCGCATGACGCTCGGTCAGAGACTTGCCCCCCTCATCGAGAGTGATCTGGTCGTGGAGTTGCGCGAGACGGTTCCCAGCGGCGGCCGGCCGACGAAAATGCTCGGAATCAATCCGGATCTCGGGCTCCTTCTTGCCGCCGATATCGGCGAGACCACCATCCGCCTTGCTGTTCTCAACGTGCAGGGCACCATCCTTCACCGGGAGACACTTGACTATCGACCCGAGGATGGAGCGGAGCCTGCACTCAGGAACATCGCCAACGGCTTCGACACCATGCTGTCTGGCCTTCCGGACAGGCCTTTCCTGATTGGTCTCTCCGTCAGTCTGCCCGCGCCGATCGACGTCAAGGTCGGACTGGTGGTCGGCCCCTCGATCCTGAGAGGATGGGATAATTTCCAGATCGTGCCATGGCTGGAAAGGCGGCTGGGCATCCCCGTGTTTGTCGAAAACGACGTCAATCTGATGACGCTCTACGAATCCCGACGCGCACCGGAAGCCGGCGATGATTTCTTCTTCATCAAGATGGGCACGGGGATCGGCTCCGGCCTGATCGCCGACGGACACCTCTATCATGGCGCCAACGGCGCTTCCGGGGATATCGGTCACATCCAGCTCAACCGGGAGAAGGCCCCGCTGTGTCGTTGCGGCAAGGTTGGCTGCCTCGAGGCCCATGCCGCCGGCTGGGCGATCGCGCGCGAACTGCGCGCAAGCGGCTTCGAGGCAGAGGATGCGCATGATGTCATCCGCCTGATCGATCAACACGTTCCCGAAGCGATCGGCCTTCTGCGGGAAGCCGGCCGCGCGCTCGGCGAGGTGGTTGCCGATGTCGTGAGCATTCTCAATCCCAGGACGATCAGAATCGGCAGCACGCTGGCTGCGGCGCAGGAATACCTGCTCGCGGGCGTGCGCGAGCGGGTTTATCAACGCTGCCTGCCGCTGGCGACCAATAACCTGATCATCGAAGCCGCGCCGCCCAACGAGATCGGATGCCTGACGGGCGCCGCCCTTCTGCTGAAGCAGAAAGTGTTCACAAGAGATGGCTCCGAACGCTTGCTGAAGCGATATCAGGAGTGGCGCCTGGCAGACTTCGACAACAGGCGGCCCACCGAAATGCAAAAGGCCGAGTGACACCGAAAGGGAAACCAAGAGGAGATCAATGTCCTGCGCCAGAGCATTTCGCAGTCAGGCGGAATCGCCTGACGCCCGCGAAAACGCGCCAAAACCAGCAGATAGAGCGTTCCGTGTTTCCGTGAAAAGCGGAACCGCTCCAAGCTTGAACGGACACCTTGCCCAGCCCATTGCGCGCCGTGACCGGCCTCGCCGCAGGTTTTGGCGGCGGCGTAGGGCCTTTCCGACCACGCCGATTGCTCAGTTTTACGGATATGACGGCGTACAGTTCGGCATCTTCACGCTGATGGCGCTGGTGCTTGGCGGGCTGACCCCGCCCGTCGATCGTCGGCTACATTTCTTTCCTGACCGCCTGGCTTCCCTCACTTGTGCTCAACTGAGTCCTCTCTCGTCGGCTGACTGGAGGTCGGCATGAGCACGAAGATGGCAGGGACGAGTGGCCGGCGGCGCTTGAGGTATTTCGAGCATCGCTATCCCGGGGTGGCGACAAAGCCCGGGATGACCGGCTTTTCCTTGAAGCTCAGCACCTGGACCGTCGTCTCGTCGCCATGGATGAGGGGCTGCGATCTGAGCCGCAGCTTCAGCGCGTCATAGGTGCGGATGAGATGCGTCTCGCTCGAGCCGATCACCCAGTGTCCCAGGGCACCACGGCTGACGGGAACGCCGGCGCGCTCGAATGTCTGCGCCAGGCGGTAGAGCGGCGTGCCGTCGACATATTTGTGAACCAGGGCGAAGGCCAGCGTCGAGGCCGTGACGATACTGCCAGGCAAGGGCTGCGCCGGCATCGGCGCGGTCACGACCGGCGTGTTGATGCCGGTGCGGTCGCAATGGCGGCAGGCATATTTGAACCGCACATTCTGCAAGACCTTCGCCTTGACCTCGATATGAAGCTGCTCGGTCACGGTCTCGCCCATGCGATGCATCCGGCCATGACAGCACGGGCAGGCCTTCTGATCGTCGGGAAGGTCATATTCGACGCGCTCGCGCGGCAGGTTTTCCGGCAGCGGCTTGCGGCCGCGCTTCCTGCCTTCCGGCTTGTCCGCAGGCGGCAATCCGGTATCCGGCAGATCAATAACAGCGCCATCTTCGCCGTCGCCTTCGTCCGCGGCTGCAACCTGCTCGGCTTCATTGAAGACCCGCACACCACGTTTTTCGCTGCGCGGCGCAAACCGATGTGAGCGCGCAAGCGCCAATTCTTCCTCGAGTTTGACGACGCGTTTGCTGAGCTGACGGTTCTCCGCTTGCAGCGCAGCTATTTGCGCCATCAGTTCTTCAACAGTTGGTTTGCCGGTTCGATTCATCGGATTCTTGAATCTGAACCGTCCGGCCGCGTCAACTGCGGAATGCGAGAACCTTCAACCAGCGACCTGGTAATGCCGCACTGGATGGCGGACCATTGCATCGATATCGATGCCGTCGAGGATCCAGTGCAATTGTTCGCTCGTCAGCCGCACCACCATATCCTCGCGCCGGGGCCAGCGGAACTTGTCCTCGCTCAGCTGCTTCAGCACAAGTACGAAGCCGGACCGGTCGAAGAACAACAACTTCATCCGGTCGCGACGGCGATTGCAGAACGCAAACACCCCAGAGGCAAAGGGATCCAGTCCCATCGTTTCCTGAACCCGCACCGCAAGGCTTTTGATCCCGGCCCGGAAGTCGATCGGCTCGCGGTGCAGGTAGACAGACACGTCAGCGGCCAGTCTGAACATCACACAAGGCTCCGATTATCGCCGACAACGCATTCGCATCATCAAAATCAAACGTCAGCTTCACTCCGTTCGGCAGTGTCGCGCTCACCTTGGCTGGAGAGGGCAAAGACCCCGTTCTCTCCAATTTCGTCAACCGCTGTTCACCACGCGTGGGACGCACTTCCATCATCGGCCTGCTCGGCAGCGGCGGATTGCTATCCACGGCCAAAACCGGGACAAATGCCGGCGTTGAAGATGACAGCACAGTCTTGGTCTCCTGGCCTGCCTTGATCCATTTCCTCAGCAGGTTTGCATTGATCCCGTGTTCAAGCGCGAGTCGCGATACCGACACGCCGGGCTCAAGGCAGGCCGCAACAAGACGCGCTTTCGATGCCGGATCGTACCAACGCCGACCGTCACGACCCACCAGCCTCACATTCAGCTTCTGTTCTTCTTCCATGAAATGGTGTCCACCTATCTTTGGTGGACACCTCATGCATCACTGCGATCAACGGCAAAAGGTGCGGAGAAATTCGCGCTTACGTTTGTCATGCCTCTTCATCGCCAATCAAGCTCCAAGTTCCGTTAACTTTACGATGCCGTCTGATGTTGACCTGCCGGGCTTGTGGCGTCGAACCGCTAGCCTGGTTGCGCCATGTACTCACCGAATTGCCGCAGCGCGTCGGCGACGCCGACATTAACGATTTGCTGCCATTCAACTTCCCGAAAATAGCCACCGCCTGATCGCATCCGACGCTCTCCCATTCAAACGCGGCCCGCCATAGCGCCGACGTCAACGTGCAGCGAAATGAGCGCTTACGGCTGTCAAAGCTTCTCAGCCGAGTAATTCGAGGCGTCCAGTTGACAATCGCATCGATCACGCCATCCGTGCAGAAACACCGGTTAAAATCGCAGCACACCTCACTACAGACGGCCGCACTTTCCAACGATCAGCGACAAAAAAGTCCGGCGGCACATCACGTGCCGCCGGTCCTGTCTTTCTTCAAATTGGCCAGAGCAGTCACCTTTTGGCGACGCCCCCTTCCGCGCCTAGAACTGGGCGCGGATCGACAGGGAAACCTGACCGCCGGAAACATCGTCGCCAACCGGGAAATCGGCGCGCAGCTGGCTCGAAATCTGGCGCATGTTGCCGATTGCAGGCGTCAGATAGTTAAAGCCGATGCTGATTTCGCCATAGCTGTCGACGGTCGATGCCGTGACCGGGGTGCGGATGCCCGCCGACGAGACATAATAGGCCGTCGGGTCATCGGCGAAGTTGTTGTAGTAGGTCCCCGCCAGGAAGGGTTCGATCGTGCCCTTGTTATCATCGAGCACGAACGACGCCGAGGCGGCAAGGCCGAGTGAACCGACAAGCGTATCCATATCGTCGAACGCGATGCTGGCCGGAGAGCCGCTGGCCACCTGCAGATCGTCCTTGAAGCTGCTGTTCGAATAGGACAGCCCGATCGACGGCATCACCGAGAAACGGTCAATGTCGAAGCTGTAGCCCATATAGCCCGCAGCGGTGTACTGATCGGCATCGAAACCGTCCTGATCGAACACCGATGTCGACAGCCCGGAGGCCATGCGCATCTGGTTGATGTCATAGGAGGTCCGGCCATAGGTCGTGCGCAGTTCGGCGATGAACGGTCCGGCGAAATAGGACGCATAGCCGCCGAAATAGTGCTGATCGAACGTGCTCAGACCGCTATAGCCGATACCGCCAACCATTTCGCTGGAGCTGACCGTGCCGGAGCTGATGCCGCCCAGAAGTCCGAAATTGACCTGACCGCCATTCTGGCCGAGATCAAAACAGCCATAGTCGATCCCGATTTCGACGCCGCCATATTTGGTATCGGAATTGGTCTTGGCCGACGTCGAGCCATCCGAAGATGCCGTCGATGCGGTCTCCAGCGTACCGCCATTCATGCGGGTGTAGCTGCCCGGACCGCAGCCTTTCTGCGCACCGTCGACCTGCGTGACATAGCTGTCGTCAAACCGGTTTGTGGTGATCCCGGTAAAGGCCTGGGTGGCATAGATCCCGCCCAGCGTGCCGCTGATCGGCACCATGTCGAGCGACGTGGCCAGAATGACCGCATTGTCGGTCTTCTTCACACTGTTGACGATCAACGGGTTGGCGGTGTTGCCGAGGCCGTAGATGTCGCCAATCTGCGCCGAATAGGTCCCGTCAGCCGAGATCAGCGTGCGCTCATCCGGCGTATCGAGATAGTTCAGACCATAAAGCGACAAGTCATAATTGTCGCCGGTGAAATTGCCAGTGACGTGGATCTGATCGGTGGTCGTGTCGGCATAGGTGCCGAGCGCGATCCGGCCGCCGCGCGTGATGTTGCCGTCGACAGTCAGCGTCGTTGCCGAGGCGCCGGGCGATTTCAGTGCATTGGTGTCGGTATTATAGTTCGAGGCATTGAGTATGCCGTTGTTTTCGATGTCGATGCCCGACACCGTGTAACCGCCCCAAGCCGTGAACGTGCCCTGATTGTCCAGCGTGCCATTGCCTGCAAGATCGCCGGTCAGAACGAATGTATCGTCCAGCGCGCTGTTGTTGACGATCATGCCGTTGATCGTGCCGGTAATCGCCGCCATGCCGTTATTCACAAGGCCGCCATTCAGCGTTCCGTTGGTAATGAACAGGCCATCATTCGTCGTCAGACCATCGATCTGGCCGCTATTGGTCAAAACACCATTGCTGCCGATATCGGCCGTTCCGCCGATGAAACCGGTATTGTCTGCCGCACCGCCCGAGATGGCGACAGCGCCGCTGACGTCACCGTCATTCTGGAAGAAACCGGCGGTATTGGTCACCGAGGCGAGCGTGCCGCCAGCCATGTTGATGGCGTTGCCGCTGTTGGTCAAAGCACCCGCGGTTCCGCCGCTCTGATTGATAAAGCCAAAGCCGAAGCTTCTGCCGGGGCCGCCTGCGACAAAGGAACTGTTGACCACATCGGCAAGCGTGCCGCTATTGGTCACCACGCCGTCATCGCTGACCGTGGTCAGACCGTCGACCGTGCCGGTGTTGTCGGCCGTGCCGCCCGATACATCCATCGTGCCGGTGACCAGACCGGCATTGGTGAACGCGCCCGCCGTGTTCACGACGGAGGCAAGCGTGCCGCCCGCTTCGTTCAGCGCATTACCGCTGTTCGTCAGCATGCCAGCAACGCCGCCATCCTCATTGATGAAGCCAAGACCGCTGCCCCCGGCGGAGGAACTGTTGGTCACATCGGCAAGCACACCGCTATTGGTGACGACGCCGTCATTGCTGATCGTCGTAAGACCACCGACCGTGCCGTCATTCAGCAGGCCATTGCCATTATTGTTGACGAAACCGCCATTGACGACAAGCGCGCCGTCAATGCTGCCGCTATTGGTGAAGGTTCCGGCCTCATTGGTCGCTGTCCCGATGGACCCGCCGATGAGGTTCACAGCCGAGCCGTGATTGACGAGTTCTTCCGTGCGGCCAAAGCTGCCATTGGTAAAGCCGTTGGAGTTGACAGCTCCTTCGGAATAATTGACCACCTTGCCGAAATTGGCGCCGGAGATCAGGCCATTGGTTACGTCGCCATCATAGATCGTGGTAAGGCCAACGACATCGCCACCCGCCTCATTGGCGACAAAACCGCCTGTGACGTCGAGCGTGCTCTCCAGCGTTCCGGTATTGGCAAGCACGGCGCCGGAAACCGTTGCCGCGCCTGTGACCGTTCCGGTGTTGGTGGCAAGGCCGCCCGAAACGTCAAGCGTGTTATCGATCGTGCCGATATTGGTGAACGCCCCGTTGCTGACCGAGGTGGCGCCATTGACCAGGCCCGCATTCGTGGCAACGCCGCCGGAAACATCAAGCGTATTGTCAACCGTGCCGAGACTGGTGAATACACCGCCGCTGACCGACGTCGCACCTTCCAGCAAACCGCTTGCGGTATTGGTGAAAATGCCGCCGGAAACGGATGTGGCACCGGAAACGGTTCCCCTATTGGTCACGATCCCGCCGGAGACGCCGAGCGTATTGTCAATCAGACCGTTATTGGTGAAGACCGTCAGGGTTCCCGAAACAGTGGTCGCCCCGTTGATCGTGCCATTATTGGTGGTGATGCCGCCGGAGATATCGGTCGCGCCGTCCAGCACGCCGTCACTGTTATTGGTGACCACGCCGCCGGAGATCGAGGTCGTGCCGGTCACCGTGCCGGAGTTGGTGAAGACGCCGCCGGTGTTGGAAAGCGTGCCGACCGTGCCGCCGTTCTCATTCACGGCAATGCCGGAATTGGTGAGGCCGCCAATCGTGCCGCCATCGGCATTGGTAAAGCCGGGAACCAGTAGCAGACCGACCGAAGAATTCGTCACCATGCCGGTGACCGAACCATTATTGGTGACCATGCCGCCGGTAATGCCCAGCGTGTTGTCGATCGTCCCGTTATTGGTGAACAGGGTCAGCGTGCCGGATACGGTGGTCGCCCCGCTGATCGTGCCGTCATTCGTGGTGATGCCGCCGGAGATATCGGTTGCGCCGTCCAGAATGCCGTCACTGTTATTGGTCACCAAACCGCCGGAAATCGAGGTCGTGCCCGTCACCGTGCCGGAGTTGGTGAAGACGCCGCCGGTGTTGGAAAGCGTGCCGATGGTGCCGCCGTTCTCATTCACGGCAATGCCGGAATTGGTGAGGCCGCCGATCGTGCCGCCATCCGCATTGGTGAAGCCGGGGATCAGAATCGCGCCAACAGATGAATTGGTCACCATGCCGGTGACCGAACCATTATTGGTGACCATGCCCCCGCTAATGTCCAGCGTGTTGTCGATCGTCCCGTTATTGGTAAACAGGGTCACCGTGCCGGAGACTGTCGTCGCCCCGTTGATCGTGCCGTCATTCGTAGTGACGCCGCCGGATATATCGGTCGCGCCGTCCAGCACGCCATCGCTGTTATTGGTGACCAAACCGCCGGAAATCGAGGTCGTGCCTGTCACCGTGCCGGAATTGGTAAAGCTGCCGCCGGTGTTGGAAAGCGTGCCGATTGTGCCGCCGCTCTCATTCACGGCAATGCCGGAATTGGTGAGGCCGCCGATCGTGCCGCCATCGGCATTGGTAAAGCCGGGGATCAGAATCGCGCCAACAGATGAATTGGTCACCATGCCGGTGACCGAACCATTATTGGTGACCATGCCGCCGGTAATGCCCAGCGTATTGTCGATCGTTCCGTCATTGGTGAACAGGGTCAGCGTTCCCGAAACGGTCGTCGCGCCTTCAAAGACGCCATCGCTGTTATTGGTCACCACGCCGCCGGAAATCGAGGCCGCATCGGTTATCGTACCGGAATTGGTGAAGCTGCCGCCGGTATTGGAGAGCGTGCCGATCGTGCCGCCGTTCTCATTCTCCGCAATGCCGGAATTGGTAAGCCCGCCGATCGTGCCGCCATTGGCATTGGTGAAGCCGGAGATAAGAATCGCGCCAACAGACGAATTGGTCACCATGCCGGTGACCGAACCATTATTGGTGACTATGCCGCCGGTAATGCCCAGCGTGTTGTCGATCGTGCCGTTATTGGTGAACAGCGTCGCCGCGCCGGAGACCGTCGTCGCGCCATTAATCGTACCGTCATTGGTGGAGATGCCACCGGAGATACCGGTTGCGCCGTTCAGGATGCCGCTGCTGTTGTTGGTGAAAACGCCACCATCAACCAGCGTGGTGCCCGCCACGGTGCCCGAATTGGTAAAACCGCCAAGGCTTTCCACCGTTACGGAACCGGTGATCGTTCCACTATTGCCTACGCTGCCCAAACTGCCTGCGGTTACCGCACCATTGAAGGCGCCGCCGCTGTTGATTGTGACCGTCCCCGATGTGACCGTCATGGAATCAGCGGTGAGGGCACCGCCGTTACGGATGGTCAAAGCACCCGCGTTTTCAACCGTAACCGTTTGAACCGTATGGCTCTGATCAAGCCAGGGCGACCCTGATAAGGAGAAACCAATAGTCGCGTTATCGCCAGCACCCGGAACAGTATTTCCGCTCCAGTTCGATCCCGTCACAAAGTTTTGATTGCCGCTGAAAGACAGCCCCTTCCAGTCCCGATCAGCGGAAAAGGAGGGGGCTGACGCCAGGGCAACCATGCCAAGAGCGAGAACGCCAGAAAGCGCGGTCTGATTCGCCAGATTTCTTTTACGGTTAAAAAAACCTGCAGTTGAGCCGCTTTTACCGCGCACAGATCGAGCCATTCATCCCTCCTTTAGCTTTCACTTGAGTTCGCCTTAGCTAAATTTTTTATGATTGTATATATGCATGTATTAAACTTTCACTTTCATCTCGCCATTGAGGCGCACAAGCAACACGGGTGGGAAAGCAGATCGTGCAAAAACACACCGTGCGCCCTTCACCGCAGACGGCATCGTAAAGTTAACGGAACTTGGAGCTTGATTGGCGATGAAGAGGCATGACAAACCGTAATCCTCTTTATCGCCGTCACCGTTTTCCTGCTGAAATCATCGCCCACGCGGTGTGGCTCTATTTCCGGTTTCCGCTCAGCCTACGGATGGTCGAGGATTTGTTGGCGGCGCGTGGCATCATTGTCTCGCATCAGACCATTCGTCTGTGGGCGGAGAAATTTGGCCGTACTTTCGCCAATGAGATCCGTCGTCGGTCATCCGGCCGGCTTGGCGACAAGTGGCACCTTGATGAGGTCGTTATCTCGATCCGGGGCAAGAAGCATTGGCTATGGCGCGCCGTGGATCAGGACGGTTTCGTCCTGGAGGTTCTGGTGCAAAGCCGCCGCGATGCCAAGGCGGCCAAGCGCCTGATGCGCAAGCTTTTGAAAGGCCAGGGACGATCGCCGCGCGTGATGATCACCGACAAGCTTCGCTCCTATGGCGCGGCAAAGCAGGAAATCATGCCCGGCGTCGAGCACCGCTCTCATAAGGGCCTGAACAATCGGGCTGAGAATTCCCACCAGCCAGTCCGACGGCGAGAGCGGATCATGAAGCGCTTCAAGTCAAAGCGGCATCTGCAACGCTTCGTTTCCATCCATGATCCAATTGCCAACCTCTTCCATATCCCGCGCTACGACATCCCCTCCAACCATCATCGCCAACTGCGCGCAGCGGCGATGAACCTGTGGGCGAAGATCGCTCGAGCATGAGCGGCCGCAGATACACAGCATCTCCGCTTGTTTCGTCACCGTTAAGTTTACGATGCCCATATAATCCTTGCGCTCTTGCTGTTTAGAGGCTGCCTCAAAAAGAGGTGGGTGATTTCAACAGGTTATGATTCCTTCGGATTTGCAAAGATTCGATGGAGCACACGATGGTCTGGACCGAAATCACCCGTCGGCAATATGCCCTGCGAACTGGACGCTACGCAAGCGATATGTCGGATCGGGAATGGGCTCTGGTTGAGCCTTTTCTACCAATGCCGCGCCGTCTTGGACGCCCGCGGATCACGGATTTGCGTGAGGTCGTCAACGCTCTGCTTTACATCGCCACGATTGGCTGCCAATGGCGGATGCTGCCGAAGGACTTTCCCCCTTGTTCGACCGTCCAGCGATATTTTTACGAGTGGAGGGCACTGGGGATTTGGGGGCGCATCAACCATCATCTGGTGATGGAGGCGCGTGAACTGGAGGGCAAGGAGGCAAGCCCGACAGCGGGTGTGATCGACAGCCAAAGCGTGAAGACCACGGAAAGCGGCGGTATCCGGGGCTATGACGCGGGCAAGAAGATCAAGGGCCGCAAGCGCCACGTCATCGTCGACACGCTCGGCCTGATGGTCGGCCTCATGGTGCACAGCGCTGATATCCAGGATCGTGACGGCGCTCCCGATCTCCTGAAATCCATCCGCCACAGATGGCCATGGTTACTGCATGTCTTTGCCGATGGTGGCTATGCGGGCGACAAGCTGAAGCGGCGGCTGAAAAAGATTGGGCGCTGGACGGTGGAAATCATCAAGCGCTCCGACAAGGCCAAAGGCTTCGAAGCTCTGCCCCGCCGATGGGTGGTCGAGCGCACCTTCGCATGGCTCGGCAGATGCCGCAGATTGGCAAAGGACGTCGAAAAATCCATCGCATCAGCCGAGGCGTGGATCATGATCGCCCACATTCGCCTTATCACCAGGCGTCTGGCAAGGTATTGCTATTATTGAGGACTTTTCGACTCAGACTCTGAGTGTCTGTCCCAGAATGGCGCTGACGTCGCGGGGTTGAGTGAAGGGCGGCAATCAGATTCTTTGTATTTTACGACAAATACGGAGATATCGAATGGCTTGGACACCCTTCACCCGCCGTCACCATGACAGAAGCCGCCTGCGCTACGCAAGTGACCTGACGGATCGGGAATGGAGCATGATCACGCCTTTTATGCCATCGCAGCCGTTGCGCAGCCGCAGACGCAGGACTTCGCTTCGCGCCGTGATCAACGCCATTTTCTACCTGCTGCAATCGGGTTGCCAATGGGCTTTGCTGCCACACGACTTTCCGCCGAAGAGCACAGTCCATCACTATTTCAAACGGTTCTGCCGGGACGGAACATGGCGACGTATTCATGACGCACTCTATTGCCGGACCCGGCGTTTGGAGGGGCGCGAGGAACAGCCGTCGTTTGCCATCATTGACAGCCAGTCGGTGAAGACTGGCCCGGATGCCCGCCGCGATGTCGGTTATGATGCAGGCAAGAAGGTCAAGGGCCGCAAGCGGCACATTCTGGTCGATACGCTCGGCATGCTTCTCAAGGCAGAGGTTCACTCGGCAGGCATTCAGGATCGCGACGGAGCAGCGCTCGTGTTCAACAAAATCGCCAATCGTTTTCCCTTCATCGAAAAAATCTGCGGTGATGACGGCTATCAAGGCCAAAGGGTCGAAGAGGCAAGCCCGAGACCGATGGAAATCGTCAAGCGCAACCAAGCAGGCTTTCAGGTTCTGCCGAAACGCTGGATTGTCGAACGAACATTGGCCTGGCTCGGGATAAACCGCCGCTTGGCAAAGGATTTCGAGCGGTTCTCTGCAACAAGCCTCGCCTTCATTCAAACCGCTATGATCAAGCTCATGACAAGGCGGCTCGCTCGATATCCGCTTTCTTGAACAGACTCTGAATCTTTCTGGCTCCTTTGTCCAGACATTGCAGATGTATTCATAGGGTGTGAGCCCCCTGAGCGTTTTGAGACGTCGGGCGAAATTATATGCGGCGACGAAATTGTCGATATGACTTCGGAGCTGTTCGTGGTTGTCGTAGTGGCACCGTTTGACCGTGGCTTCCTTGATCGTCCGGTTCATTCGCTCAACTTGTCCGTTCGTCCAGGGATGTTTGGGCTTGGTTAGCCGGTGCTCGATACCGTGTCGCCAGCATGCCCGGTCGAAAGGGTGGCCCCGGAACCGCGCGGTGGGGCCATTTCGGTTCAAGTGCCGGGCGGTGGCCGACAGCTTGGAGGAAGCAGGCGAGCGGCTCTTCACCTTCACCAGGCTCGACCAGTCGCAATGGAAATCGGCCCGGACGACAAATGCCATAGAAAGGCTGAACGAGGAATTCCGCCGCCGGATCAAGACCCAGACCGTGCTTCCCTGCGCCGAGACCGTGCCGATGCTGCTTTGGGCGCTCTTGGCCTCCGGCCAGATCCAAATGCGCAAAGTCGACGGGTGGGAGACCCTCTCTCAGCCCATCGAGCCGATCGCCCTTGACCTCGCCGCCTGATCGGATGCACCTTCACATGCCCGCAGAACGCCGCCACGGAATTTCCACAGCATTCGCGACACGACCCTAGCAAATGGGCGCTCGCGGTGCTGATGCACACATTTTCCGCACCCAACCAACGCCCCCTTTGATGCGACGAGGCACATGAACAATATCGACGAAAAGCTACGACCGATCCTTGCCGAAGTGGCGAGGCGCAATGCCGGCGAGCCGGAATTTCACCAGGCCGTGCACGAGGTGATGGAAAGCCTCGGGCGCGTTGTGGCAAAGCACCCTGATTATCTCGAACAAGCGCTCATTGAACGGATCTGCGAACCCGAGCGTCAGATTATCTTTCGCATCCCTTGGGTTGACGACCAAGGGAATGTCCAGATCAATCGAGGATTTCGCGTCCAGTTCAACTCGTCCCTCGGTCCCTACAAGGGCGGGATGCGCTTTCACCCGTCTGTCAATCTGGGGATCATCAAGTTCCTCGGCTTCGAGCAGACCTTCAAGAATGCCCTGTCCGGCCTGCCGATCGGTGGCGGAAAGGGTGGAACGGATTTCGACCCCAAGAACAAATCCGATGGCGAAATCATGCGCTTTTGCCAATCCCTCATGATCGAACTGCACCGCCACCTAGGCGAGCAGACGGATGTGCCAGCCGGCGATATCGGTGTCGGCGGGCGTGAAATCGGATATATGTTCGGGCAATACAAGCGGCTGACGAACCGTTATGAATCGGGTGTGTTCACCGGCAAGGACATCGCCTACGGAGGATCCCGCGCCAGGACCGAGGCGACTGGTTTCGGCAATACCTATTTCACCAAGGCCATGCTTGAAACGCGCCAGACCGATTTCGACGGCAAGCGCGTCGTGGTGTCGGGTGCGGGCAATGTCGCCATTCATACCATCGAAAAGGTCCAGTCCTTTGGCGGCACGGTCATCGCCTGTTCGGATTCAAGCGGCTACATCATAGACGAGGCCGGGATTGACCTTGCCCTGCTTCAGGAGGTCAAATCCGTGCGCCGCGAGCGAATTTCGGAATATGCCCGGTTGCGCGGGAACGGAGTCCGTTTTGTTCCTGTCGGAAAAGGTTCTGTCTGGGATCTTCCCTGTGACGTGGCAATGCCCTCGGCTACCCAGAATGAGCTGACGGGCAAGGACGCGAAAACACTGGTCAAGAACGGGGTTCTGGCGGTCGGCGAAGGTGCGAACATGCCTTGCACCCCCGAGGCGATCCGCATCCTGCGCGAGGCCGGTATCCTGTTCGGGCCCGGCAAGGCTGCGAACGCTGGGGGCGTTGCAACGTCGGCACTGGAAATGCAGCAGAACGCCAGCCGTGATCGCTGGAGCTTTGAGCAGACCGAGCAACGGTTGGCACAGATCATGAAAAGCATCCACGACAGATGTGCCGAAACCGCCGATGAATATGGCGCTCCGGGTGACTATGTCCTGGGCGCGAACATCGCCGGTTTCGTGCGGGTTGCAAAAGCCATGCGGATGCTGGGAGTGATCTGAGCCGATCCCCACATCATCGAAAGACGAGGGCGATCTCTTCCTGGCATCGTAAACTTAACGGTGACGAAACAAGCGGAGATGCTGTGTATCTGCGGCCGCTCATGCTCGAGCGATCTTCGCCCACAGGTTCATCGCCGCTGCGCGCAGTTGGCGATGATGGTTGGAGGGGATGTCGTAGCGCGGGATATGGAAGGGCACCGTAAACTTAACACCCGATAGGCTCTGGTTTGCCCGGTTGCTCGACTTGTCGACTAAATCCGAGCGATTTCCGCCCATATGCTCATGGCTGAGGCGCGCAGTTCGCGATGGTGGCTGGTGGAAATGTCGTGGCGAGGGATGTGGAAGAGGTTGGCGATCGGATCGTGAATGGAAACGAAGCGTTGGAGATGTCGCTTTGACTTGAAGCGCTTCATGATCCGCTCTCGCCGTCGGACTGGCTGGTGGGAATTCTCCGCCCGATTGTTCAGGCCCTTATGCGAGCGGTGCTCGACGCCGTGCATGATTTTCTGCTTTGCGGCTGCATAGGAGCGAAGCTTGTCGGTGACCATCACGCGCGGCGATCGTCCCTGGCCTTTCAAAAGCTTGCGCATCAGGCGCTTGGCCGCCTTGGTGTCGCGGCGGCTTTGCACCAGGACCTCCAGGACGAAACCGTCCTGATCCACGGCGCGCCATAGCCAATGCTTCTTGCCCCGGATCGAGATAACGGCCTCATCTAGGTGCCACTTATCACCAAGCCGCCCGGATGACCGGCGACGGATCTCGTTGGCGAAGGTCCGGCCAAACTTCTCCGCCCACAGTCTGACGGTCTGATGCGAGACAATGATGCCACGCGCCGCCAACAAATCCTCTACCATCCGCAGGCTCAGGGGAAAGCGGAAATAGAGCCACACCGCATGGGCGATGATTTCGGGTGGAAAACGATGGCGGCGGTAAAGAGGATCTCGGTCAGTCATGGCCGAGCATCCCACATTCAGGTCCAAGCTTCGTTAAGTTGACGATGCCCGTCGATGATCTGTACCTCGCCTTCGGGCATTGTCTTGGAAAGCGCCGCCCAGCCGTTCAGCAGCAACATCGAATGTTCGGCGTATCCCGATTCCTGCACGATGGTCTGACCCTTCGCGGCCCGGAGTTTAGCCTGTTTCGGACGCAGTGCGGTATAGGCATCGACAACCGAGGACCGTGGGATACTCCGATAGGCTTTCTGTAAAGGTCCGCTGATCTGCATGATGAGTTCTCCCCATGGCGGGCACTATGGAACGGTTGCGAACGTGTCTGGGTGACGGTTTGCCTTCGCCTCAACAGCCTGCACCGTCCCACGATCCATACCGGCAGGCCGGAGCCGCCGGGCTGTCTTGTCCGTGGGCCATCTTCTTTTCACCTCGGCTCCGTCGCCGAACGAGATAATGCGGCGCTTATCTACTCTCGCCGAGCCGCCCGGTCAGGTCAAGCTGAAGCTCCTGCCCGCTGCTGTGAAGGCTTCAGAAACATGGGTTTGACCATATGAGTTGCTCTTGTTCTGGCCTCTAATGAATGCTGCGATCGATCTACCGCGCAACGAGTCTCATTTTGCGTGTAAGCATCCGAGAATGTACGAACCCCGATTTCAAACGTAAATCGGCATTAGTTTTGTGAAGTTCGAGATATAAAGGCGACATGTCGCATTGTCACAATCTTTCCACCCGCTAAAATGCTAAGGAGCGATTACATGCATATGTCGGGGTGGAATCTCACGCCGAAATGGGGGATGGCAGAGTGCGGACAGGTTTGGGTAAATGGGTTGCGATCGTCGTCCTGGCAGCCGTTGCGGCCGGCGGTTATGCCGCATGGCGCAATCTCAACGGCAACGCTCTTCCTGAAGGCATTGCCAGCGGGAACGGCCGTATAGAGGCGACGGAAATCGATATCTCCGCCAAGACGGCCGGGCGAATCAGCGAGATTTTCGTCAATGAGGGCGATTTCATTCAGGCCGGCGAGAAACTGGTGCAGATGGACACCAGGCAGCTGGAGGCGCAAAAACGCGAGGCCGAGGCCAAGCTGCGCAGCGCCCGCACCGGCGTGGACGCCGCCAATGCGACGATAGAACAGGCGAAGGCTGAAAAGCGGGCCGCCGAAGCCGTCGTCGAACAGCGCAAGGCCGTACTCAATTCCGCCGAGGCCACTTTCGCGCGCTTCCAGAAGCTGGTCCAGACAAATGTCACTTCCAGGCAGGCGCTCGAGGATGCCGAGGCGAAGGCGCTGCAGGCGAAGGCCACCGTTGCCGCGGGCGAGGCCTCATCCGCCGCTGCGAGCGCGGCCGTCAGCACCGCCGAAGCGCAGCTAACCAAGGCGGAAGCGGCGATCGATGCCGCGGAGGCGAGCATAGACTATATCCAGTCGATCATTGACGACAGCACACTGACTGCGCCGCGGCCCGGGCGTGTGCAGTATCTCGTCGCCCAGCCGGGCGAGATCGTTGCCGCCGGCGGTCGTATTCTCAACATTGTCGACCTGACCGACGTCTATATGAACTTCTTCCTGCCGACCGAACAGGCGGGCCGGACGGCAATCGGCGCGGAGACCCGGCTGGTGCTCGATGCCGCGCCGCAATTCACCATCCCCGCCAGCATTTCCTATGTTTCCGACGTCGCCCAATTCACGCCGAAGACCGTCGAGACGGAGGTGGAGCGCCAGAAGCTGATGTTCAGGGTCAAGGCCCGCATCGACCCGGCTCTGTTGCGCGAGCATATCGACCTCGTCAAGACCGGCCTGCCCGGCGTCGCCTATGTGCGCTATGACCCCAATGCCGCCTGGCCCGACGCGCTTGAAGGAAATCTCGCCCAATGAATGCCGCGGATGAGCAGGGTGGCGCCGGCGCAGTCGCTCGCCTCGAAGGCGTCAGCCTGCTTTATCGCAAGACGACGGCGCTGAACGACATATCGCTTGATATTCCCGCCGGCTGCATGGCCGGTCTCATCGGCCCGGACGGCGTCGGCAAGTCAAGCCTGCTGTCGCTGATTGCCGGCGCGCGCAAGGTGCAGACCGGCGCTGTCAGCGTGCTTGGCGGCGACATCTCCGATGACGGGCACCGCCGCGCCGTCTGCCCGCGCATCGCCTATATGCCGCAGGGGCTCGGCCGCAATCTCTACGCCACGCTGTCGGTCTACGAGAATATCGATTTCTTCGGCCGTCTTTTCGGCCATGCCCATGCGGAGCGCCGGCGGCGCATCGAAAACCTGATGAAAAGTACGGGGCTGCTGCCCTTTGCCGACAGGCCGGCCGGCAAGCTCTCGGGCGGCATGAAACAGAAGCTCGGGCTTTGCTGCGCGCTGATCCACGACCCCGATCTTCTGGTTCTCGACGAACCGACGACCGGCGTCGATCCACTGTCCAGACGGCAGTTCTGGAGCCTGATCGACGATATCCGCGCCGCGCACCCCGGCATGAGCGTTATCGTCGCAACCGCCTATATGGAGGAGGCCGCGCGCTTCGACTGGCTGGCTGCGATGAATGACGGCAATGTTCTTGCCACCGGCAGCCCGGCCGAGCTTTTGAGCGCGACCGCCACCGACAATCTCGACGACGCTTTCGTGGCGCTGCTGCCGGAAGCGATCCGCGGCGACCGGAAGGCGCTGGATATTACCCCGCGCGAGGAGGGTGATGCCGGCGATTTTGCCATCGAGGCCGAGCATCTGAGCAAGCGTTTCGGCGATTTCACCGCCGTCGACGATGTCAGCTTCCGCATTCGCCGGGGCGAGATTTTCGGCTTTCTCGGCTCGAATGGCTGCGGCAAGACCACGACCATGAAAATGCTGACCGGGCTTCTGGATGTGAGCGGCGGCACGGCAAAGCTGTTCGGCCAGCCGGTCGATCCCGGCAATCTCGATGTGCGCCGGCGGGTCGGCTATATGTCCCAGGCCTTCTCGCTCTATACCGAGCTGACCGTGCGGCAGAACCTTTATTTGCACGCACGGCTTTACCGGCTGCCGGCGGAGACGATCGAACCGCGCGTTGCCGAAATGATCGCGCGGTTCGATCTCGCCGACGTTGCCGACAGCCTGCCGGAGGCGCTGCCGCTCGGCATCCGCCAGCGCCTGTCGCTGGCGGTCGCGATGATCCACGGGCCGGATATCCTGATCCTGGACGAACCGACCTCCGGGGTTGACCCGCTGGCCCGCGATGATTTCTGGCGCATGCTGATCGCGCTTTCGCGCAACGACAATGTCACGATTTTCGTCTCCACCCATTTCATGAACGAGGCGGCGCGCTGCGATCGGATTTCGCTGATGCATGCCGGCCGGGTGCTGGCGAGCGACCGCCCGGCCGGCATCATCGAGGCAAGCGGAAAAGCAACGCTCGAAGAGGCCTTCATCAGCCATCTGGAAGCGGTTACGGACGAGGCGCAGGAGGCTGAAGAGCCCGCGATCGCCGAAGATGCCGAAAAGGACGACACCGACGGGCGTGCCGCCGAAAGGGCGCTGAAACACCGTTTCGACTTTCGCCGGATGATGGCCTATTCCTGGCGCGAGGCGCTGGAACTGCGTCGCGACCCGATCCGCGCCACCATGGCGATCATCGGCAGCGTCATTCTGCTGCTGGTGATCGGCTACGGCATCAATCTCGATATCGAAAACCTCAGCTATGCCACGCTTGACCGCGATCAGACCGTAACGAGCAGGGACCTGACGCTCGATATCTCCGGATCGCGCTATTTCGATGAGAAAGCCCCGCTCGTCGATTATGCCGATATGGACAGGCGCATGCGTGACGGGGAAATCAGTTTCGCCATTGAAATCCCGCCGCATTTCGCCGCCGATCTGGCGCGCGGGCGCGATGTCGAAGTCGGTGTCTGGCTGGACGGCTCGATGCCGCAGCGCGCATCGTCGGCCAGAGGCTATATTCAGGGCGTCTATGCCACGTGGCTTACCCGCAAGATCGAGGAGGTCTACGGGGCGGGGGCGGCTGATCCGGCCTATTCGGTCGCCGCGCGCTATCGCTACAACCCGGATATCCGCAGCCTCGTCGCCATGGCGCCGGCGGTCATTCCGCTGCTGCTGCTGCTCATTCCCGCCATTCTCACCACGCTTTCCGTGGTGCGGGAAAAGGAGCTGGGCTCGATCGTCAATTTTTATGTCACGCCGACGACGAGGCTGGAATTCCTGATTGGCAAGCAGCTGCCCTATATCGTGCTTGCCATGTTCAATTTCGCCCTGCTGCTGGCAACCTCGCTGATGGTGTTTCAGGTGCCCTTTACCGGCAGCATGCTTGCCTTTTCGCTGGCGGCCCTGCTGTTCGTCACCATTTCAACCGGCATGGGCCTGCTGGTGTCGACCTTTACCAGCAGTCAGATCGCAGCCCTTTTCGCCACCGCTCTTCTTACGCTCATTCCGGCAATCCAGTATTCCGGCCTCATCGATCCGGTCAGCGCGCTTCAGGGGTTCGGCGCCATGATCGGCGAGGTCTATCCGGCTACCTATTTCGTGACGATATCGCGCGGAACCTTCACCAAGGCGCTCGGCCTTGCCGATCTGCAGGCTGCTTTCGTGCCTCTTCTCATCGCCATTCCGGTTCTGACGAT
Organism: Martelella mediterranea DSM 17316; assembly: GCF_002043005.1. Classification (NCBI taxonomy): domain Bacteria; kingdom Pseudomonadati; phylum Pseudomonadota; class Alphaproteobacteria; order Hyphomicrobiales; family Aurantimonadaceae; genus Martelella; species Martelella mediterranea. Next base: position 203,430 of record NZ_CP020332.1, on the reverse strand, counting down.
CGCCAGCACGCTTCTGCTCGGCAAGCAGGCGAGGTAGGTCATGCGGTTTTCCAATATCCTCCAGCTCGGCATCAAGGAATTACGGGGGCTTGGCCGCGACACGCTGATGATCATTCTGATCGTCTATGCCTTTTCGCTGTCCATCTACATGGAGTCCTCGGCGATGCCGGAAACGCTTAACCGCGCGGCGATAGCGGTTGTCGATGAGGATCGCTCGGCGCTGTCGCAACGCATTGTCGATGCCTTCTATCCTCCCTATTTCATCGAGCCTGAAATTATTACCACCGCCGAGATGGACGCCCGGCTGGATACCGGAACATCGACCTTCGTGCTCGATATACCGACGGATTTCGAACGGGATGTGCTCGCCGGGCGAAAACCGGAGCTGCAGCTCAATATCGACGCCACGCGCATGACACAGGCCTTTACCGGCAACACCTACATCCAGCAGATCATCGACAATACCGTCAGCGAATATCTTAACCGTGCTCCAGGCGGCAGCAAAATTCCGGTCTCTCTCGATATCCGCGCCAGCTACAATCCGCAGCTCAGCCAGATGTGGTTCGGCTCGATCATCAACATCATCACCAGCATCACCATGCTGTCGATGATCCTTTCCGGCGCGGCGCTGATCCGCGAGCGCGAGCATGGCACGATCGAACACCTTCTGGTCATGCCGGTCACGGCGCTTGAAATCGTGGTCAGCAAGATCTGGTCGATCGGCCTCGTCGTCCTCGTTGCCTCGACGCTTTCCCTCGTGATCGTGGTTGAAGGCATTCTCGGCGTGCCCGTCAACGGCTCCATGCCGCTGTTCATGGCCGGCAGCGCGTTGATGTTGTTCGCGATGTGCTCGCTCGGCATTTTCCTGGCGACGATTGCGGGCTCGATGCCGCAGTTCGGCCTGCTGCTGATGCTGGTGCTGCTGCCGCTGCAGGTGCTTTCCGGCGGTCTGACGCCGCGCGAAAGCATGCCGCAATTCATTCAGGACATCATGCTGCTGGCGCCCAATACCCATTACGTGACGCTGTCGCAGGCCATCCTGTTTCGCGGCGCGGGGTTTGATGTCGTCTGGCCGCAATTCGTCTGGCTGGCCGTCCTCGGGCTGGCGCTCTTTACCATCGCGCTGCGCCGTTTCCGCGGGTTCCTGCGATAAGTGCCGTAGTCGTTGTTCATTGTCGTTTCCGAAGACACGATCAACGACATTTTCCTCGCCTTTATGGATGGCCCGCCTTGCCGCCAGCGTCCGTTTATGATGCCGGTGTTCAAGGGAGGAGGGGGCGATGCCTATTGGCCAGCCCCAGCCCCCAACAAACCGCAGTGGCGGCTCAGGCCACAAATACCGAACAGTTTCAGATTCCGCTGACAACGCGGGCGTACAATTTCAGAGAGTATCAATCTATCAATGGCTTATGGAGAGACAGGCACGTTTCACAGGTTCGTATCCCTTCAGGACCTTGATGCCGTCCGTCAATACGGGCTGTGTCGCTCCAAGGTGCGGGTGAAGTCTCGAGAGGCAGCTTTGCGCCAACCTATCGGCCGCCCGACATGTCCACGAAAGTGCCGGTCACGTAAGATGACGCATCGCTGATCAGCCAGGTGATCGCGTCGACGACTTCCTCCGGTTGTCCCGATCGTCCCATGGGCGTTGTCGCGCCAAGCACTCCGGCCCGGTCGGGCCGGCCGCCGCTTGCATGGATATCGGTTTCGATGAAGGCGGGCCGGACTGCATTCACCCGAATGCCCTTCGGTCCGAGCTCGCGGGACAGACCGATGGTCAGCGCGTCGGCCGCTCCCTTGCAGAACGGGCGGAATAATGGGCGACGACATTAAAAAAATGGATCGATTTCGCAACCGATCCGTTTGATGTCCCTTTGCTATCCGTTTCAGCCGTAACTCGGCAGCGGTTCCCCCCCGGCATCCTCGAGCACCAGCGCGAACATCTGCTCGACGATATCGGGATTGTCGGCTGCAATGTCATTCTGCTGATCGGGATCGGCAACGATGTCGTAGAGCTTGGCATCGCTGCCATCGTTCTTCGAAATCATCGTATACTGCCGGTCCGATACCCAGACATAGTTATTCATCCCGGAAGTGAAATGATCACGCGAATCGGATGGCATCTTGCCGTCGAGCGTCGGCATCAGGTCGACGCCGTCGAACCTGGTTTCAGGCTCGATGCCGACAAAGGAGAGGATGGTCGGCGCAATGTCGTGGGTCGATGCGAAATAGTCCATGGCCTCACCGGCGCGCTTGCCGTCCGGGTGGCGGATGAAGAAGGGCGTATCCGTCATCTCCGGCCATAACGCGAAGGACGGTTTTCCAAGCGCACCGTGTTCGCCAAGCGCCATGCCGTGGTCGCTGGTCATGATGACAAGCGTGTTTTCCAGAAGGCCGAGCTGTTCCGCCTGCCGCATGAAATAACCAATCCAACGATCGACCATGGTGAGCTCACCGGCATAGAGAGCGCGCATGCGCTTCAGCTGGCGCTGCGTCAGATAGTCGCTCTTGCCGTAGCGCGGCGAAACCGGCTCCGGATCGGCGTAATCGGGGTCATAAAGATCGGCATAGTGACGCGGCGCATCCCAGGGCTCGTGGGGATCAAAGGAATCGATCGACATAAAGAACGGCTGGTCGGGCGGCGTACTTTCCAGCATGCGCGCGGCGGTGCGGAACACCTTGGCACAGAGATAGTCCTCTTCGCGAACGCGATCTGCATTGTTGGCGAGATACTGTCTCAACTCGTTGGCGAGCAGCAGATTTTCGCCCTTGGAGGTCAGTTCCTCGCCGCCTGCGTCCTGATACAGGTATCGGTCGATGAGTCTGTCATCAGCGAGCCATGGCGGCATATAGTCATCGCCTTCCTGCCCTCTGATCCATTGCAGCGACTTGAAGCCGCGTGCGAAATTCATCGACGGCTTGAAGGTGTGCGGATTGTCGGAAACCAGGATCGTCGTATAGCCGCCGGCCGACAACAGTTCGGCGAGTGTAGGTTGATCGTCGGGGATGTGCTGCCAGCCCCAGACGCCCGATTCATTGCCGCTGCGCTTGACCCAATTGCGGAACGGAAAGGTGCGCATGCCGCTGTGGATGGAACGGCGCGCCGGCACGGTCGGCATCGCCTCGGGCACGGCCCGGGTAAAGCGCAGGCTCGCGGCGGCAAGCTTGTCCAGGTTCGGAGTCTGAATCCAGTCATTGCCATAGGCGCCAATATGATCGCGCCGCGTGGTATCGGTGACGATCAGGATCACGTTCGGTTTTTCCAAGTGACCGGCGGTTGCCGCGGCGCGTGCCTGAGTTTTTTGCTCTACGGCCAGAGCAGTGCCGACAACGCCAAGGCTGACACCGGCGGCCGTGCCGGTAAGAAGACTGCGACGAGAAATAGAAAAGGCCATTGAAGCACTCCCTTGCGATAGGCCAAGCCAGACAGTCGGCTGGCCCAAATGCTTAATCGACTGAACTACGAAGAGTTCCCCGGTAAGGCCGCTACAACCGCAAATACCTTGAAACGGCCATAATTTACTCAGCGAATAAGATTATCTGCAGTTGAAACGAGAAAGAGATTCAATGCTGCTTTTGACTTCCATCGCAAGGCAACATGTTCCGTCATGGCCGCCGTTTTCGCGGCGGCGTCCTGCCTCGCCGGTCTCCGCCACGAGCTTCGATTGCAACGTTTCCGGCCTGACGCCTAACGAAAAGCGATCTGCGCTTTGACCTCATCCGGCCATTGGCATCTACCCGGATAGTCCGTCTAGTTTTCCAAGGTGGCGCCGCGAAATCGGAAGAGTGTCCGTCGTCGAATGATTATGGACAGAATGCGGATCGACTATCAGGAGTGTTGATTTCCGCTGAGAAGTGACCCGGTAGGCCCCCAAATTTTCACTGAGAATTGACCCATGTGAACACATTGCCCTGACGGTTTCAGTCGGGGAGATATGGAGTGATCGACATGGGATTTTTGAGTGTCATTAGACGTTGGGCATTGCGTGACAAAATGCCAATTCGCGAGATTTCCAGACGAACGGGGCTGTCTCGCAACACCATCAGAAAGTATTTGCGCGAGGGCGCGGTCGAGCCGAAGTTCAAGACGCCGGCCCGGTCGAGCAAGTTGGATCCGTATGCGGATCGATTGTCGGCCTGGCTTCTGGCGCAAACGCGCAAGTCGCGCAAAGACCGTCGAACCGTAAAGCAGATGCATGAGGATCTGGCCAAGCTCGGTTACGATGGGTCCTACGGACGTGTGGCGGCTTTTGCCCGGGCATGGCGGGAGGATCGGCTTCGCGCAGAGCAAACAGCAGGACGCGGCACCTTCGTCCCCTTGGTGTTTCAACCCGGCGAGGCATTCCAGTTCGATTGGAGCGAGGATTGGGCCAGTATCGGCGGAGAACGGGTCAAACTTCAGGTGGCCCATACGAAGCTGTCGCATAGCCGCGCCTTCCTGGTACGGGCTTATCCGCTTCAGACGCACGAGATGTTATTCGATGCCTGTCCCGTCTCAACGCCTTTGAGACAGATCAGGCTTAACGGATAAGGGAGGGTTTTGGCTCATCATAGCGCACGCAAAGGAAGTGACGATGAGACAGAAATCCGGTCAGCAGAAGCCGAGCGCAGACAAGGCGATCAAGGATATCCGCCGTTCCACCCGCAAATCCTATTCGGCTGAGGAAAAGATCCGCATTGTGTTGGAAGGCCTGCGCGGCGAAGACAGCATTGCCGCACTCTGCCGCCGTGAGGGCATCGCCGAGAGCATGTATTACACCTGGTCGAAGGAATTTCTCGAGGCCGGCAAGCGGCGCTTGGCCGGCGATACGGCACGGGCCGCAACCACGGATGAGGTGAAGGCGTTGCGCCGGGAAGCACGCGATCTGAAAGAGGTCGTGGCCGAGCAGACGCTGGAGCTGCGCCTGCTCAAAAAAAGCATGATCGGGGATGGGGACGCAGAAGAATGAGATATCCCGCATCCGAGAAGCTGGAAATCATCCGGCTGGTTGAGCAATCGCACCTGCCGGTGAAGAAGACGCTGGAACAGCTCGCCATTCCACGGCAGACCTTTTACCGCTGGTATGACCGTTTCCAGCGCTTTGGCGTTGAGGGGCTGGAGGACCGCTCATCGGCTCCATCACGCGTGTGGAACCGGATTCCCGATGCTATCAGGGAGGAGGTGATCGAACTGGCGCTTGAAGAGCCGGAGCTCTCCCCGCGCGAACTGGCGGTGACCTTCACCGATACAAAAAGCTATTTCGTATCAGAAGCGTCCGTTTATCGCCTGCTCAAGGCCCATGACCTGATCACCTCACCGGCTTTTATCGTCGTCAAGGCGGACAATGAGTTCAAGGACAAGACCGTTCGCCCCAATGAGATGTGGCAAACCGATTTCACCTATTTGAAAGTAATCGGCTGGGGCTGGTTCTATCTGTCCACCATTCTCGATGACTTCTCGCGTTACATAGTGGGCTGGAAGCTGTGTACGAACATGAAAGTCGGCGACGTGACCGACACGCTGAACATTGCACTGGCCGCATCCGGTTGCGACAGCGTCAAGGTGGAGCACAAGCCGCGACTGCTGTCGGATAATGGCGGATGCTATATCGCCGAAGACCTGGCGGATTGGCTGAAGGACAGGAAAATGGAGCAGCTGCACGGCGCGCCTGGTCATCCGCAGACCCAAGGCAAGATCGAGCGCTGGCACCAGACGCTGAAAAACCGGATCCTGCTGGAAAATTACTTCTTCCCGGAAGACCTCGAAGCTCAGATCGGGGCGTTTATCGACCATTACAACAATCGCCGATACCACGAGAGCCTCGGCAATCTCACGCCAGCGGATGTCTACTTCGGCAGAGGAGACGAAATCCTGAAACAGCGAAAAAGGATCAAGCAACAGACCATTCAGAACCGACGCTTGCAACATCACGCAAACGCCGTTTAAATCAACACATCAGACGAGCCAGATCCTCCTGAAATCCAAACCGCATTCTGTCCATAATCATTCGATGACGGACAGACATCGTGCGTGATGCGACCGATGCTCGCCTGCCGAAGACTGCGCGCTTCGCTCTGTCCACCCTCGCCGATCAGATCGAGGCGTTGTTCGCGCAGATCGTGAAGCTCGAACGGGAGATTGTCGCCGAAGCGAAGCGCGATGAGGATATGCGACGTCTGGCCACTATACCAGGCGTCGGCCCGATCACGGCGGCGTCAATCAAGGCGCTTGTTCCAGATCCTGGCGGGTTCAAATCCGCTCGCCACTTCGCAGCCTGGCTGGGATTAACGCCGAGATCCCATTCGAGCGGTGGCAAAGAGAGGTTGGGAGGAATATCAAAGATGGGCAATCCCGAGCTCCGCTCCTTGCTCGTCCTCGGCGCGAGCTCTGTCCTGCGACGCGTCCGAGGCAACGATAAAGCGCCGAAATGGCTGAGCGCGCTTCTGACCCGACGGCCCTACAAGGTCGTGGCCGTCGCGCTCGCAAACAAGACGGCCCGGGTCATATGGGCACTTCTGACCAAGGGCGGGATATATCGAGGCATGGCACCGGTAGATAGCGTCGCGAATGCTTGAACCGGAAGTCGGCCAAAATGAACTGTCGGCGCGGTAGCCGGCAGAGGTGAGGTGCAAAAGCAGACGATGATTCCATGGGACGAAATCCCGAGGCGAGAGAGGCCGCTTGTGTCAACGCGCTCAAAGCGCGTGCCGTTGATTAGCCGCTCGCATCGCGGATCTCATCGAGGCCAGCGGTTAATCGCCGCGCTGAAAGGCCGAACATATGACCGCACCGTTCCCGCGTGATCAACTGTCTGAAAAAGCCCTTGCCAAGCGGGTCGTTCCACATATGACACAAAGGCGGCGAGCGATAGGTAAGGGAGCGGCAAAATGCCAAGGACCGTCATCTCGACGCCAGAACATGACGGGCCGTCTTGTGTACAAGGCTCGATGGCTGCTGGAAGGATCCTCGCATAAAGGAGGGAGTGGAATGCAGCGATGGCGGCACCTAGGGCAGCCAGTGGAAGTCCGTACCGGGAAACGCTGGCATCACCTCGAAAGCTAGCGACAGCCAGAATGACCGCCAGCGGAAACATGAAAGCGCGCTGATGCCAGCACAGATTGCACGGCGTCTGTCCCATGACCTCACCAATGAAGAGAGCGCTGAGCGAGGCGGCAAGCGCAATGAGCCATGCCGAGAAGACGAACGCCCAGGTATTTGCAGTCGTGCCCGCCCCGGTGGTCATAGCACTCCCTTTCGCCATCGTTTCGCTTCGCTCCATTTACCTTTGCATTCAACTATTTCTGCACCCTGTACCCACTACAGGGTCAAGGCTCCTTAATGAAGTTGTACCGCGAATTTGCACGTGGATCGCAGCGCGAAATCAAATAAACGAAGTCCACTCTTGACCCTATAGTTGCTACAGGGTCTATCTGCGGTGTCACATTAAACCATCGAGGTGACACCATGGCGGCAGCGAGCCCTTACAGACTGCGTATAGAAGGCATGGACTGCGCCTCGTGCGCATTGAAAATCGAGACGGCGATGCAACGCCTGCCGGGCGTTAGCGACATCAATGTCAGCTACGCCAACGAGACGCTAGCATTGCAACTCGATGAAGACCGGACGGCCCTCGGCACTATTGAGCAAAAGATCCGAGCGCTCGGGTACACGCCAGTGATCGAGCAGGCTGAGACGAAGGGGGGGCCGCCTCGGAAGCGCATCACAGAGGCGTGGTGGAAAGGCAGCAAGGGTCGGCTTGTACTGCTGACCGGCGCACTGTTCATGCTTGCCTTCGCCATTGCGCGTATCCTGCCGGATTGGGAGCAATGGCTCTATTCAGGTGCGGCCCTGATCAGCGTTATCCCGTTCGCGCGGCGGGCGGTCGCCGGTGCGATGTCCGGCTCACCCTTCACCATCGAGACGTTGATGACGGTCGCGGCACTCGGCGCGGTCGCCATCGGCGAGGCCGAAGAAGCTGCTGTCGTGATCTTCCTGTTCGCAGTGGGCGAGCTGCTTGAAACCGTGGCGGCAGGCCGTGCGCGGGCAGGCATTGAAGCGCTGATCGATCTCGTGCCCCGGGTCGCGTTCCGCGAGCGTGATGGTGTCATTGAGCAGGTCGCTGCCGAAGAGTTGGCTATTGGTGATGTCGTCGTTGTTCGGCCTGGGGACCGTGTGCCGTCTGACGGCACGGTGATTGATGGTGCATCTGAGGTCGATGAGGCGCCCGTGACAGGCGAATCCATGCCCGTGCTTAAAGAAGCCGGCGCAAACGTCTATGCCGGCAGCATCAATGCAAATGGCGAGTTGCGAGTGTCGATCAGTCATGTCGCGGCCGACAATACCATTGCCCGCATCATCCACATGGTCGAGGAAGCTCAGGAATCAAAGGCCCCGACGGCGCGTATGATCGACCGTTTCAGCCGCTGGTATACGCCTGGCGCTATGGTCGTCGCGGCTCTGATCGTCGTGGTGCCGCCGCTCGCCTTCGGCGGTGACTGGATGACATGGGTATATCGGGGTCTTGCGACGTTGCTGATTGCTTGCCCCTGCGCGCTCGTGATTTCCACGCCGGCGGCTATTGCCTCGGGTCTTGCCGCCGGCGCGCGTCAGGGATTGCTGATTAAGGGGGGCGCGGCACTGGAAATACTCGGTAAGGTCGTAACTGTTGCCTTCGACAAGACAGGAACGCTGACGCGTGGCCATCCCCAGGTGACGGACATTGTGCCGATCAATGGGGACGAGAACGCCGTCCTTGCCATTGCAGCGGCCGTCGAGCGCAGCACCAGCCATCCTCTCGGGGTTGCAATCGTGGAGGCGGCAAAAGTGCGGGGGCTCGAACTGCCCGTCACCTTCGGGGGCGGCGTTGCCACACCCGGCAAAGCGGTCACAGCGCGGTTGAAGGACGGCTTCGCTTCGGTCGGGTCTCCCCGTCATGCCGCCGAACAGGCTGCCCTCGAAGAGAACATTGCCGAGACGATCACCATACTGGAGAGCCAGGGCAAGACGGTCGTCGTGCTTATAAAGGGCAAGACCATCGAGGGATTGATCGCGTTGCGCGACGAACCGCGCGACGACGCTATCGAAGGTGTGAAGCGGCTGACAGATCGAGGTGTGCGGCCACTGATGCTGACCGGCGACAACAAGCGCACGGCCGACGCCATTGCGGCCCATCTTGGCCTTGAGGCAAGCGCCGAATTGTTGCCCGACGCCAAGCTCGCCGAGATCGGTCGCCTCAAAGCTAATGGCCCGATCGCCATGGTGGGAGACGGTATCAATGACGCGCCGGCGCTCGCAGCCGCTTCCGTTGGCGTTGCCATGGGTGCAGGCACCGACGTTGCTCTGGAGACCGCAGATGCCGCGCTGCTCAGAAACCGGGTGACGGGTGTTGCCGATCTCATCGGGTTGTCACAGGCGACACTCGGCAATATTTGGCAAAATATCGCCATAGCGCTTGGTCTGAAGGCCGTCTTCCTCGTGACGACTCTATTCGGCATTACCACGCTCTGGATGGCGATTCTCGCCGATACGGGCGCTACGGTCCTCGTTACAGCCAATGCGCTGCGCCTGCTGACCTGGCGCGGCACCCGCGACAAATGAGCCCAAGCAGTGCGCGAAGGCAGGTCGCGGCTTCCACTTCTCGCCAAGAAAGCCGAGGTGTAATTTATGAGTAATCAGTCCAAGGGCAGTGCCACTTCATCCGAGAAGAGCGAACAATGGGCGCTCGCATGGGTGCTTGCGATCAATACGGCCCAGGCAGCCATTGTGGGGGGATTAGGGTGGTGGGCTCAGTCAACAGGATTGATGGGCTCTGCACTCGATAATCTTGGCGATGCCGGTGTCTACGCTATTAGCCTTTTCGTCGTAGGTCGCGGTTTGGCGGCGAAGGTTCGAGTTGCCCGGCTGTCGGGTATCCTTCTGATGGTTTTCGCTGGTCTTCTTCTATTTGAAGTCGGTCGTCGCTTCTTCACTGGCTCCGATCCGATAGGGCCGGTCATGATTGCCGTGGCAATCGCGAGCGCGCTTACGAATATGATCTGCATGTGGTTCCTGAATTCTCATCGGGAAGGCGGCGTGCATCTGCAAGCCTCATGGATTTTCACGACAAACGACATGCTCGTGAACTCAGCCATCGCGCTTTCGGGTCTGGCCGTAATCCTTTTCAATTCGCCCTACCCGGATCTGATCATCGGCCTGGGCGTGGTTGTTGTCGTTGTCAGAAGCGGCTTGGAAATTCTTGAAAAGGCCGGGGAAGCTGGAGAGAAAGTTAATCAACATGATTAGTTCACGAGCCCTATCCGCCGCCTTCCTTACCCTTGCGGTATTGATCTCTCCTGCCGTTGGTCACGACTTCCAAGCCGGTTCGATCACCATCAATCATCCGTGGTCGCGCGCGACTCCGCCGGTCGCGCCGGTAGCCGGCGGCTATCTGACGCTAACGAACGATGGCGGTATGGCCGACCGTCTGGTTTCGATCTCATCACCTCTGTCAGAACGGGCGGAAATCCACGAGTCGACCGTGATCGACGGGGTTGCCAGCATGAGGCCGGTGCAAAATGGCATCGAAATTGGGGCTGGCAAGACGGTCGAACTTCAACCTGGCGGTATACACATCATGTTTTTGAAGCCATCGCGTCCTTTGAAGGAAGGGGAGCGGTTTGCCGCAACACTGGTGTTCGAGCAGGCCGGTACCATCGACGTTGAGTTCGCTGTGCAGAACATGGGTGCTCGTCCGGAATTTGCGAACGAACATGACGGGCACGGAGAGGCTGTCCAATGAGCGGCGTCAAACTTTTCCGTCTTGTTGCATGGGTTGCCGTCGCCGCTGTCGGTGGGCTTTTCATCGGCTTGTCAGTGTCCAAGCCTTGGCAGCAGCAAAATGCGGCGGTCGCGTCTTCGACAGGCATCGCAGCTATCGGCGGCCCGTTCCAGCTCACATCGCATCAAGGCGGGACGATCGACAATGCCGCGCTTGCTGGAAAGCCTTATCTCGCCTTCTTCGGCTTCACCCATTGTCCCGATGTGTGTCCGACGACGCTCTACGAACTCAGCGATCTCATGAACGAGCTCGGGCCGGTGGCCGACCAGTTCAACGTACTGTTCTTCACCGTCGATCCCGAACGAGACAGCCAAGAGCTGCTGGCTCAATACATGACAGCCTTTGATGATCGCATCCTCGCATTGCGGGGAAATCGACAGGAAACGGACGCCGTGGTGAAGGCCTTTGCGGCCTACGCGCGAAAAGTGCCTCTGGAGGGGGGCGAATACACGATGGATCACACCGCAGGCGTCTACATGATGGATGCCGAGAGCCAATTCGTCGGCACGCTCGACATGCACGAGCCGCGTGAGATTCGCTTGCAGAAGCTCCGCCGTCTAGTGGGCGAGATTGGCTGATGGAGTTCTCCAGTATCGGAATGGCGACGGCTTTCGCCGCTGGCGTTATATCCTTCCTGTCGCCCTGCGTTCTGCCGCTGGTGCCGGGCTATATTTCCTACGTTGCAGGCCGCACGATTAGCCCGGACGGAATTGCGGCCGATACAGAATTCAGGGCAGCGGGCCGAACTCTCGGCCTCAGCCTCTGCTTCGTGCTCGGCTTCACGACCGTGTTTGTCATCCTTGGGGCCAGCGCCACCGTGTTGAGCCGGCTCTTGCGCATGTATCTTTTCGAAGCGAACCTGATTGGCGGAGGGATCGTTATCGTCTTCGGCCTATTCACGACCGGCCTCGTACCAATGCCCTGGCTCAATCGTGAAGCCCGGTTCCATGCCAATCCGGGCAGCGGAAGCGCTGGGGCCGCTTATCTCCTGGGTCTCGCTTTTGCGTTCGGCTGGGCTCCCTGCATCGGACCAGTGCTAGGTGCGATTCTGACCCTCTCCGCTGCCAACGCCACGGTTGCAAGCGGAACGACGCTGCTCGCCGTCTATTCCCTGGGCCTTGGCCTCCCTTTCATCTTGGCGGCTTTATTCATGCGCGGGTTCATGGCGCGGATGATGTCGATGCGCCGCACCGGCCGGGTGCTCAAAATCGTCGCTGGTGGGGTGATGGTGGTGATGGGCATCGCCATGATCACCGGCCATCTCTCTAGCTTTGCAATATGGCTGCTCCAGACGTTCCCGGCCCTCGGTCGGATCGGCTAAGCCGGAGTTTAAAGGACATTCGGACATGCTCAGGCTCGGCCTTCCACTCGCCCTTGGCGGGTTTTTCATTGATCAGGCGACGAAGTGGTGGGTCATGGACCATGTTATGAATCCACCTCAGGTCATTCCCGTCACCGGCTTCTTTAATCTCGTGCTCGGCTTTAACACCGGCGTGAGCTTCGGATTGTTCGGCCAGGCGCCGGTTTGGCTCCTGATGGCGTTCCCGCTCGCTATAGTCGCCGGCCTCCTTATCTGGATCCATCGAAGCGACAGCCGCCTGACGGCATCCGCCCTCGGGCTCGTGGTTGGGGGGGCGCTCGGCAATCTGCTCGACCGGCTCCGGCAGGGTGCCGTGACGGATTTCCTGGATTTTTACATCGGCAGCTATCATTGGCCCGCCTTCAATCTTGCCGACGTGGCGATTGTCTGTGGGGTAGGGCTTTTGCTGATGGAGAGCATTCTGGTAAAAGGCAAAGCAAAGGCTGCATGAACAGAAGCCCTCGCCAGCTATCCGTGAGCCATGGTTCGGAGGAAATAGACGTTCTAGTGATCGGCGCGGGTCAAGCGGGACTCGCAGCCGGCTATTATCTTGCCCGACCAGAGCTTTCATTCCAAATCGTCGATCGCCATGCCCGCGTCGGCGACAGTTGGCGCCATCGCTACGATTCCCTGACCCTGTTCACTCCGCGCGCATTTAGTTCGCTGCCTGGTCTTGCGCTCGATGGGGACCCAGAAGGCTATCCAACGCGAGACGAGTTTGCGAATTATCTCGAAACCTACGCCAGCCATTTCGACCTACCGGTGCATTCCGGAAATGGTGTGGCTCGGCTCGAACGCCGGGCCGATGAGCGGTTCGCCGCGCAACTCGACGATGGCAGGTACATAGTAGCGAAGGCAGTGATCGTCGCGACGGGTGCGTTTCAGAAACCGATAATCCCAACGATTGCTGCCGGCTTCGACAGCGCAGTCAAGCAACTAACACCGGAAAGTTATCACAATCCCAGTGATCTCCCGCTTGGCATGGTCCTTATTGTCGGAGATGGAGCAAGCGGACGCGACATCGCAGCCGAGCTGGCTTTGACCCATGAAGTGGTGCTTGCGGCTGGACGCAGCCGCCGTCTGTTTCCCGAGCGCATTCTGGGCCAGAGTACATGGTGGTGGCTGCACACATTGGGCTTGATGAGAGCAAGGCCCGAATCGACGATAGGACGCGTGATGCGGCGCGCGGACCCCTTTCCTGACAGGGATCGGAGCCTTGACGACTTGGAACGAAGGGGCGTAGCCGTCGCGAAACGCTTAGTCTCTTCACAAGACCGCCTCGCATTCTTTGCCGATGGATCGAAACGGGTGATCGATTCCGTCATCTGGTGCATCGGATATCGAGACGATAGCGCATGGCTCCAGATTCCAGGCAGTACCCGTTCCAACGGAAGCATTCTGCAAGAAGGCGGCCTTTCTCCCGTACCGGGCCTTTTTCATCTAGGACGTCCGTGGCAGCGAAATCGTGCTTCAGCCCTCGTGATGGGCGCTGGTGAAGATGCTTCCGCAGTTGTCGCCGCATGCGCGAAATTCTGCTCCGGTCGCGACGTGCCGGTATGATAGGTCGCGGTGACGTCGGCCACCTGCAGCGTCTGGTTTCAGAAGCAATGACCTGCCTCAGGGACGTCCCGGATGGCGTCGCTTGTTGCCCGACCGCGTTGGTACCGTCCAGCAGGTTCCTACCGTGAATCTATGTCCCAATAATGCACAGGGGGCCACCTTCTCGCCTGGCCAGTTCAGCAGGTTCTGACGCGCGAGCCAATCTGGGCCGGCCCCCAAGTCCTGGTTCTTTTCGTCCTTTCCGGCACCATCGCCGGAGGCCTGGCTTATCTCTCGTGGCGATGGATCGAAAAGCCTGCGCTTCAACTGAAGGCGCGAGCAGAGGAAAAGGTACTATGAAGCTGCATGATCAGCGCCATCGTCGACGCCGATACTCCTTCCCGTCCGTGGCCATTTGGACGGCAGGCGCCTTGTTTTTGGGATTAGTCTTGATGCTCGCCAGCATCCCATGGATCGCTCGGATTCCTCCGGGATCAGGTGGATTGTCGGCACCCATTACCGACAACATGTCGTTTGACGTCAGTGCCAGTATCAACAGCAGCGGAATCCTGACCGTGTTCATCGATGTGCCGATTGGCCACGAGGAATCCCCAGAACCAGATGTGCAAGTTAATATGCCCGCGCACCAGATGAGTGTCCCGGTCGAGATCCTGTCTGCCGGGCCAGGAGCTTACCAAGCGAGTGCCATTCTTCCCATGGCTGGGATCTGGGAGGTTCGAATTCGATTCGCTGATGAGTTCGGACAGATCGAACTTCGATGGTAGGACCCCTGCCTTGGGGGCGCCAATGCGCCCCCAATGCTCTTCGTCACAAAATCGATTTTACCGGTTCGCCTTCGGGTGACAGGACGACAAGGGCGTTTTGATCCGTCACGGCCACGAACCCTTCCTCGATGGACGTCAGATGCAACAGGTAAGTGTCGCCAAAGCCATCGGCGACAACAGAAAAGGCGAGGTCGTTCTCGCTCGCCGTGACTAACCCGACGCCAAGGATGAAGGCGACGACACCGGTCTCGTCTACGTGAATCGAAGAAACCGGGGCGCTGCTCTCATAGCTCCTAATCCACGTCCGGCCTGCATCTTCACTCTTGAAAAGTCCCGTGTTGGTGGCCGCGAATAGAGCGTTTGGCGCGATCGCGGAGGCAGCTAGATCGATAATGCCGTCGGGCAGAAGCCCGACTTCGTCCCAGCTGCGCCCACCGTCGTCGCTCTTCTGAAGGCTTGCGCCGTGGTGAACGCCGTAAAGTACGTCTGGATCAGCTTGGCTAACGGTCATTTGGTGGAAGTCGACGGGGCCGCCGACACCCTCGGCAACTTTCGTCCAGTTCTCACCACCATCCGTACTCATGATCACACCGAGATTGCCACCTGTAATCGGATGGCCACTTGCCCAAAACCTTCCAGCATCGGCAGGGTGGTGCGAGAAGCCCATGAAGTCGTCGCGGCTGTCTCCCAGCAGATGTGCTGTCTCCTGATCGAGATTGACAGCCCATAAGCCGTGGTGCGTCGCCATCAGGATACGGCTCGAATTCAGCTCAGGTGCCAGGCCGTGAACGTGGGTCTGCTTAAGGACTTCGCTCAGCGGGCGGGCTTCCTGGCTCAGTGCGATGTGTGGCGAAACCAGCAACGCGGCGACCAATGCGACCGAAGCAGTCTTGAAAAATGACATGGTCATCTCCTCAAATGTCAGTGCCGACCCCGTTGTTCGAGGCCGGCTGGTTTCGGCTCAAGTCTCGACGCGGAATTCGGTCATCATGCCCGTTGAGAGGTGAGGCATATGGTGACAATGGAGCATCCACCTTGCCGCTTCGCCCGCATCAATGGCGATTGTCACGCTCGCCATCGGCGGCACGTAAACTGTGTCGCGCACCGCGCCCCAAAAACGACGCGATCCGTGACCCACGACTTGAAAGGCGTGGCCATGCAGGTGCATCGGGTGGCCCATCATCGACATGTTGTGGAAAGTGAGTTCGACACGCTCACCGCTTTTGGCGACGATCGGTTCATGTTCGCCCCAGCCGCGACCGTCGATGGTCCAGACATAGGGGGACATGGTCCCTTCCAGCATCACCATCCGACTATTGGAAACCGTCCGTTCGGGCAGAGGGTCGAGAGCCTGTAAAGCTGCCTCTTGCGAGAAATCGACGTCGAACGCCGGGGCAGCAGTATCGCTCATTCCTGACATCGTCGGGACTGCTGCTCCTCGCGGTGCGAGGATCAGACCGGTGCGTTCCCGCTCACCTTCGCGCAGCGCCAGAATGGGGAACGCCCGGGACTCTGTGGGCAGATCAAGGTCGATGTCGAGACGCTGTCCCATAGCAAGGCCGAACCGACGTCCGGTGATGGGAGCGACCTTGTGGCCATCGACTGCTACTAGGCGCCCATCAACTCCGGTATCGATCCAGAAGGACGTCGCCGAAGACCCGTTAATGATGCGCAGCTTAACCCGTCCTCGGCGTTCGACATGCACGAGTTCGGGATCGTCCAGGGTCCGATCATTGACGAGGTACGCGTCGAAATCGAAATCGTTGAGGTCCATGGCCATCGTGGACATGCTCTCCATGTCGCTCATGTCCATTCGCTCCATATCCATGCCGCCATGATCCATCGGCATCGATGAACCGTGGCTCATATCCCCATGCCCGGTTCCGCTGGTAATCTCTTCGAGGATCGTTTCAGGGTTCTTGAAGGAAAAATCGTGAAGGAACATAACAACCTCCTGCCGATCCTCAGCTACGTCCTCTACGCTGCGGACGATGAGAGGGGCGGCAAGCAGGTTCATCTCCTGGATCGGCACGTGGCTGTGCATCCAATGGGTTCCTGCCAGAGGTTCGAAATCATAGGACCGGATTTCGCCACTAGCGAGTTTGGGCATCGGCATGTCGGGGACCCCGTCCTGCGCGTTGGGGGGAAGCTGTCCATGCCAGTGAATTATAGTCTCGACGTCCAGGCTGTTTTCGAGGGTGAGTGCGAAACGTTCGCCGGGATCGAGGGTAAGCCCCTGCCGCCCATCTGGGCCGGAAATGCCATAGACGGAGGCGGTCTTTCCATTGACCTCGATCGTACGAGTGGAGGCGACGAGTCGGCGGACAGGTTCTTGGCCCTGACTTGCAAAAGGGAAAGCAGTGGATGCCGCAAGTGCGGCTGTCGCCGTGAGAAAGCCACGGCGGTTCAAGGTGATAGTCATTCCAATTATCCGATCTTTGCGCGCGAAGGCGCGACTGTACATTTCCGCCCAACAAGGCGGAGCTTCAGGCGAGGATCGGGTTGGATTTTGGAGGGCGGCGGCCCGGCTCGGGGCCGAAGGAAGGCCGGCCTATATCGTTAAATGGCGTAGACTTCAGCTCTAAGCTAAGTGGGTAGTTAAAGTCCAAGGCCGTTGGAAATGTTCCAGCAAGGGCGCACGCGGTTGCGCAAAGCGTGTTGTGGTGCAGCCCGGTCTTCTTGTTCTCGGGTCCGTGCCCGGTCATCGAAACCGTAGCATCCGCGCTGACCTGATGCGCCTTATGGTGCTGCACGAGACTGCCATCGCCGGACATCTGTGCCCACGACATGGCTGTCATCGACAGAACCACTGTGACAACAGCAACAATCCGCATGATGTACGAAGCGAGCACGAACATAGTCGAATAGTAATCCCGGGCGGAAACGCCATCAAGACGATCATGGTCGACCCCGGCGCGACACATTGCACCGGGGTCATGGCTATTGCTCTCTGGCGCCGTGGTCGCTTCGTTTCGCCGGCGCCGACACGACGGGCCTTGTACGATCGAACCTGTTCCCTTGTCAACGGCGGCGTAAAAACCGGCCACGGGGCGGAGCAAAAGTCGGCCACTTTGGACGCCGGTATGAGGCCCGCGGGAGGGCGTAGCCCGAGCGGGGGCCTCATACCGGCGTTGCGATTTTCTGAAGGGTTTCAGCCGGCCTTTCGGGCGCGGCTTTGGGCGAGACGATAGCTGTCGCCGTTCATTTCGAGAATGTTGACGTGATGGGTGACACGGTCGAGCAGAGCGCCGGTCAGTCGCTCCGAACCCAGAATTTCGGTCCATTCGTCAAAGGGCAGATTGCTGGTGAACAGGGTGGCGCCCCGTTCATAGCGTTGCGAGATCAGCTCGAACAGCAGTTCTGCGCCGGTCTTGGAGAGCGGCACGAAGCCGAGTTCGTCGATGATCAGCAGCTTGCATCCTGCCATCTGCTTTTGGAAACGTAAGAGACGCCGCTCGTCACGGGCTTCCATCATCTCACTGACCAGGGCAGCGGCTGTGGTGAAGCAAACGGACAGGCCCTTCTGGCAGGCGGCAAGGCCCAGGGCGAGCGCTATGTGCGTCTTGCCGGTTCCACTGGGGCCGAGAGCGATGACGTTCTCGCGACGCTCGATCCATTCGCAGCGGGCAAGTTCCAGAACCTGCATCTTGTTGAGCTTCGGGATGGCGGCAAAATCGAAACTGTCGAGACTTTTGACGACCGGGAATTTGGCTGCCTTGATACGCCGCTCGACCTTGCGACGATCCCGTTCGATCATCTCACGTTCGGCAAGCCGGGTAAGGTATCCGATATGATCGACGCCCTCGGTGGCGCAAAGCCGGGCCAGTTTCTGATACTCCCGTTGGAATGTTGGCAGCTTCAGGCTCTTGAGGTAGTGGGCAAGCAGGATATCAGGTGCTTCGGTGCTCATGCCGCTTCTCCCTTCCCCCGATGACAGGAGGCCCATATACGCCTTCGCCGATGTCGTCTCGACGGTTGCTCTCGGCAGGTAGGGATAGATCGATAGATCCAGTCGCGGCGGCCGGCGCTCCACCCGGCAAAGAATCAGATGTTTGACGGCGTCGAAGCCGATCGCGCCGAGATGAATGGCCTGCTTCACCGCCGCATGCAGGTCGGCCATATCGAAGTTTTCCAGCAGTCGAAGTACCTGCACGTATTCCCGCCTGCCATGTTTTGCCATGCGGCCTTCCATCAGGCGGCACAGTGTGGCGAATTCCTCCGGCAGATCCCAGCCCTGCAAAGGGGCCGCCTGATCCAGCGCATTGATCTTCTGTTCGATCAGCGGCAGGTAATGAACAGGGTCGAAGATGACATCCTCCCGATCCCAGCTTCGGGGATGGCGAGCGATGACCTCGCTGCGGCAACCGATCACGACCTCATCGACATAGCCTCGGATCCAAACGTCCTGATGACCGTAGGCGGCGGGTACGGAATAATCGTTCGTCTTGTAGCGAACGAGAGACTGTGCCGTGACCTTGGCACTGGCCTGATCGCAGGCATCGAAGGGCGACGCTGGCAAGGGCTGCATGGCAGCCAGATCACGCTGCAGCCGTTCACCGATCGTCTCGCTCTCACCGCGCAGCCTGTCGCGCTGGCGCTTGCGGCACTGTTCTTCCAGAAAGGCATTGAACGCATCAAAGGTCGCAAACTGCGGGATGGGGACCATGAAGTTACGCCGGGCATAACCGACAAGGCCCTCGACGTTGCCCTTATCTGGCATGATCACGCTGACGCCTCGATATCTTTGCCGCACTTCGGTGGCAGGCGCTATGGTGAGACCATTCGGGATGTGGGGCGTCGGGAGCACGCGAGTGCGGGCAGGCCGAGCGAAAGACATGGGCTGCGAGCCCGAGCCTTTATATGGTCGCCCCTGCGGCTTACCCGAATGCGCTGCGAGCGCGGATCCGTAGTTGCCGTGTAGCCCGCCAGTTCCTGAGAAGAGGGATGACATAGCAAAGGAGGTAGATATGCGCATCATCGGCATGGATATCCACCGCGTCTTCGCCGAAGCGGTGGCCCTTGAAGATGGAGAAACCAAGCGACTTGGCCGGATCGGCATGACGCGGGAGCATCTGGAAGACTTTGCCAGAACACTTCTGCCGTCGGATCATGTCGTGGTGGAAGCGACCGGCAATGCGACCGCGGTTGTGGAGATTCTCGCTCCGCGCGTGGCAAGGGTGGCCGTGGCAAATCCGTTGCAGGTCCATCTGATCGCCAAGGCGAAGATCAAGACTGACGCGATCGACGCGCGCGTCCTGGCGCAACTCTACGCCGCCGGCTTCCTGCCGGAGGTCTGGATCCCGGACGCGGCAGCCTTGGCTCGCCGACGTCAGGTGACGCGCCGAACGCAACTTGTCCGGCAACGGACCCGTCTAAAATCGATCGTCCAGTCGATCCTGCACGCGAACCTGATTCCACCCTGCCCATTTGCCGATCTCTTCGGCGGCAAGGGGCGGATCTGGCTGCGGGCCCAGTATCTACCGGACGACGAGCGGGAGGCCATTGAACGGCACGTCGAGGAATACGACCGCCAGTCCGATGCACTGAAGGGAGTGGAACGTGACATTGCACGCGCCGCCTTGTCCGATCCGAACGTGACACGATTGATGACGATCCCGGGCATCGACATGGTGGTTGCTGTCGGATTGATGGCGGCGATCGGCAAAATCGAGCGTTTTGACAACCCCGACAAGCTGGTTGCCTATATCGGTCTCAATCCAAGCGTCCATCAATCTGGTGATGGCCCCGCCCATCATGGTCGGATCACCAAACGCGGACGCGCAAATGCCCGCCATTTACTTGTCGAAGCGGCCTGGCAGACCGTGCGAAGTCCAGGGCCGTTGCGTGCCTTCTACGAGCGCGTGCGGAGCAAACGCGGCAATCACATTGCCGCAGTGGCGGTTGCCCGTAAGCTGGCAGTAATCATCTGGCACCTGCTGACCAAAGGTGAAGACTACAGCTGGGTTCGCCCCTCGCTACATGCCAAGAAACTTCGTGACCTCGAACTGCGCGCCGGACATCCGCCGAGACGCGGCCAGAAAGGTGCCGGCTATGACTACAACATCACGCAACGTCGCCGGGAGGAGCGCAACCGCGCTCAGCAGGCCGAAGGCGCATATCGGCGAATGACCGACGGATGGCGACAACGAGGGGCCCGCTCAAAACCCACGGACGCCACAAATGAGGAGCGACGATGATCTGGCTGCGCCGCAGGGCTTGAACCTCATGCCCGGCCGTTCACCACGTGGTCGCCCGTGGGCCTGAAGAAAATACCACAATTTCTGTCGAAGGGGCTATTCGATCTCATCCGTGTCATTGCCCTTTCCGGGGCGGCCATAGCGATCCCGGATCAGATAATGGGACAGGAACCCGCTGAACAGTGTCGCCCGCTTGCGCGTGCCGTCAGGCAGGATACTCGCCACAAGGCAGCGGTCATTGTCATAAACGATCGACTGCGGCACGGCCCCGAAGAAGGCGAACGCATGGACGTGGCCATCGACCCAGGCCTCGGCCACCGCCGCCGGATAAGCCCGCACGTAGCAGCCGTCGCTATGCGGAAGATCGAGCACAAAGAACCGGGCTTTCTGCTCGATACCGCCGATCACCACCGTCGCCTCACCGAAATCAGCCTGCGCATGGCCGGGCGGATGAGAAAGCGGCACGAACACTTCCTGGCGACGCTGTTCCCGCTCGCGGATATAATCCTTGATGATCGTATAGCCGCCGGTGAACCCGCATTCGTCGCGAAGCCGGTCAAACACACGCTTGGCCGTATGGCGCTGTTTGCGCGGTACCTTCGCGTCTTCAGCCAACCAGTGGTCGATCGTCGAAACGAACGCGTCCAGCTTCGGTCGCCGGACTGGTGATTGTCGCTGATAGCCAGGAGGCGTCGAATACGTCAGCATCTTCGCTACGCTGTCGCGGGATATGTTGAAGTGTTTGGCTGCCTGACGTCGGCTCATCCCTTCCGAGACCGCCAGGCGAACCTTCAGATAAAGATCCACGGTGTAAATCCTCTGTCCCTCCTGCGCTCATTGCAGAAGGAAAATAGGTGGCCGGTTTTTACGCCGCCCGCGACCGAATTATTCCGCCGCTTCCGTGGCCGACTTTTGCACCGCCGATCTCAGATTGATCGCAATCGGTGCACAAGGCATCGCATTCCTTCAGGGCTAGATGATGGCTGGCTATTCACCGTGGGAATGCGCGGCCTGAGGTGCCAACCATCGCGACAAGTAAACGCGCTCGAAAGCGAAGACAGCGATCATTCCGACAGCCGCATACAGAACGATCATTGGATCACTTTGAAGCTTCATTACGGTGAAAGCTGCCAATACAATTGCATCGAGAGAGAGCGCAGACAAAAGCACGATACTGGAGGCGCCAACTTCGGTTCGACGATAGCGGAACACGCCCCAATGTATGATCATGTCCATGACGAGGTAAAAGAAGGCACCAAGGGATGCGATCCGTCCCAAATCAAAGAGCACGGCCAGCGTCGAGGCGATAACGACTGTATAGACCAGCATATGCCGCTGGACAGCCCCGGACATGCCAAAATGGCTGTGCGGGATCATTTTCATCTCCGTCAGCATGGTCAGCATCCGCGACACTGCGAAAACGCTGGCCAGCACGCCGGATGCTGTGGCCACGGCCGCCAACACGACCGTCAAGTAAAAGCCGACCTGCCCGAGTGCGGGCTCAGCCGCCTGGGCCAGCGAATAGTCGCGCGCGGCGATGATTTCGTCGATTGTCAGGCTCGCGCCCACGCCAAAGGCCACAAGCAGGTAGACCACCACGCAGATCGCGATGGACAGCATGATAGTGCGGCCCACATTGCGGTGGGGATCGGTGATTTCGCCGCCGCTGTTGGTGATCGTGGTAAAGCCCTTGAAGGCAAGGATCGCCAGCGCAACGGACGCGATGAAGCCTGTCACTCCAAAGGTCTCGGCCGTTTCTGACGCGGCGGCGAACTGAAACCCGCTTGACCAGAGTGCTGCGATACCGAACAGCGCGATGCCCCCGATCTTGATCGCCGCCATGACTAGAGAGAATAGCCCGACGGAGCGGTTTCCTGCGATGTTGACCAAGAATGCGAACACGATCACGGCAACCGCCAGAACGGGCACAAGTGGCCCGCCCGTGATATCCAAAGGCCGCAAGACATAAGTGGCGAATGTCCGTGCGACGAGGCTTTCCGCGATCACCATGCTGAGCGCCATCAAGAGCGCCGCTCCCGCCGCGACCGCCCCCGATCCATAGCATTTCTGAAGGATCATCGCGATGCCCCCTGCCGAGGGCCAGGCGTTCGACATCTTGATGTAGCTGTAAGCGCTGAAGCTGGTCACGATGGCACCAGCGATGAACGCGAGTGGAAATAGTGGTCCAGCCAGCTGGGCGATTTGTCCGGTCAGGGCAAAGATGCCCGCACCGATCATCACGCCCGTGCCCATGGCAACAGCTCCGCCAAGGCTGATCGAGCCTTCACGGTAGCCGTCGTTCCCATCGCGGTTTTTATCGTGTTTCTGCATTTCGATCTGCCTTGGTTGCTTTTTAGGTCGTTACGCCTCTGCGCATGCCCACCCGATCGGTTTCAGGCCGCCAGAAGTCCCGACCCTGGGCGTCTGATGAAATCGCGACTACTCCCGTTGCGAGGGTGCGCCGTAGATCCGCCGGGAAGTTTGCGAACGCCATGTGACTACAACGGCGGCCCCTTGCAGAGCGATAACTGACGCCACAAGGGCAACGAACGGCCATCGCGCCCAGTTTGGCTCAGGCATTTGGCGGTGGAAATCAAGAAAATGAAAGAACAAGAAATAGGCCGTGTGCAGCACTGCCAGCCACCACAGAACATAAGCGCCCTGCTGGATGTATTTCCACACGGACGTGCCAAGTACCCTTTGGCTGAAATTATTCGACGTACCGGCAAGCACAAAGCCGTAGAGCAGTGCCGCGATCCCAACCACATTGGCCAGCGCAAACCCGTGCTGAAGCATCACGTAGCGTTGCAGTTGGGGGTGATACTCAAAACCGAACAGCCGTGCAAAATCAAGCTCGACCCAGCCGATCAGTATTATGATGGTATGCACCGTCGCCGCCAGAACCGCATAAATACCGAGCTCGCGTCGGTACGGCATAAGCTTCCGTAAAAAGGGCGTAGACGACAAGCGTGCGAGCGGCCCAATCGCCATTGCAGCAACGATGAGCAGCAGTGAAAGATCCCCCAGCGCTCGGTTGTAGCGGTGCATCTCCGACCACTCGGCACACGAAGCAAGCAGCAGGTATCCCGTCAGCACGGACGTTCCTATGATTAGTACGCGCCGCAGAAGGGCGGGTTTTTTCATCATGGTTTCAGATACCGTATGTTTGCAGTCTTCCAAAGATGTTTTAGGCACGCAAATAGCACATCAGATCGGCTTTCGCTTCCAATCAGCGTTCAACATTCTGCAGAGTGTTGACGTTTGGTATGAAAGCCGGAACCCGGCTGGCATACCTGTCCCAGCTTTCGCCAAAACGGGCGCGACTGTCCCCCTCCTCGCCGCGGGCAAGCCGTGCGTACATCCAGACCAGCACCGGGAACATCGCGAGCGTCAGGAGGGTCGGCCATTGCACGAGAAAGCCCAGCATGATCAGCACGAACCCCACATACTGGGGATGGCGAATGCGGGCATAGGGGCCTGTCGTCGCAAGCAACCCCTGACGCTGCGCGTTCCACAGATGGTACCATGCCACGGATATGAGCCAGAAGCCGCCGCCGATAAAGACGAAGCTCAGGAGGTGGAACGGCCCGAAATGCGGGTTCGATTGCCAGCCGAACATCATTTCGGGGAGATGTCCGCTGTCGTGGGCAAACCAGTCTACCTCCGGCCAGGTCGATTGCAGCCAGCCGGAAAGAAAGAAGATGGTCAACGGGAACCCATACATCTCGGTGAAGAGAGCTACGACAAAGGCGCTGAACGCTCCAAAACTGCGCCAGTCGCGTTTTGTCTGCGGCTTGAAGAAACTGAAGGCGAAAATGATGAACACCGCCGAATTGATAAATACTAGCAGCCAGAGTCCATAGGAAGCACCTGCATCGGTCATTACTGGTCGTCTCCCTTACCGTGCCCGCCGTGGCCTCCATGACCGCCGTGCATAAAGAAGTGCATTCCAACGCAAAGCAGCAATGGCAGCCAGATCAGCAATCCGCTGCTCAGGATGTGCACCCGGTGCTCGTAACCCAGGAGAAGGCCGCCAACTGCCAGCGCAACGATCAGATAGATGCCGGCGCGTGATCGCCAGAATGAGGGCGGGCGGGGGGCATGCTCCGATTGACTTTGATTAACATGTGATGGATCAGGTTGATGGGTCACGTTGTGGCTTCCTTTCTAGATCTTTGCGCCGCGAAGGCGCAGCGAATTGAGCACCACCGAGATCGACGAGGCGCTCATGGCGAAGGCGGCAAACATCGGGCTGATGAGGATGCCGAAGAACGGAAACAGCACCCCCGCCGCGACAGGCACGCCAGAGGCGTTGTAGATCAGCGCGAAGAACAGGTTCTGCCGGATATTACGCATGGTGGCCCGTGCGAGCCGCCGTGCGCGCACGATACCGTCGAGGTTGCCCTTGACCAGTGTGATGCCCGCGCTTTCGATGGCCACATCGGCCCCGGTGCCCATGGCAATGCCGACATCGGCCTGTGCCAAGGCCGGTGCGTCATTGACGCCATCGCCGGCCATCGCGACCTTGCGGCCCTGCTGCTGCAATTCCTTGATGATCCGTGCCTTGTCCTCCGGCAGCACATCGGCCCGGATCTCGTCTATGCCCAGACGCGCGCCGATGGCCTTGGCCGTGCGTTCGTTGTCTCCGGTCGCCATGATAACGCGGAACCCCAATTCATGCAGATCCTTGATGGCGGCGGGTGTGGTTTCCTTCACCGGGTCAGCGACCCCGACAAGACCGGCGATCTTGCCATCCAGCACCACGAACATTACTGTCTCGCCCTCGTCGCGACGGGCATTTGCCTTGGCGGTCAGGTCGCCCGCCTCAAGGCCAAGGTCCCGGATCATCGCCAGATTGCCGAGCGCGACCGCTTTGCCGTCGACGACCCCCTTGACGCCCTTGCCGGTGACCGCCTCGAAGTCGTCGGCATTCGCCATCTTCACATCGCGCTCTTCCGCGCCGCGCACGATGGCCTCGGCAAGCGGGTGTTCCGATCCGCGCTCCAGCGATGCGGCGAGACGCAGGACCTCGGCCTCGTCGTGACCGGGTTGCGGCAGGACGGCGACAAGCTGCGGCTTGCCCATCGTCAACGTGCCGGTCTTGTCGACGATCAGGGTATCGACCTTCTCGAACCGCTCCAGCGCCTCGGCGTTCTTGATAAGTACCCCGGCCTGGGCCCCCCGCCCCGTCGCCGTCATGATCGACATCGGCGTGGCGAGGCCGAGCGCACAGGGACAGGCGATGATCAACACGGCGACAGCCGAGATCAATGCGTAGGACAGCGCAGGCGCGGGCCCCCAGATCGCCCATGCGATGAAGGACAGGAGCGCGATACCGATCACGGCCGGAACGAAATATCCCGCCACTTTGTCGGCATACTTCTGGATCGGTGCGCGCGACCGTTGCGCGTTGGAGACCATCTCGACGATCTGCGCCAGCATCGTGTCGGATCCGACCCGCGTCGCCTCCATCACGAGGCTGCCGGTGCCGTTGATGGTGGCACCGGTCAACGGGTCGCCCTCGGTCTTCTCGACTGGCACGGGTTCTCCGGAGATCATGCTTTCGTCGACTGAGGACCGGCCTTCCAGAACCACGCCATCTACCGGCACCTTGTCTCCGGGACGCACGCGCAGCCGGTCGCCGACCTGCACATCCTCCAGCGGAATCTCCTCTTCGGATCCGTCGTCCCGGATGACCCGCGCGGTCTTTGCCGCCATGTCGAGAAGCGCGCGGATCGCCTTGCCAGTGCCTTCACGGGCGCGCAATTCCATCACCTGGCCAAGCAGCACAAGCGTCACGATCACCGCCGCCGCCTCGAAATAGACGCCGACATGACCTTCGGCGTCGCGAAATCCGTCCGGGAATATGCCGGGTGCCAGAACGGCGACGACGCTGAAGAGCCAGGCCGCGATTACCCCCATACCGATCAGGGAGAACATGTTGAGATTCATCGTCCGGAACGAATTCCAGCCCCGAACCAGAAACGGCCAGCCGCACCAAAGAACAACCGGGGTTCCGAGAACCAACTCGATCCAGAGGGTTGCGCGCTCGCCGAGAATCTCTCGCACTTCCGGGAAGCCGAGATAGGGACCCATGGTGAGGATCAGAAGCGGAATGGTCAGTACCGTGCCAACCCAGAAACGCCGGGTGAAATCCACCAGTTCGGGGTTCGGGCCGTCGTCCATCGGGACCCCGGACTCAAGCTCCAGCCCCATTCCGCAGATCGGGCAGGAGCCGTGCTCGACCTGGCGAACCTGCGGGTGCATCGGACAGGTGTAGACGGCGCCGTCATAGCCCTCCGGGACGGTATCGTATCTGCCGTCCGCCGGGGCGGCACCAGCGTTATGGTCATGACCGTGGTGATCATGCCCGGCATGGCTGTCGAGCTCCGCCTCGGGCACAAGATGCATCCCGCATTTCGGGCAATCGCCCGGACCGTTCTGCCGTACCTCAGGGTGCATCGGGCAGGCGTAAATGTTGGATTCGGTTTCATGTGAAGCATGGCTTACTTGGTCGTTCATTCGGTTGTCCTCTCGGCGTGATTCGGGTCCAGCCTAATTGTTCCGGCAACTGGAAGGTCAAGGGCTGTCACCACAGAAAGGATCGCTTCGGCCAATAAACCGGCAATTCCGATCGCATTCGTTGGATGGGGTATGGTGTCGGTGGTGATGATCCTTGCCGCACCAGCCGACAGAATGGCGTCCTGAGCGCCGTGCGCAAAGACCGCATGGATAGCCAGGCAGACAGGCGCGGCGGTTCCGGCCGCAAGCAACCTTTCGACGGCACGAGCCATCGTGGACCCCGAAGACGCGATGTCGTCGAGGATCATCGGTGTGCCTTCGCGCAGCGCCGCGCTTTCGGGCACACTGACATCGACACTGCGGTCACCGGATCTCACCTTGCGCAAGACCTCATAGGGCCGTCCGGCCAGCCGGGCCACCTCAGCCACCCATTGTTGGCTTTCGCTGTCAGGGCCCAGAAGAACGGCGTCTGGCAGGTTCGTGCTGATCCAGGTCGCAAGCAGCGGGGCGGATACGGCGCGAATGGCAGGCATCGGGAAGACATTTTGCAGCCGCGCGATGCGGTGCAGATGCGGATCCACGGTCACCAGCCAGTCGAAACTTTCCCCCAGGAATTGCGCGAACAGCGGTGCGCTTACCGCCTGCCCGCGCTCGAAGCGATGGTCCTGCCGCATGTAGCCAAGATAAGGCGCGATCAATCCGACGCGACGCGCGCCCATCTCGCGCGCCGTCGCCGCGGCGAAGCGCAAGGGCAGGGCAAGGCGATCGGGATCGCGCAAAGTCGCCAGAAATGCCACATCGGCCCCGTCCAGATCGCCGGGCAGCGAAATCAGGCTTTCGCCATCGGGGAAGTGGTGCCAGCCGAGAGCGAGCAGGTCCGCCCCAAGCGCGAGTGCCAGGTCTTCGGCAAGCGGCCTCATCTCGGGAAACGCGACAAGGATCATGACACTGCCTCGGACAGCGTCAGCACGCCGGTCTGGGACTCGGCATAGGCCAGGGCATAGGCCAGTTCGCCTGGTGTCTCGGCATGGAGTTCATAGAGCGGCTGGCCCTTGTCCATATGATCCCCGATCCGCACCAGAAGGCGGACGCCTGCGCTCTTCTGACGCGGGGCACCGGCCAGCTTGGCGATGCGTGCGATGCGTCGGTTGTCGATGGCGGTCAACTGGCCCGCATGGGGGGCGCGTATTTCGATCTGCTGCGCTGCGGTTCCGGGTTCGCGGAAACCGCCCTGCGCCGCGCAAATTGCCATGAACTTTGCCTCCGCTGCACCACTATCGAGAAACGACTGCGCGCGGACCCGACCCTGCCCCACAACGGCGTCCGGTGCCAGGTCTAGAAGATGTCCGGCCAGATCCAGCGCCCGTGCGCGCAGATCGACAGGCGCGTCCGGCGCGCGCCGCAGAACCGCCAGCACGTCCATGGCTTCCAATGCCGGGCCGATGCCGCGTCCCACAGGAGCCATGCCGTCGCTGATATGCAGCGCCAGGTTCAGACCCAAGGCCTTGGCCACCGAAGACAGCCGTATCCCGAGAGCCTCCGCCGCTCCGGCAGACCGCACCTTGGCCGTTGGTCCGACCGGCATGTCGATCAGAACATGGGTGGCACCGGCGGCCGCCTTTTTCGACAGTACGCTCGCAACGAGTTGATCGGTGGAGTCGAAATCGAGGGGGCGTTCGACACGGATGAAATGATCGTCGGCAGGACTGAGGGCGAGCCCGCCACCCCAGACGAGGCAACCGCCCTCGGCTTCGACCACCCGGCGCAGCGCGGCGGCGTCAAGCGCGACGGGCGCCATGACCTCCATCGTGTCGGCCGTCCCCGCCGGCGAGGTGATCGCCCTGCTGGACGTCTTGGGGAACAGATACCCCGCCGCCGCGACGATGGCGACGACGATGGGTGTCGTGCGGTTGCCCGGCAATCCGCCGACGCAATGCTTATCGAGGACAGTGTGCTGCCCCCAGTCGAGCGTCTGCCCTGCTTCCTTCATGGCGCGGGTCAGCGCCACGGTTTCGGCCTCGTTCAGCCTGTCGCCGGCGCAGGCGGTCACGAAGGCGGCAAGGTCGAGATCCGAAAGCCGACTGTTGAGAGTGTCGCTGACGATTCCTGCGAAACCGGCCTGATCCAGTCTTTCGCCATAGGCTTTCGCCCGGATCATAGACGCGGAAGCGGGCGGTTCAGGGTGCGAGAAAGCGGCGTCGTCTCCAATCTCAGCGCCAAGCGCGGCCCAGGCGGAAACGGACAATGCCGCCTGGTCCACGGCAAGCCATGCTCCGCGGCCGACGACATTCAGGGTCGCGATGATCCAGCGGTCCTTCAGGTCGATCCGTATGCGTGTCTGGGCAGCAAACCCCTCGGAACGGCAGATGTGACAGTCTTCTTGCATATAGACGACCGGCTGCCGGTAGGTGTCGATGCCGGAGGAAACGAGGGCAAGCGTTTCGGTCATCGCGGCCTGTCCAGGTAGACGGGTTCGAGATGTTCGGGCACGCGCACGGATCGCCCTAGCTCGTGTTCGACGCGAAATCGCAGGGTATCGGCGGCGACAGGTTCCCCATGGGTGAGATAGGTCATCTCGGGGGCGGGACCGGCGGACATCCAGCGCAGGATCTCATCGGCATCGGCATGTCCGGAAAAGGACTGGAGCTGAACCACTTCGGCCTCGATCGGGAACTCCCGTCCGAACATGCGCAATGTCCGCGCGCCTCCGGCCAGCGCCGCGCCGCGCGTGCCACCGGCCTGGAAACCGGAGAGCAAGATCGCGTTCCGCCGATCGCCGCCGAAGCTGGCCAGATGGTGCAGGATACGCCCGCCGGTCAGCATTCCGCTGGCGGAGACGATGATCATCGGGCCCTGGCGCGTGTTCAGCTCCTTGGATTGCTCGACCGTGTTTACCCTCTTGGCGATCTCGAACATCGCAATGCAGTCTTCGCGGCTGACGTGGTGCTCGGCGTGATGACGGTGATAGATCTCGGTCGCATTCACCGCCATCGGGCTGTTGAGGAACACCGGGACATAGGGAATATCGCCGCGCTCCATCAATCGCGCAATGTGCAGCATCAGCCCCTGCACCCGTCCGACGGCAAAGGACGGGATCAGCACCGTGCCGCCGCGGGCAAAGGTGCGTTTGAGGATCGGTGCCAGTTCGGCTTCTGGGTCCACGTCGGAATGGGACCGGTTGCCATAGGTGGACTCGCAGACCAGAACATCTGCTCCGCCGAATGGCTGGGGCGGTCGCATCTGTCGTTTAGTCTCGGAACAAAATCCATATCATCACAGCGTCTCGAAGCTGATCCCAACGCGGAACAAACGCAGGAACATCCTGCTTATACAGCGCATATTGTTTGCCGAACAATCGTTCCAGAGTCTCCTCCTCCCTTTTCGCCAATGCTATGTAAAAGAACATGATGAACGGGAGCAAAGAAACAGATAGTAGTGTTGGCCAATGCACCACTCCCTCTCCAAATAGGACGATAAACAGACCCAAATATTGAGGGTGCCGGACAAATTTATAAAGGCGACCCGTCGCAAGGGTACCTTTCTTTCGATTCCTGTAGAGTTCGCGCCAACCTCCCACTATGAGGCAAATGCCGACCAGCGCGAGCGCATAGCCTAATAGCATTGCAAGAACCATGGCCTCGTCGAAGCCCAGAAGGCTTGACCACAAGTTGGTCGTGAGATCGCCCCTGTCCATTCCGAAAAATCGAACAGCAAGGTATACTGTAAGAGGGAAGCCGTACATTTCGGCGTAAAGTGAAATGATAAACGCTTGCACGATCCCGGCACTGGCCCACTCCCGCCAGTTACTTGGTGCAAAATATCTATATATGACCCAAGAGGCAATTATGATGGCAAGAACGGTGAGATTCCATGCCCCCATTTGCCCGACGTATTGTCTCATTACTGGACCCATAAACTTCGTTTTCCGCCACCTTCGCATCGACCCGGTACCACGGACGATCGAGTTCATGGGTGCCGCCAATCGATTCATAAGTGACTTTGCGGCCATCCTATTTCCCAATCACCAGTTGCAGATCGCTGCCGAGGTCAGGCAGTTTTTTTCGATCGTTGCCCGGTTGCGCCCCCGGATCCGTTCACCGCTCGAAGGATCAGCGCCAGCCCGACCAGGATCATTGGCGCAGAAAGAACCTGTCCCATCGTCAGCCCCCAATCGCCGAAGTGCAGGGCATGGCCGATCGGATTGTCGGAGGTCACGAACTGCATGTCGGGCTGCCGGAACAACTCGACAAAGCTTCTGGCAAGACCGTAGCCGGTCAGGAAAACACCTGTCAGCGCGCCGGGCATCCTGAGCCAGCCCCGGCGCCAGGCGAGGTAAAGAAGGATGAACCCGAGCAGCAGCCCTTCGAGCAGACCTTCATAAAGCTGCGAGGGGTGGCGGGCACATATCGAGGTGATGCCCGGACAGGTCTGGGCGACCTCGCCCGGAAAGATCACGGCCCAAGGCACGTCCGTGGGCCGCCCCCAGAGTTCGTTGTTGATGAAATTCGCAATCCGCCCCAGAAACAGCCCCGGTGGTGTAGCGATGGCCAGAAGATCGGTCGTGCTCAGCATGGATGCGTTCTGACGAATACAATATGCCAGGCCAGCAACGGCGACGCCGAGGAACCCGCCGTGGAAGGACATGCCGCCCTGCCAGATCATGAGTATTTCCAGCGGATTGGCCAGGTAATATTCGGGCTGGTAGAACAGCACGAAACCCAGTCGGCCACCAGCGATCACGCCGATAATGATCCAGGTCAGCAGGTCTTCGATCTGACGGCGATCAAGTGGCGGCCCGGCAGCGGGCCACAGCGCAGGGCGCGCAACGGCAGCGACGCAGATGCGCCAGCCGATCAGGATACCGACGATGTAAGCGAGCGCATACCAGCGCAGCGCCAACGTGAACCCGCCGATCTCGATAGAGAAAAGATCGGGGCCGATGTTGGGAAATGGAATTGCGGCGGTCAACATATCTGTAGGTCCTGATCTGGTGTTTGCGGTTGATTGGCCACGGCGGCTGCGCGCCGGAGGTGATAGGAAGCCTGTCGACGAAACGGCAGGCGAGATTTTCGGCGATCAGTCATGGGTCATCCGGTGCTTTTTCCAGTCCCTGACGGCGACAATCAGAAGAGGTGCAAACGTCAACGCTCCCAGCCCGATCGCGGCCCAGATTGCGCGGGAAGAAGGCCCACTGACCGCCTCGTTGCCTAAATGGGCGAGCACAAAGCTGGCCGGGATGATCCCCGCAAGCGTGGCGAGTGCGAAACGCCAGAAGTGAAGGCGGCTCAACCCGGCCGCGTAGCTGACAATGTCGAATGAGATGAACGGCATCAGACGGCTGGCGAAGACGGTGAAAGTCAAAGCGTTCTGAGAGCCGAGCCAGCCTGCATCCACCTTGTCGCCAAGCCATCCGACGAGCACGTCGCGCCCGAGGACCCTCGCCAATCCGAATGCGACAAGTGCGCCGAGTTCGGCTCCGGCAACGATGTAAACGGTCCCCAAAGTATGCCCGTAGGCGGCACCGGCCGCCAATGCGATCGGTGCGCTCGGAATAGGCGTCGCGACGATCGCGATCGTCATGAGCGAGACGATGAGGATCGGTCCCCATATGCCGGCAGCCTCGATCCAGCCGGAGATTCTCTCGCCGTCGAAGCTCTCGATGACGTCGGCGAGCGGACCCAAGGCCAGGGCGACGATGGCGAAGATTAGCAGTGCCGCAGCAACCAATTGTGCGGTTCGCCCGAACACGAACCGTGGTATTCCCGGCCTCACGGCACATACAGCACGAAGAGAAAAGCTGCCGCCAACAGCTCGAAGACGACGCAGAACGGAATGTACCATCGCGGGACCGGCGCGCCGAACACCCTGTTGTGATGCAGAAGATCCCACGCGGCATGTGCGGCGAACCCGACAGGCAAGGCCAATGGAGCCCAGAGCAATCCGGCCAGCGCGGTCGCCGCGAACAGGGCTGCGACCGCCAGTTCCGCCAAAAAGCGTTTCAGCGAATTGGCGGTCGCACCAAATCCGATGTAGGCTCCGCCGATCAGCGCCAACGTTACCGCGGCGATCGCCACCGATATCTGATGGGGCACCAGTAGATGCACCGGAGCGGCGATCAGAAACAAGACGGCACCCACAGCGCCAGGCCCCCAGAAGCCCTCGCCGAAGGTTGGGGATTCTTCTGTATCCTGGATGCTGTCAGCCACCATACCGCCTTGTCTCCCGGTTACTGGGGTTCGAACCCGATTCCCCGATGCATACGCCCTCCAGTGACCGGAAGGTCAACGATATGGCGATCATGCAGCATCGACGGCCTCGCGCAGCATGTCGCGCACCTCGCACGCGACTTCATGGAGCTGATCGTTGTCGATTGCCTGCATTGACGCCACCGGATCGATGGCGCTGATCTCGGTGCCGCCGTCCGTTTCGCGCAGGATAACGTTGCATGGCAACATCGCGCCCACGCGCGGTTCGATCCCGATCGCCTTGTGGGCCATTTGCGGATTGCAGGCGCCAAGGATGCGATAGCCGTCCATATCGACGTCGATCTTCTGCTTCATCGTCATCTTGACGTCGATTTCGGTAAGAACACCGAAACCCCGATCAGCTAGGGCGGCGCGAACGCGCATTTCCGCGTCGTCGATGCTGACGCCTATGAGTGAGCGGTCATAGGTATAATTCATTTCAATCTCCTTCGGTTATTCGAACGACTGCCTGATCGGTTTGAGCCGTCCCCGCATGATCGCAGTTGTCGCGAGAACCAGCAAAACGGTCATCATTTCAAGGCTCATGAGGTCTGCCTCCGTCAAAGCAGGGGAAGGTCAGCACCGTTTCGCAAACCGTGCCTCGGTGCCGGATACGAGCGTCGGCCCATAGGCCGACGCCCGAAAGCGCTCAATCGTTGTTCATCATGTCGCCGTCGCCCATGCCGGGGCTCTCGCCGGGCTGCATCTGCCCCATTGCGTCGCGCATCTTCTGCATGCGCTCCATCTTGTCGGCCGGCGCCGCCATTTCTTCGGCTGTGATGGCGCCGTCGCCATCGGCATCCAGATGCTGGAAGCGATCCACCATCATCTCGCGGATCATCGCGCTGTGCAGCGCCTCGAATTCCTCGATAGACAGGGTGCCGTCACCGTCGCTGTCGTATTCGGTCAGCTTGGCCTGCAGTCCGGCGCGCATTTCCTCGGGCGTCACCGTGCCGTCGCCGTCAGCGTCGAACATCTGCATCATTCCGCCGCCCATCGGACCCATTCCGCCCATCATGCCGCCGCCCATCATCTGGCCGTGCATGCGCTTCATCATGCCCATCATATCGGACATGCCGCCCATGTTGCCCATCATTCCGGAACCGCCCTGCATCATGCCAGCGCGATCCTTCGGGCCGGACT
Source organism: Martelella mediterranea DSM 17316 (assembly GCF_002043005.1). NCBI lineage: Bacteria > Pseudomonadati > Pseudomonadota > Alphaproteobacteria > Hyphomicrobiales > Aurantimonadaceae > Martelella > Martelella mediterranea. Next base: position 168,846 of record NZ_CP020332.1, on the reverse strand, counting down.
GGCCCCCATGTCCGTGATTGGAATCCGCGATCGCGGCTCCTCCGATTGCAGTTGCGGCCAAAACGGTCGCTGCGAGCAGGGTTTTGCGGGTCATCGTTATCTCCTCATGTTTCGGTTTCGATAGATTTCATATGGCAGCGTTAGGCCGTGATGAAATGCGAGGAAACAACGGTATTGTATCGCCGTGTCACAAGCGCCGCCCCTGTTACATTTCGTGACAAATCTCTTCGGGAAACCAATGCGGCAACCGTTAGAAGGAAGAACATGAACGATCAGCCTCATATCCTCGTCGTCGACGATCATCGCGAAATCCGAGACTCGGTTTCGCGCTATCTGGAGAAGAACGGCCTGCGTGCGACCTCGGCGCGGGATGCGGTCGAGATGGACGCCAAGCTCGCGATGGGTCAGTACGATCTGATCGTTCTGGATGTCATGATGCCCGGCGAGGACGGGCTGTCGGTCTGCCGCCGTCTGTCATCCACGGGTGGCGTACCGATCCTGATGCTGACGGCGCTTGGCGAAGAGACGGATCGCATCGTCGGGCTCGAAATCGGCGCGGACGACTATCTGGCCAAACCATTCAATCCGCGAGAGCTGCTTGCGCGGATCAAGGCCATCCTGCGGCGTTCATCCCTGCCCGAGACCTATGCCGGAAAACTCTCGGGAAGACGCATCGCATTCGCACAATGGACTCTCGATACCGACAGCCGGTTGTTGACCGATGAAAACGGTGCGCAAATCGATCTCACCGGTTCGGAACTCAAGCTTCTGGTTGTCTTGCTCGAACGGCCCCGCCTCGTCCTCAACCGTGATCAGCTTCTCGATCTCACTGCAGGGCGCGCGGCCTCCCCGCTCGATCGGACGATCGACAATCAGATCAGCCGCCTTCGCAGAAAGATCGAGGCCGATCCATCCAGGCCCCGGCTGATCACGACCGTGCGCGGTGGCGGATATTGCCTTGCCGCCGATGTGACGGAGTTGGATTGATGTGGCGCTTCTTTGACAGTCTGCGCGGCCAACTGGTCCTGTTAATCATCGCGGCACTCGCCGCCGCCCAAGCGGTCAGCCTCTGGTTGTTCGTTGACGAGCGCGGCCTGGCCGTGCGGGCCGCGCTCGGCTTCGAGGCAGCGGGGCGGGCCGCGAACGTCGCGCGGTTGATCGAGGAAGCGCCGGCAACGCTGGAACCGGCCATTCTGCGCGCGGCGAATTCACCGCTGGTGCGCTTTGACCTGTCTGATACACCGACCGTCGATCACGACAGCCACGCGGACAGCGGTGCTATCGAGGCAAGAGTGCGTGGTCTTCTCGGAGCCAAGGACAACCGTGAAATTCGCGTGGAGGTGCACGAGGTCGATCACGGCATCCTTCCGATGCCGCATATGGCGCCCGAGATGGCGGAAATGCATCTGGCGATGATGCGGGGCGATCTGTCGGCCATCGAGATGCAGCTGTCCATCGCCCTGACGGGCGGACAGTGGCTCAATGTCGGCACGCGGTTCGAGCGCCCGCCCCTGCAATGGCCCTGGGCCTCTTTCCTGAGCTTCGGGCTCACGGCTGCCATTATTCTTGTTGCCGCCTGCTGGTTTCTTCTGACCCGTCTGACTGGCCCGCTCTTGCGCGTGTCCCGTGCCGCCGACAGTCTCGGGCGCGGCGAAAATGTCAGACCACTGCCCTTGATCGGACCCGCCGAGGTGCGCGACCTGACCCGGACATTCAACCGGATGCAGGCCCGGCTGACCCGCTTCCTCGCGGACCGGACCCGGCTTCTCGCGGCCCTTGGACATGACCTGCGCTCGCCTCTCACGGCACTCCGCGTTCGCTCGGAGATGGTCGACGAGCGGGAAACACGCGACAGCCTCATAACCTCAATCGAGGAGATGCAGGAGATGGTGGACTCGACGCTTTCCTTCGCGCGCGGGATCACAAGCTCGGAAGACTACGAGACCGTCGAAATGGGCGCGTTTCTGGGTCAACTCCGCGCCGATATGCTGAACGGTTTTTCTCTGAAGGAGGGCGAAACCATTCACCTGCGCTTGCGGTCGCAATCAGTCCGGCGCGCGCTTCGCAACCTCATCGACAATGCCGAACGCTATGGCGGAATGGTTGATGTCAGCTATGGACGCGAGGACGATCACGCCATTATCCGCGTCGCTGACAATGGCCCCGGTATACCGGACGGCGAGCTTGAACAGGTCTTCGAGCCCTATTTCAGGCTTGAGAAATCCCGCTCGAGAGAGACCGGCGGCACCGGACTTGGACTGTCCATCGCCCGGACGATCGTCCGGGCGCATGGCGGGGACATTGGCCTCACCAACCGGGCAGAAGGCGGCCTCGTGGCGACCGTGACGCTGCCGCTGGGACCGGAACCCCTGAAACAGGAAAGGACAACGACATGAAACTCAACGGCTCAGTCATCTCTGCAGGATCGCTCCTCTTCGTCGCAACGCCGGGCATGGCCGATATCTACGATGGCTCCGGCCACATGATGTGGGGTGGGCACGGTATCTTTGGAGGCCTGATGATGGTGATTTTCTGGGCACTTATCATCGGTCTGATTTTTCTTGCGGTTCGCGGCTTTTCCAACCGCTCCGACACCGGGAATGGTCAGACTGCGATGGATGTCCTTCGTGAACGCTATGCCCGCGGCGAAATCGACGAGGATGAATTCGAGCGGCGGCTGGCCAAACTGGAGGCCCGAAAACGATGATGTGTACGGAACCGGACCGGTACTGAAAGTGCCGGTCGGAGTCCTCGTCAGCCCGGCACGTCGGTGTTTGCCCGTCTTTACACGAAAAAATTGTCTCTCACTGTAACAGGCTCCGGCATTGCGACAAACGCTTACATGAAAGGCCGCGAGGCTGTCTTGATAGTCGCAATCCCGTCCGTACGTTCTCGATAGACGCAATTACACCCATGAAAGGAAATACATCATGCGCATCACGACCCTGACACTCAGTGCGGTCTTGATGACCGGCAGCGCCGCGATTGCCGACGTCTACATCCCCGAAGGCGAGCTCGGAACAGTGCTTCATCTGGATCGATCCTTCAATGAGATGGGTCGCATCGAAGGGCTCGATAACGTCCACGGTCTCGCCGGTGCGCCCGAACGGGGCATACTGGTGGCCGGCAGCCTGTCGGAATCCACACCCGGCGATGTGGCCAAGCCGGCCGCCGTCTCGGAAGAGGAGCACGCGGCCCATCACGGGGGTGGAAACACGGCCAAGCCGGACGCGGTAAGTCTGGTAACGCTGGTTGACGCTGACAGTCGCGAAATTCGGCGCCGAATCGAGGTGCCGGGCATCGTTCACCATGTCGGGATTTCGTCGGATGAACGGTTTGCCGCCGTGACCCACCCCGGGCTCGATGCTGTTTCGGTAATTGACCTTGAGAGTGGCCAGGTCACCGCGACGGTCGCCACCGGCCCGATTCCGGAATATGCGGTCGCCGATCCGAAGACCGGAAACTTCCTTGTCTCCAACGCCGGCAACGCAACGATCAGTGTGCTTGATCCGGAGGACGGGATCGTGACGCGAAATTTCAAGCTGCAGGGGCCACCCAAGCACATCCAGCTCGATGCCGATACCCGTCAACTGATCGTCAGCGAATCCGACAACGGAACCGTTTCCATCGTCGATGCCGACAGCGGCGAGATCCTCGACAGGTTCGACATCGGCGGAGAATTGCATGGCGTAGCGGTTGACCCGGACGCGATCTGGTCGAGCGCGCGTGAACGCAATCTCGTTGTGCGTGTCGACCGGTCGACCGGTGAACGCCTGGAAGTCAACGTCGGACCTGAACCTTACCACATGGCGCGCGTTGAGGATGCCTTGCTGGTGAGCAGTGCCGGCAAGCCGGAACTGTGGATTCTCGATCCCGAGACGCTGGAGCTTCGCCAGACGATTGCCACGAACAGTACCGCCCATCAGTTCGCCGTAATGCCGTAGGCCGGACCGGGTAAACGGCAATGATCCAACTAACGGCAATGTGAGACCGGGTGCCGATACCGGACTTGACGTTCCAGTCCGGGAAGGCGGCATGCACCGCCAAAACGAGAGATTGACGAGGAATCGACATGACACCTGAAATCGGACAATTCGCGCTGGCACTGGCGCTGATCATTGCCCTGGTGCAAAGCGTTCTACCGATCCTCGGCGCCTCGCGCGGCGATCTGGTCTGGATGCGGAGTGCGCGGACATCGGCGCTCGCTCAGCTGGTTTTCATCGGTATCGCGTTCGCCGCCCTCATGCGCTCCTTCATGGTCAGCGATTTCACGGTGGCGAATGTCGTCGAGAACTCGCATTCGCTCAAGCCGATGCTCTACAAGATCGCAGGGACCTGGGGAAGCCATGAGGGGTCTCTGCTGCTCTGGGTGCTGATCCTCGCGGCTTTCGGCGCAGGTGTCGCCCTGCTCGGGACGAACATTCCCGATGCGCTGAAGGCGCGGACCCTGTCCGTGCAAGCCTGGATCAGCACGGGATTCCTATCCTTCCTGCTGCTGACCTCCAACCCGTTCGAACGTGTGTTCCCGCCGCCGCTGGATGGCAACGACCTCAATCCGCTGCTGCAGGATGTGGGGCTGGCGATGCATCCGCCGCTTCTCTATTTCGGGTATGTCGGGTTCTCGATCGTCTTCTCCTTCGCGGTTGCCGCACTGATCGAGGGCCGTGTCGACGCGGCCTGGGCCCGCTGGGTCAGGCCGTGGACGCTGGCGGCTTGGATGAGCCTGACGGCGGGCATCGCGCTCGGATCATGGTGGGCCTACTACGAACTGGGCTGGGGCGGTTGGTGGTTCTGGGATCCGGTGGAGAATGTCAGCTTCATGCCCTGGCTTCTGGGCACGGCGCTGTTGCATTCGGCCATCGTCACCGAAAAGCGCGATGCCTTCAAAAGCTGGACGATCCTGCTGGCCATCCTGACATTCTCGCTGTCTCTGCTGGGCACGTTCATCGTCCGGTCGGGCCTTCTGACATCCGTCCACGCCTTCGCCGTCGATCCCGAACGAGGCCTCTACATTCTCGGCCTGCTGGGCCTCTCCATCGGCGGCTCGCTCGCGCTCTATGCCTGGCGCGCCCCGTCGATGGAAGGCGGCGGCCTCTTCGCGCCGATCAGTCGCGAGGGTGGCCTCTTGATCAACAACCTGCTGCTGGTCGTGGCCACCGGAACCGTGCTGGTCGGCACGCTCTATCCGCTGTTCACCGAAGCCCTGGCCGATCAGAAGATTTCGGTCGGACCACCGTTCTTCAACGCGTCCTTCATACCGATCATGCTGCCGTTGCTGGCGATCATGGCCGTCGGGCCGCTCCTGTCGTGGAAACGCGCCGACCTGAAGGGGGTATTCCAGCGCCTGCGCTTTGTCGCGCTGCTGTCAGGGCTGGCCGCACTTGCGGTCTGGTACCTGACCGAGGGCGGGCCCGCCCTGGCCTATCTTCCAATCGCGATAGCCACCTGGCTCCTTCTGGCGACATTGCGGGAATGGGCGGCCCGGATCAGACTCTTCGATGTGCCGTTCGCGCAGGCTGTTCGGAGGGCGCGCAACCTGCCCCGCGCGGCCCACGGCATGACGCTGGCACACGCGGGACTTGCCGTGGCGGTCTTCGGCTTCGTCGGGTCGAGCGCCTGGAAATCCGAGAAAATTGTTTTCGTCCAATCCGGCGCCGTGACCGAGATCGCAGGTTTCGACGTGCGCTTCGACGGTGTCCAAAGGGTGCAGGGTCCGAACTATGTCGCCGACCGCGGCACGCTGGTGGTCACGCGCGATGGTGCACCCGTCACGACACTCTACCCCGAGCGCCGTTTCTATCCGGTCGCCCAGAGCACGACCACCGAATCTGCCATCCGCTCGACGCTGGCGGGCGACCTCTACGCCTCGCTGGCCGAGCCGGCCGCGGAGGGCGCGGCGCAATCTGGGGCCTGGACCTTGCGAATCCTCTACGAGCCGCTGGTCAATTTCATCTGGATCGGGGCGGCGCTTCTGGTGCTGGGCGGCGGTCTGTCGCTTTCGGATCGGCGCCTGCGGGTCGGTGCGCCGCGCCGCGCTACTATTCCGAAACCACAAGCAACGCCGGCGGAGTAAGTCCATGACCCGAGCCCTCGCCGCCCTGCCGATCCTGATTGCGCTGATTGTCGGCGGTTTCTTTCTCTGGGGCCTCAATCCAAGCCGCGACCCGAACGCGATCCCGTCGGTGCTGATCTCTCAGCCGGCACCGGAATTCGATCTGGCGCCGGTGGATCACGTGGGTGTGCCCGGCCTGTCACGGGCGGACCTGACGGACAATCCTGCGCCGGTCGTGGTCAATGTCTTCGCCTCCTGGTGCGTCCCCTGCCGGGCCGAACATGCGGTCCTGACCCGAATGGTCGAACAGGGCGGCGTGCGACTCATGGGCATCAACTACAAGGACAAGCCCGAGGACGCGCGCGCCTGGCTGGAGAACCTGGGCAACCCCTATGAGCGGATCGGATCCGATCTGAACGGCCGCGCCGGGATCGAGTGGGGCATTTCAGGCGTGCCGGAAACCTTCATCGTCTCGGGCAACGGCACGGTTCTTTTCCGCTATGTCGGCCCGGTCGTCGGCGCAGAGGCGGAAGAGAAGTTCGCAACCGCGCTCGCGCAGGCACGTGCTGCAACAGGAGCGGGAACATGATCCGAATTGTCGTGCTGACGATCCTGATCGTGATCGCCTTGCCGCTTGCCTCCCATGCCGTCGAACCCGACGAAATGCTGGCTGATCCGATCCTTGAGACCCGTGCGAGAGAGATCTCCAAAGACTTGCGCTGTGTGGTCTGCCAGAACCAGGACATCGACAGCTCGAACGCGGGCGTTGCGCGCGATCTGCGGCTGCTGGTCCGTGAAAGGCTGGTTGCCGGAGACACCGATCAGCAGGTGCTGGATTACATTCAGGCGCGCTATGGCGATTATGTCCTGTTGAAACCGCCATTCAAACCGGAAACCTATGCTCTTTGGTTGACGCCGCTCGCACTCTTTTTGCTGGGGGCCGGCGGTGTGGTCGCGGTCCTTGCCAGGTCCGGTCGGCGCAAGGCGAAGGCAGGCCTGAGCGCCGAAGAAGAGCGCCGGGTTTCCGAACTGTTGGCGCAGCGCGAAAGGAATGAGCCGTGATGCTCTGGATTGTCTTTGCGTTTCTGGCGCTGCTTGCCGCAGGTTTCCTGCTGCTTCCACTGCGGTCCTTCGGATCGAAGGTTTCCGACCGAACCGACGGCTCCATTTCCATCCTCTCCGATCAGCTGCGGGAGGTGGACGCCGATGCGGAACGCGGCCTGATCTCGCCGGAGGAAGCCCGCGCCGCCCGGATCGAGATCAAGCGGCGTATCCTGTCGCTGGAACGGAAAGGCCAACGCGCGCGGCCGGCCATGTCGGGTCGCTCCGCCGGCGTCGTCGTCTGGGCGACCGCCTTGACGGTGCCTGTGGCCGCGGCAGCGCTCTACCTGCAACTGGGATCGCCCGACATGCCGAGCATCGCGTTCGCCGAGCGTGAGGCGGAGCGAAACCAGCAGGTTGAAATCGCCGGGTTGACGGTACGTTTGCTGGAGCGCCTGCAAAGCGATCCGGGCGGTGGCCCGACCGAGGGGTGGATGTTGCTTGGCCAAACCTACATGCGCATGGGCCGCTACAGGGATGCGGTATCCGCCATGGAGAACGTGACCGAGCGCCCGGATGCCAGTTCGGCCATCCTGTCGCAATACGCCGAGGCGCTGATCGCCGCGGATGACGGGATCGTGACGCCCGCGGCCCGCGCGGCCATCGGACGGGCACGCGACATGGATCCGTCCAATCCGGCGGCCACGTACTACGAGGCCATCGCGCTCGATCAGGCGGGCGACGGCGCGGAGGCCCACGATCTGCTGATTGCCCGGCTGGACGCGGCCAATGGCCCCGCGCCCTGGATGGAGGCGTTCGTCGCGCAGGCCAACAGCATCGGCGAGACGCTCGGCCGCGAGCCGGTCAGCCTCGCGGCATTCGCGCCCACGGCTGGCGGCGATACGCCGGGCCCCACCGCGGGCGATGTCGCCGCCGCAGCGGACATGAGCGAGGACGACAGGGCCGCCTTTATTCGCTCGATGGTTGAGCGGCTGGCCGAGCGGCTGCGGGACGACCCTGATGACCTGGATGGCTGGATGCGACTGGGCAACGCCTATCGCGTCCTCGGTGAGGCGGCGAAGGCGCGGGAGGCATATCTGACCGCCAACAGGCTCGCCGAGACCCTGCCTCCCGACGACCCGCGTGCGCAGGAAATCCGGCAGGCGATGTCAGAGCTGCCCGGCTGAGGCCGAAACAGCGCTATGGTTTCCCTGCCAATGCGATCAGGTGCACTGACAGGGATGCGCCGCAAGGTTTGGATCGTCCCGGGTGGTCAGACGGGTCAGGACGAACCCGGCCGTCAGAAGCAACGCGCCGCCATAGATCATGCCCGTCGCCGGGACCTCTCCGAATACGAGAAAGCCCAGCGTTGCCGCAACCACCGGCGATACGATGATGTCGACCAGCGAATAGACGTTGGCGTTCAGCGTCTTCAGCACAAGCGAGATGCCGAAATAGGCGAACCCGGTAGAGACCAGTCCCAGCATCAGCGCCCAGAGCCCGGCCGGAGCAGCAATGCCGATCCGCTCATTGACTGTCATTGCCATGATGTCGCCGGGTCCGAAGATCACCAGCACCGGCGACAGCACGAGGGCGGCAACAAGCATGGACCAGGCGATGTCGTTACCGGTCTCGGATTTGCCTTCGTGGCGCATGTAGGTGATCATCGCGGCATAGATCGCCCCATCGGCAAGCGCGACAAGATTTCCGACCATGTATCCGCCCTCCAGCGGTTTCGCGAGAACAATGCCCATGATGGCGACCGCGAAGGTCAGGTAGTGACCCCAGCTTGCTTTCTCATCGAGAAACAGCGCCGAGAATATGAAGGTGAAGAACGGCGCGATACTCCAGAAAATGACCGCGTTGGCAATCGGCACCAGGGTCATGGCGTAATTGAAGACGCTGATCTGGGTGGCGATCAGCATACCGATGATGGCGGTGTCCTTGAGGTTCTTCCACGGAACGCGAAGCGGGTTCCCGGTTGCGAACGGCATCAGAATCATGAGGAACAGCGCGGCCGTGAGGATGGCGTAGAAATTCACCGTGTGGATCGGGATCAGACCGCCTGTCAGCTTGACGAAGACGCCGATTGTCGCCTCCGAGAAGGTGATGAGAAGCAGTAACAGGATGGTGCGCATGGGTCGGTTCTGATCCTCTCTCGTTCACGCTCTCAGGACGCCGCCGGCTCGTCGCGGTCCTCCTGGCCACTTATTGCGTCGCGGCTCGCGTTCCCGATCCAGCACATGTCGCAGACCGGGTCGCCATGGGACAGAGTACGCCGGCGGCGATAGTGACCGCGCTGGCCATCCCCGGCGATGACGTCGGCACCGGGCCAGTCGTAGCGGCACCAGCTCTGCCGGAACGACTCCAGCGACTCAGGATCGTCCTCCGCCCGGGCGATGCGGCGCACGAAGCTCTGCGGCGGGCAATGGGTGAAATGCGTGAACAGGTCGTCCCCGTCCCGGCTGACCCGAACGGCGTAACCCGGCGCACCGGAGGGCGCGAAGGGAAACACCAGCAGCGCGCGGATGGTCCAGCGCAGCCGACGGCCGGAATCGCGGGTGAGCAGGCGCACGGGCAATGCGCTGAGCGCCAGCATCCGCCGGTAGATGTCCCAGCCGAGATCGGCGACCACCTGTCGCGCGGTCTCGGGCGCGATGCCACAAGCGCGCAGGCTGCGGTCGGCTGCAATCGTCCAGATCGCCATTTCCACCATCAGCCGGCTACCGAAAGTCGGAAGCTCTGCCTGCTGCGCATGGGGGCGAAGGCGGACGGTTTCCGCGGTCATCGCCACCACGAATGCCTCGATTTCGGGCGTCAGCCAACGGATCTCGCACCCCTCCGTGTCGCGCAGGCCGCGCGTGGCAAGGCCGCGCCCCGCCGCCCGGGCGACGATGCGCCCGATCAGCTTGCGTGCCAGCCACAAGCGGAGCGAACCGTCAGACATGGCCGACCTGATGGCCCGAGGTGATATCGATCGTCTCGGCACCCGACTCGTCCAGACACTCGGTTTCAGTCTGGAGCGTTACGAAGAAGAAGCCGTGATCGCGGCGCAGCAAGCGGTGCGCCCGTCGTTGCACCGCCTGCGGGTCCACGCCGTCACCCACGCGAAGGTGCGCCGAAAACACGTTCCGCCCGCTGGTCAATGTCCATGCGTGGACATGATGCGCGTCGTGCACACCGTCGAGCGCTTCCAGATCCGCGATCACCGAGTTCAAATCTATCTCGCTCGGCGCTGCCTCCATCAAGAGCCGCGCCGCATCCCGCAGGATGCCCCAGCTGGCCCAGAGCAGCACGAAGCCGAAAGCCATGCCCAGAAGTGGGTCGATCATCAGGAAACCGGTAAAGCGGATCACCAGCGCCGTGACGATGATGAGCAGGCTGCCCACGAAGGTCTGGATGATGTGCCAGAGCGCGCCGCGCACGTTCATGTCGCTCCGGCTCTGTTTCCAGATGAGGCCAAGCGAAATGAACTCCGTCACAAGACCCCCGGCTGCAGCAAGCAGCATTGGCCCTGTCGGCAGGTCGATGGGCGCGTTCAGCCGCATCGCGGCCATATAGATAACGACGAAGGCCATTCCGGCCAGGAACCCGCCATTCACCAGCGCGCCGAGGATTTCGGAGCGGTACCAGCCAAAGCTGAATGTTGCATCGGCAGGCCGCCGGGAAAGCCGGGCCGCGCCCACGGCGACGAGGATTCCGCCCACGGCGGAAAACGTGTGGAATGCATCCGACAGGACAGCGATCGATCCGGTCCAGAGCCCGATACCAAGCTCAATGATGAAATAGACGCCGGTCAGCCAGGCCGAGATGACCATACCCCGCCCGCTTGTCGGCATGTGCGATCCGTGTCCACGAATATGGAATTCTGTTTCGGAACTCATCGAACCTCCTTTCCGTGGCAGTTTATTGATGCCTCCCCACATGAAGAGCGCGCCCTATCCGCCCGACGCCACCGCGCGCTCCGCCGCCTTCTCGAGCGCTGATAGAACCGCTTCGGACGACAGGAGCTCGGGCAGGACGATACCCTCGGGAGCGCCGGGTCCATAGACAGCGTTGAACGGAATACCGTAGCGGTCGAAGGTCTCCAGATAGCGCGAGATTGCCTCGTCGGGCCGGGTCCAATCGGCCTGCATCGCCGTCACGCCCGGCGCGCGAAGGGCCGTTCGAACCGGCGCGCGGTCAAGCACGAGCGCCTTGTTGGCCTTGCAGGTGAGACACCAATCGGCGGTCACATCCACGAAAACCACCTCTCCGCGCGACACGAGCTTCGGAATTTCTCGACGGTCGAATGCGGCCCAGTCCGTCGCCGGCTTGGCGTTCGGCGTGCCGGCCGCAGAAAGGAATCCCGCCAGGAAGATGGCCAACGCGCCCGTGGCCGCAGCCCCGGACAAGCGAGCACCTGCGGCCAGGCGACTGAAAGACAGAATCACGACGAGGACTGCGCTGGCTGTCAGAACCGCAAGCGCGGACGTCATGCCACCGACACCGATCAGCACCCAGAACAGCCAGCCGGCTGTGCCCGCCAATGCCAGCCCCAGCAGGATCTTCAGCCACAGCATCCAGCGGCCCGGTTTCGGCAGGCGCGAGATCGCCGCCGGAAACGCGGCAACGATGAGATAGGGCAAGGCCAGACCGATCCCCAGGGCCGTGAAGATCACCGCGATATCGAGCAGCCGCCCGGCCAGCGCAAAGGCAACAGCCGTGCCCAGGAACGGCGCCGAACAGGGTGTCGCGAGGATGGCGGCAAAGGCACCTGTCGCAAAGTCGCCGCTATAGCCTTTGCCACCGCCGGCGCGGGCGAGCCGGGTCTGCAAGGAAGACGGCAGCTCGATTTCGAATGCCCCGAAAAGGTTGGCGGAAAACACGGCCAGGACAATGAACATCACCGCCAAGAATACGGGGTTCTGGAATTGCAGCCCCCAGCCCACGGTCATCCCCAGACCGCGCGCCGCGAGGGTCAAAGCGGCGAGCGACCACATGAACGCCAGAACGCCGAGTGCGGAGACGGCAAACCCCTTGCGAATACGGCCCACGCCCTGGTCGCGGCTCTTCATCGCCGAGGACAGCTTGATGGAGAGCACCGGCAGCACGCAGGGCATGACGTTCAGGACAAGACCGCCGAGGAAGGCGATTGCGGCGATCCAGGCCAGTTCCGCCAGACCCGGCAGCACGCGGTCCAGGGCGAAGGGCGGCTGCGGTGCTGCATCGGCCAACTCCGTGAACAGGCTGGCCGCACGGTCGCCATCGGTCACGGTGATCCGCAGATCGGGCAGATCCGCGGCCGCGCTCAGAACGGGCAATCGGGCCCAGAGCAGACGGCCCCCGTCGCCCAGACGAATATCCGGCTTGCCGAATGCCGTGCCCGCGCCCAGTTCGGGAAAGACATCCGGGCCCGCGAAGGGACGCTCACTGTGTGCGACCAGCGTCAGGGCGGTCATGTCCGGGTCGAGATAGGCCGACTGGATCGAGATACCGCTCTCAGCCCCCTCCTCCGGCACCTTTTCGGCATAGGCCGAGATGAGCGCCGCCGCATCCGCGTCGATTCCGCTGGCTCGTGGCAGCGACAGGGTCAGTGTGAACTCCTGCGGGACGCAAACGGTCGAGCAGGTCAGAAGCGTGACATTGGCGTTCAATCGCACCGGCGCGCCGGGGTCGGACAATGCGATACGCAGCGGAAATACGACCTCGTCGTGATATCCGAAATTCTCGATCCCGAAGGCCGTGAACCGTTCCGGGGCGGGCCAGAGCAATTCGACCTCTTCCACATTCTCCGATCCCGCCCAGTCGATCGAGGGCGGGATGCCGACCTCGCCCGGGGACCGCCAATAGGTCTTCCAGCCCTCGCCCAACTCCAGATGCAGCCCGGCGGACAGGGACGTCGCGTTCGGGCCGACTCCGTTTTCGGCTGCGATCAGACGCGCCTCGAGAGCCGGGTTGGAAAAGCTCCCGGATTCGGCGGCGTTCGACATACTGGCCAGCCCCGCGCCGAGAAAACCGAGGCAGACCAGCAGAATCAGCTTTGCGACGAAAAGCCGCGAGAATTTGTTCATCACGCTGTCTGACACTGGGACGTCCAATCTTCCTCGATTTCCATCTCGGCAACACGCAGAATGGTCTTCTCATCGATCTGGCCCTGGATGATCGTTCGCCCGATTATCAGGGCGGGCGTTCCAAAAATGCCGAATACCCGTGCGAGAGCAGCACTGTTTTCCAATTCTTCGGTAACAGGGGCGCTTCGCATGTCGGTAATCAGACGTTGGTGATCGACACCGATGTCTCGCGCCAAAGCCTGTAAATATTCCGGTGTCGCCACAAACGAGGATTTCATGAGCCGTTCATGAAATGCGACATAGGCACCCTGGCGTTTCGCCGCCAGCGCCGCCTTGGCCGCGACCTCCGACGATTGCCCGAGAAGCGGCAATTCGTGCCAGATGGCACGCAGGTTGCTGTCGGGACGTGCATCGAGCGCCGCAAGCGTCCTGGTCTGAACACGGCAATAAGGGCAATAATACTCTGTAAAAAACGCCACCGGAACGCGCTGTGTTGCAGACAGGTCATCGCCGTAGAGCGCACCGCAGATATCTGCCCTGACCCGCGCTTCGGCATCCGCCAGACTATCCGGACCCATGGCGTTCATTCCGATGAAGAGATCGAAGCCGCTCGAGCTTTCGCTGGCGGACAGCCTGCGAAAGCCCCGCGGGTATTGAACGTCCTCGAAGTTGAGTTCGGTCGAACCGAGTTCCGGAAAATACCAAAACCCGGCGTAGGCGGCCGCAACAGTCGCAAGAACTGCCAATGTATTCCGCCGTCCTTCAATCATATCCCGTCACCTTCACAACTATTCCAAAGCGAAGGCGAAGCCCTCCCTGCCGTCCCGACATTCAAGCACTGCCAGCCCACTGCCCGTTATTTCCTTTACCTCACAACCTGCAGGCAGGTCGGCCACCTGACCGCTCGAAGAGAGCCGGACATCACCGCTTCGCTCGCATTGCGCGATGGTCTGGGCGCAGGCGCCAAGTAAGAGCATCGCCCAAAGCGGCAGAAGACGGCGAACGATACCCAATCTCACCCCGGCCTAATTGGCGGCTACTTTTTGATCCACCTGGATCGCAACATCATCGGTCCGCTCGCTCTTCGTATCATGGCATGATTTTCCCATCATCTGATGCATGATCAAATGTGCGGCGACGCACAAAAGCAGAGGTGCGAAGACGTAGAGCCCGGAGGTCAATCCGCCCGCAAGTCCCCCCGTCATCACGAACGCTGCGATTGGAAGCAGCATTACCGCGCAGCAGGCCCACATGGCGTATTTCATCACCGGCATCGTGCTCGATTTCTCAACAGGAGTTTCAGATTCATTCATTTTCGTTGCATCTCCAAGCATACAGGAGATGGGCTAAAGCCTTCCTGCGCCGGAAGGTCAACGATACAAACCGATACAAAAATCACGGTCTTGTCAGGGGGCATCTGCTTGACCTTCCGGTGCTGGAAGGTGGTTTATCCCGCTAAAACAGGCAAGAAATAGATGTGAGAGCAGGTTATGATAAAAAATGGCGAAAAGCCCCTCAACCGGCGCGGATTTCTGGCGGCGGGTGCCAGCGGTGTTATCGCGCTGGCGACCCCAACACTCCTTCGGGCGGAGGAAGCGTCCGTGGTGAGGCGCAACATGTCTTCCTTCCGGCTACACGCTTGGCAGGATCACTTCGACAGCCTTGGCAAAGGCATCCTGCTCTCGGACACGAACACCAGGGTGCTCCAGCATTGGACTGCCGATGGGGAGATGCGTATCTATCCCACCTCGGTGCCGTTGTCCGACGAGCTGACACGCCGCGGTTATACCGAAGTGGTCTTCAAGGATGAGGCCCCCGATTGGGCGCCGACACCCTCGATGATCGAGCGCGATCCGACGCTGCCGCGCTATGTGGCGCCCGGGCCGGACAATCCGCTGGGTATTCGTGCCATGCACCTGAGTTGGCAGTACTATCGCATTCACGGCACCAACGACACGCGCAAGATCGGTCGCAAATCGTCGAATGGCTGTATCGGCCTTTATAACGAACAAATTGTCGGGGTTTTCGACAGATCGCCGGTTGGTACACAGGTCAAACTTATTTGACCGAAGCATTCGGTTGCGAGGGGCAAGAAAAGTATGAACAAGACATTGCTGGCGATCGTCGCCTTCTTTCTCGTCGGGGGGTTTGCGGTCTACTGGAATGCGACGCAACGGGCGACGCAAGGCACGGGCCATTCGATGATTCCGCCCGATACCAGCACCCTGGCCGAGGGCGCACCGATCGTCGAGGTGGCGCTTCCCGCCGAACTGTCGGCGGACGCGCAGATCGGAAAGCGGGCGTTCGACGCCAAATGCGCCGAGTGTCATGGTGCGAATGCGGCGGGCCAGAACGGCGTCGCCCCACCGCTTGTACACAAGACCTATGAGCCAAACCATCACTCCGACATGGCATTCGTCCTCGCGGCAAAAAACGGCGTCCGTGCGCATCACTGGAACTTCGGCAACATGCCGGCGGTGGAGGGTGTGACCGATGGCGACGTGAAAATGATCACGCGTTACATTCGTGAGCTTCAGAAGGAAAACGGCATCTTTTGAACGAAAGACGCAAAATCGAACCTGTCGGCTTGCTACGCGCGATGATTCTCTGCGCGCTTTTCGCATTCGGCTTGACCCCTCAGGGCGCTGAAGCCCATTCTTCTGCTCCCGCCGCGACAAGCTCAACGCACGCCGTGGTCGACGATGATCATGGCGAAGATCATACTGTCATCCAGGAGGCATTCGGACATTGCCATCCGGGAATTGACTGCGCACTTGCGGCGATCACGGTGGATTCAGAGCGCGCACACCCCGTCAGGCGTGCCGCGACCACGAAGGTCCGGCCTCCTCACGTGATCGGACCCGTCTCGAAATCAGGATTTGAAGGACAATGACATGAAACCTACAGGGATTATCACTTCCGCCGTGCTTGTCGGCGTGGCATCGGCGGCGCTCGCCCATAGCGGCGCGACCGGTATCGTGAAGGAGCGCATGGACGCGATGTCGGCAATGGGCAAGGCCGTGAAACACGGTCGCCCCGATGATGAGCGGCGAGACGGGGTATGATGCTGATACCGTGCGGCACGCTGCGGAAACCATCGGCATGCACGCTGGCGATGCCATGACCCGTCTGTTCCCGGACGGCAGCGCAGGCATGCCATCGGTCGCGAAAGACGCCATATGGAACGATTGGGAGAGCTTTGCAGGCCTGGCCGAGGAGTTGCACAGATACGCCGAAGGCCTGGCTCTTGCCGCTGACAACGCACCCGCAAGTCAGTCGGACACCAAGTCGAATACAAGCGCCATGATGGGCGGCTCCGACATGATGGGAGCCAACTCGATGATGGGCAGTGGTGACATGATGGCCGATGACACGATGGGGCGCGAAGAACTGGCCGAGATGCCCGCCAACGCGGTTTTCGCGAAGGTCAGCGACACCTGTTCGTCCTGTCACACCCGCTTCCGCGCGAAGGTGAAATGACATGAGGCGGGTTCTTGCAGGTGTTGCCGTCCTTGCCCTTTCCGGCACGGCGGCAATCGCGGCGTTGGTGGTTTGGCCGATTGGCCGACCGCCCGCCGAGATCGAGTTGACCGGCGATGTCCAGCGCGGTGCCTATCTGGCGCGCGCGAGCGGTTGCATCGCCTGTCACACGAATTTCGAGGATGGCGGCGCTCCGCTGGCGGGCGGTGCCCCGCTCGAAACCCCGTTTGGCGTCTTCTACCCGCCGAACATAACCACCGATCCCGAGCACGGCATCGGAGACTGGAGCCTGTCTGACTTCGCGATGACTGTCAGGCAGGGCGTTTCGCCCGATGGCGAGCCCTTGTTTCCGGCATTCACCTATCCGTTCTATGCGGATTTTTCCGATCAGGACGTCGCCGATATGTGGGCAGCATTCCAGACCGTCGCACCGGTAACCAACCCCGCACCACCGCACGATGTCGGTTTCCCGTTCAACCAACGCTGGGGCCTGAAACTATGGCGTGCGCTTTTCATGCATGATCCGCAGACCGAACCGGTGGAAGGAAAGAGCGTCGACTGGAACCGCGGCCGGCAACTCGTGCGCGGCGCCGCCCATTGCGGGGCCTGTCACACCGGTCGGAACCTCGCGGGCGGCCGGATGCCAGATGCCGTTTTTGCCGGCAACGACGACCTGCCCGGTGGAAACAAGGCACCATCAATCCTGTCCGACGATCTGGCAGATCGCGGATGGACCGTCGCCAATCTGTCATATGCTCTGCAAAGTGGTGTTACCCCGTCAGGAGACGTGTTCGGCGGCAGCATGGGTGAGGTTGTCCAGAACGGAACGCGGTTCCTCTCAAAGTCCGATTTGAAAGCGATGGCGATCTATCTTCTCGACAGCGATGTACCGGAAGGCAGGGCTTTGGCGGGGACGCCGAGTATCGGCAAAACCATCGATTGACACGGGCGGGGCGGCGTATCGCCCCGCACATTTCAAGGACACGGAAAAGATGACGACACGGCGAGAATTTCTTGAGCAGGGCGCGGCGACGATTGCGGCTCTGGCCGTTCCGGCCCTGGCGCGTGCTGCAACGCCACGCTTTGCCGAACTCAAGGCCCGGCCCGCGCGCGTCCAACTTGCACCCCCAACCTATCCCAAGACTGAAATCTGGGGCTATGACGGCGCGATGCCGGGACCCGAGTTGCGGATGGCTCAAGGCGCCCGCATCCAGAGATCGTTCCTGAACGAACTGCCGCAGGCAAGTTCGGTTCATTGGCACGGGATCCGCATCGACAACGCGATGGACGGGGTTCCCGGGCTGACGCAGCCAGCTGTCGAACCGGGACAGGGTTTCGACTATGATTTCGTGGTGCCGGACGCCGGCACCTACTGGTATCACGCGCACAACCGGTCAACCGAGCAGGTCGCGCGCGGACTCTATGGTGCGCTGATCGTGGAAGAGCCCGAGGCGCCGGATATCGACCGCGAGGAGGTATTGATCCTCGACGACTGGCTTCTCGATCCCGAAACGGCACAGATCGACCCCGACTTCACGTCACGCCATGATCGCAGCCATGCCGGGCGGCGCGGCAACTTCATCGCCACCAACGGGCGCTTTGATCTGTCGCTGGACGTGAAGCAGAACGAACGCCTGCGGCTGCGGCTGATCAATGCCGCCAACGCCCGGATATTCGTTCTTTCGATTTTCGGGATGGAAGGCTGGACCGTGGCCCTTGATGGCATGCCGCTGTCCGAGCCCAAGCCAGTAAGTGAGGTGCTGATCATTGGGCCGGGCCAGCGCGCCGATCTGATCGTGGACGTCACAGCGGCGTCGGGCGAGACAGCGCATCTTGTGCGCGTCGAGGATCAGGAGGGCGTCTCACAGGTGGCGTTTCCGGTATCGGGCCGCGCGGCGGCGGCGCGGCGCGGGTCGCCACATCCCCTGCCCCCGAACCCACGCATGGACATATCCGGCATGGAAAAAGCGGTAACGGCGCGGCTCAATATGCAGGGCGGGGCAATGGGCACACTCGATGCCGCCACCCTCGACGGCGAACGCAAGAGCTTTCGCCAGTTGGTCGAGGCAAACCAGTTCTGGTCCTTCAACGGGACGATCGGGATGACCGACACCCCGCTCGTGAGCGTGCCCGTGGGTGAGACGATCAAGCTGGAAATCTACAACGACACGTCCTTCCCCCATGCAATGCACCTGCACGGGATGCATTTCCGCGAGGTGACCAAGGACGCGGCCCTTGGTCCCTTCCGCGATACGCTGCTGATGTTCGGCGGCGAGACCCGGACCATTGCCTTTGTCGCCGACAACCCGGGAAAATGGCTGTTTCACTGTCATATGCTGAGCCATGCGGCTTCGGGCATGATGACGTGGCTCGAGGTGACATGATGCGGAAATACCTGATCCTGACCGTCATTCTGGTGTCCGGTGCGGCAGCAGGTGCCTGGCTCATGACGCAGGCCGGCACCCAAACCAGTGCTGCTCCGGAAGACTTCGATCTGGCGCAGGGCGAGGACCTCTACCAGGGCTACTGCGCCTCCTGCCACGGCGCGAATCTCGAGGGTCAGCCCGACTGGCATTCACCGGGCCCGGCTGGCGTGTTGCCCGCCCCACCGCATGACGAAACGGGTCATACATGGCACCATTCTGACAGCGTGCTCTTCGACTACACCAAGCTCGGCGGCAAGGCGGCCCTCGCCGCACAGGGCGTCGATTTTGAAAGCGGCATGCCCGGTTTCGGCGACCAACTGACCGACGATCAGATCTGGAATATCCTCGCCTATATCAAATCCACATGGCCGGATCGGCAACGGCAGATTCAGGCCGAACGCAGCGCCGCCGAAGCCCAGAGAGAAGGAAATTGACAATGCACCCGATGAAAACCACAGCCCTGGCGCTTGGTCTGGCTATCGCGCCGATTGCCGGCTTCGCGCAAGATCTGAGCGATGCTCGGATCAAGGAACTGGCGCTGGAAGCGATCCGGGAAAACCCGCAGATCATCATGGAAGCCGTGCAGTTGCTCGAACAGCAGCAGGCGGCTACGCAGGCAGACGCAGCTGCCGACGTTCTGAAGAACCAGCGCCAGTCGCTCGAACATGATCCGAACGCGCCGGTCCTCGGAAATCCCGACGGCGATGTCACGGTCGTGGAATTCTTCGACTACAACTGTCCCTACTGCAGACGGGCCATGTCCGAGGTTCAGGGGCTGCTCGATGCCGACCAGGATGTCCGGCTCGTCTATCGCGAATGGCCCATTCTCAGCGAAGGGTCTGTCTTCGCGGCCAAAGCCGCCCTGGCCGCGAGGGAACAGGACAAATACGAGGAGTTTCACTGGGCGCTGATGGGTATGGAAGAACGTGCCGAGGAAGCATCGGTCATGCGCCTGGCCGAGGAGATCGGGCTCGACGTCAAACGACTTCGTACCGATATGGACGAACCCGAAGTGCAGGAGCATATCGACGAGTCGATGCGCCTGTCCCAGGCGCTCGGCTTTAACGGAACACCGTCTTTCGTGATCGGAGACGACCTCGTGCCCGGCTTTGTCGAACAGGATCAACTGGAGGCTCTGGTCGACAAGACACGGGAAAGCGACTGATCTCGCTCGCCAGATCAGATGTTGGAATGGCGCCGGACCCGCCGGCGCCATTTTTCGTATCAGGTCGCTTTCGTATCAGGTCGCTGCCGGTGTTTTTGCATCATAGCCGGCATCGCGAATTGCTTCGGACACGGCCCGCTCGCTTAGAAAGCTCTCCACCTCGACAATATGCGCCCCAAGGTCACAGGAAACCCTGGCGGTTGGATCAATTGCCTTGATCGCCTTCTCGATTGCAGCGGTGCAGTGCCCGCAGCTCATGTCCGGTACGCTCAATCTGGTCATGCCTATCTCCTTCGAATTCCAGTTCAGGTGAGGTCTTCCACCGCAGGAAGGTCAAGGACGGAATGGAATATTTTTGAACCCTATTGACCTTCCATCAGGTGGAACCCCTATCTTTCGGACAAATCCAGACAGGAGTCCGCCATGCCAGATTCGCAAACCCTTCGGCTTTCCGTGCAGAACATGTCTTGCGCTTCATGTATCGGACGGGTCGAGCGGACCCTGTCCGCGCTGCCGGGCGTCGATGACGTCCATGTGAACCTCGCCAATGAGACCGCGCAGGCGCAGATCGATGCGCCCGAGCGGATCTCCGACGTCATGACAGCGCTGGATGAGGCGGGTTATCCGGCACGGACCCAGGATGTGCGTCTGAACGTGGCGTCGATGTCCTGCGCCTCCTGCGTGGGGCGCGTGGACAAGGCGCTGGCGGCGGTACCCGGTGTGCTGGAGGTCAACGTCAACCTCGCCTCGGAAACCGCGACCGTGACCTATGCCGAAGGGGCGGTGGAGCTTGCGGATTTGCTGAAGGCGGCCGAGGACGCAGGCTACCCTGCGGAGCCCGCAGAGGACACCGCCTCGGAGGATCGCAGCGCCCGCAAGGACAGCGAGGCCAAGGCGATGGCGCGAAAAACCGCGCTGGCCGCCGCCTTTGCCCTTCCCGTCTTCCTTCTGGAAATGGGCGCGCATGTCGTGCCGGGTGCGCATGACCTGATCGGGCGCACCATCGGCCATCAGACAAGCTGGATGATCCAGTTCGTGCTGACCACCATCGTGCTGGCCTGGCCGGGGCGTGCCTTCTACACCAGGGGCTTCCCGGCGCTCTTCAAGGGCGCGCCGGACATGAACAGCCTCGTCGCGGTCGGCACCTCGGCGGCCTATCTCTTTTCGCTGGTGGCCCTCTTCGCGCCCGCACTGCTGCCCGAAGGCTCGCGCGCCGTCTATTTCGAGGCGGCGGCGGTGATCGTGGTGCTGATCCTGCTGGGCCGCTGGATGGAGGCGCGCGCCAAGGGCCGCACCGGCGCCGCGATCCAGAAACTGCTGGGGCTTCAGGCGCGCACCGCGCGGGTTCTCGTTGACGGTGAGGCGCAGGACGTGGCGATCGAGAGGATCCGCGCGGGCGACATCCTCGTCGTGCGTCCCGGCGAGCGGATTGCAGTGGACGGAGAAGTGACCGACGGCAGCGCCCATGTCGATGAAAGCATGATTACCGGCGAGCCGGTGCCGGTGGCCAAGGGCACCGGCGATCCGGTCACGGGCGGCACGGTCAATGGCACCGGCGCCTTCCAGTTCCGCGCCACGCGCGTCGGCGCCGATACCACGCTGGCGCAGATCATCCGCATGGTCGAACAGGCGCAGGGCGCCAAGCTGCCGATCCAGGGCATGGTCGACCGGATCACGCTGTGGTTCGTGCCTGCGGTGATGGCCTTCGCGGCGCTGACGGTTCTGGTCTGGCTGGTCGTCGGCCCCTCGCCCGCGCTGTCCTATGCGCTGGTGGCCGGGGTGTCGGTGCTGATCATCGCCTGCCCCTGCGCGATGGGTCTGGCCACGCCGACCTCGATCATGGTCGGCACCGGACGGGCCGCCGAGATGGGCGTGCTGTTTCGGAAGGGAGACGCGCTGCAGCAATTGTCCGGCATCGGCGTCGTGGCCGTCGACAAGACCGGCACCGTCACCGAAGGCCGTCCGGAGCTGACCGACATGGTGCTGTCGGGCGGGTTCGTCCGGACCGAAGTTCTGGCACTGGTCGCTGCGGTCGAGGCGCAGTCGGAACATCCCATTGCCGATGCCATCGTCCGCGCGGCCCGGGCCGAAAACGTGGCGCGGCATGAGGTGGAGAGCTTCGAGTCGATTACCGGCCACGGCGTCCGCGCGCATGTCGCCGGGCGCGATGTCCTGGTCGGGGCCGACCGGCTGATGACCCGCGAAGGGTTGGAACTTGGTGCCCTCGCCGAGGCGGAAACGCGCCTCGCCGAACAGGGGCGCACCGCGCTCTTTGCCGCCATCGACGGGCGGGTGGCCGCGGTGATCGCGGTGGCTGACCCGGTGAAGCCTTCCAGCGCGGCGGCCATCGGTGCGCTGCACGATCTGGGACTGAAGATCGCCATGATCACCGGCGACAAGCGCGAGACGGCGGAGGCGATTGCAAGGGAAACCGGTATCGACCAGGTGATCGCGGGCGTTCTGCCCGATGGCAAGGTCGCGGCGCTGGACGATCTGCGGAAAGGCGGGCGGCAGGTGGCCTTCGTCGGCGACGGCATCAACGACGCGCCGGCGCTTGCGCATGCGGATGTGGGCATCGCCATCGGCACCGGAACCGATGTGGCGATTGAGTCGGCCGATGTGGTGCTGATGTCGGGCGATCTGCGCGGCGTGGTGAATGCCTATCAGGTGTCCACCCGCACCATGCGCAATATCCGCCAGAACCTGTTCTGGGCCTTTGGCTATAACGTGGCGCTGATCCCGGTGGCGGCGGGTGTGCTCTATCCACTGTTCGGCCTGTTGCTGTCGCCGGTTCTGGCCGCGGGCGCGATGGCGCTGTCCTCGGTCTTCGTGCTGACCAACGCGCTCAGGCTCCGCCGTGTGTCCCCCGCAATGGACGAGACGAGGTCGGTCCGCCCGGCCGCCAACCTTTACCCCGCCCCTGCCGAATAAGGAGGATTTTGAGATGAACATCGGAGATGTCGCGGAACGCTCCGGCCTGCCGGCCAAGACAATCCGCTATTACGAGGATATCGGGCTGGTCAAGCCGCTGCGCAGCGCCAACGGCTATCGCAGCTTTCGCGACCGCGACGTGCACAAGCTGGCATTCCTCGGGCGCGCCCGCGCGCTCGGCTTCAGCATCGAGGATTGCCGCAATCTCCTGAAGCTCTACGAGGACGACGACCGCACCAGCTCCGAGGTCAAACAGATCGCCGAAGTGCAGCTTGATCGGATTGACCGGAAGATCGCGGAGTTGACGGAGATGCGCGCGACGCTTGCGCATCTCGTCGATGCCTGCGCCGGAGACCACCGGCCCGACTGCCCTATCCTGGCCGATCTTGCAGCGAAAGAGGAAGAAATCGCTCTGCTGAATGAAGCCGGTTAAGAGGGACAGTCGCGTATGACACTGGCTGCAGGGCTGGCCATCATTCTTTTCGGATTGTGCGGCGGCCTGCATGCGCGTGCGATGGCATTCGCCATGCACCTTACCGACCGGAAGCACATCACCGGCACAGGTGCACTGTTGATCGCCCTTTACGTCCTGGCGGCCGCGCATATTGCCGAGGCAGGGCTCTACGCGGTCGGCTTCTTTATCGGCGAATCGACGGGCATTGGCGGTTTTGCGCAATCTGACGTGAACTCGTTCATGGATGTGTTCTATTTCTCAGTGGTGAATTATTCTTCCCTTGGGCTGGGCGACATCTATCCGACAGGTCATCTGCGCTTTCTGGCGGGGATTGAGGCGCTGAACGGTTTCTTGCTGATCAGCTGTTCGGCTTCGACCATCTTTCTGGTCACGACCAGACGCCATTCCTGACGCCTGCCGCATATCTGGACTTTCCAAAGCTTGGGAACCCTCCAGCGCTGGAAGGTCGTTACCTTGTTTTAACGCGAATCTGAAAGGTCACTCATGTCATATTGGAGATTTGCCGCAATGATCGCGACCTCGACGGTCGTGATGTTCATTCTGATGTATCTCAATACCTACCTCTGGGCGCATGTCTTCTGGTCGGAGACGCGAGCCTACATGGCGGTCCTGATGGGCGCGACAATGGCCTTCATCATGCTCGGATTCATGTTGTCGATGTATTCCAGCAAGGCGATCAATGCCGCGATCTTCGCGGGCGCGGTCCTTGCCTTCGCCGCCTCGCTCTGGCTGGTGCGCAGCCAGGTGACGGTGGGCGATACCAGCTTCATGCGCGCGATGATCCCGCATCATTCCATCGCCATCATGACGTCGAGCCGGGCCAATATCGAGGATGTCCGCGTGCGCAAGCTGGCCGATGAAATCGTCTATGCCCAGGACAAGGAAATCGCCGAGATGCGTTATCTCGTCGACGAGATCGAGGCGTCGGGCGTGGTGTCGGGATCGCAAGAAGCACCCGCCGGGGACGTGATGAACCTGGAGCAGGCGCTTTCCACGGCCAATATCGCGGTTCTCGATCCAGGGTTCATGACGGAAGCGGACATCGCCCGCCTGTTCCCCGATGGCCCCATCTGCACCTTCGCCTATACCTCGGACAGTCCCGCGGTTCTGGCGATCGGTTCGGTTGGCGACGGGATGGCCGGCCTGTTGAAACTCAGCGGCGATCTGGTGCGCCTCGACGTTTCCTCGGACGGCGACATCGCGACCGGCGCCGCGCCGCGCGCCGACGGCCTTGCCATGCATGTAAGCGCACCGGGTGGCGGTGCCCTGAACGCGGGCGGAACCATGCAGGAAGCCGACCTGACGCTGGAGCTGGACGCGGGCCTGACCGCCGGCTTCCGCGGCTTCTACCGTTGTGCGGCGTGAGCGTTGCTTCGGGTTGGCGCAGGCAGGCGCGATTGCAGCAGGATATGATCCTTCGCGAAAAGGGTGGTAAAGCGTCGGGAAAAACGCCGCATGGGATGTGAAGGAGGACAGCACGATGACCGAGATTGCGATGCCACTCATTCTTGTGCTGTTCGCCGTGGCCTTTGCGCTCGCGGTGCAGCGGATCGGGTCGCAGGACGGAGCGACATGGCCAGGGCGCGCGGCCTTTCTCGGGGGCGGCCAGCCGGAAGCCCATGCCTGGCAGCGGTTCCATGTGCGCTATTATCCGATGACGCTGCTCTTCATCGCGTTCGAGATGGAGATGATGTTCATGTATCCGTAGGCCGTGGCCTATGTGGAGACCGGGGCGAAGGCGCTGGCGAAGATGGGGATGTTCCTCGGCATCCTCTACGGCTGGCGCGAGGGGGTGTTCCGGTGGCAATGAGGCTGCTCACCGCGCTGGCGCGCCGGGCCGAGGTACCGGTCTTTCCGGTCGTCGGCGCACGGGGCCTTGCGCGGGTCGAGACGCTGCGCCGCCGGCCCGGCCTGCGGCTGGTGGACAGTTCGCGCCACGCCCGCGTGCTGCTGGTGGCCGGAGAGGTGGCGCCGGCGCACAAGCGCGCGCTGGAGCGGCTGCACGCCCAGCTTCCCGCCCCGCGCGGTACGGTCTGGTGGCAGGGGTCGCCTCTGGGGTCGCGTCTGTTCGAGCGCGGTGAAACGGTGGCTGGGGACGACCCGCTAGAGGCGATCCGCCGGGCGGCGCACGCGGGCGACCCCGACCAGCGCCCCGACGTGCCGCCGCACCCGTGGGAGAGGCCGCGAGCCACACCCGCGTATTGCTCGGAACCGGGATCATGCCATCAGACCCTGCACGAGGCCGACAACCGATGACAGCGCCGTCGACCCTTCGACAACGACCCGTCGTCCATCCGACAGCGTGATGTCGACCCTATGCGCCAGAAGGCGGGCAGATGTCAAACCCGCTGTCGCGTTGCCCTTTAATCGGCTCTGCCTCACTTTGTGTGGCGCAACTATCCTGAAACTGGAAAATTCAGGAGGGATAATTGTGAGTTCGAAGCACCATTGGTCGCCCGGGGGCGAAGTTTCGGTTCAAAGCGTCGAGCGAAGTGATTCCGGCGGGTGGATTGTATCGGGCAGTCTGACACCAAACGGCATTTGCCCGGACTGTGGATTGCATTCACGCCGACGTCACGGATGGCGGCGTCGGCGGCTGCAGGATTACCCCGCCCATGGAGACGGGGTTACGGTGGCTCTCTGGGTTTGCCGTTGGCAATGTTTGACGCCCGCTTGCCCACGTCGGACGTTCTCGGACCAGATCGCCTCGATTGCGCGTCCTTATGCGCGGCGCACCTCGCGTGTCGGGGGGATTGTCAGCCATCTTGGGCATGCGACCGGCGGGCGGCCGGCCGAGCGGCTCTTGCACCGTTTGGGCCTTGGGATCAGCGATGACACAGTGCTCAGGCAGTTGAAGAAGCGTGCTCAAGACACCGCCGCGCCGCCGACAGTCATCGGGATCGACGACTGGAGCTGGCGGAAGTCGCAGACCTACGGCACGATCATTGTCGATCTGGAGCGGCGCGTGGTCATCGATGTTCTCGAGGATCGAGATGTCGTCACCTGCACCAACTGGCTGAAGCGACATCCCGAGGTGGAAGTGATCAGTAGAGATCGCTGCGGTCTTTACGCCCAGGCCGCACGGCAAGGGGCACCGCAGGCGAAGCAAGTCGCTGACCGGTTCCATATCGTACAAAACCTGCGGCAGGCCATAGAGGAGCAAATGAACCTTCATGGCCGTGCGACCGGCAGGGCGCTGCTGTCCGACGCCGACAACATCACCGCCGCCGGCAACCTTCTGAAGTCACGCCTTGCGCACAGGACGTCTCGGGAAGAGATTTTCGCCACCATTCATGCACTCCGAAATCAAGGGCTTTCCTGCAGCGAGATCGGGCGACGAACAGGGTTCCCGCGTCGTAGCATCGCGAAATGGCTGCAGTTCGAAACACCACCGGACCGCAGGCGGGCCGCTTTGAAACCAACTTCGCCGTGGTACTTTGAAGAGTTCCTGAGCCAAAGCTGGAAGGAGGGCATTCGAACTGGCAGCGCCCTGTTCCATATGATCCAAGAGCGTGGTTACGAGGGGAGTCAGTCGCATTTGCAGCGGCTGCTGGCGGGTTGGCGCAGAGCCGAACAGCAAGCGAGCGACCCCAAGGTAGAGCACGAAATCCTTAAGCCAGTCCGAGACCCGGAAACTGGGCACGCGATCTCCCCGGTCATCGCGGCCGCGCTGTGCATCAAGCCGCGCGGAAAGTTCACCCCGGATCAGGCGCGGAAAGTCGACACGCTCAAGACCGGCTCTCCCGCCTTCGCAACGATGCGCAGCCTCGCCATGCGGTTCAACGGTATCATGCGTGGCCGCCAAGCAGACCCGCTCCCTGCATGGATCGACGACGCGATCGAAACCAACCTGGCGCCCATCATGCGCTTCGCCCGCACCTTGAACCGGGACTTCGATGCGGTCAAAAACGCAATCGAGATGCCTTGGAGCAACGGCCAGGCGGAAGGTCAGATCAACCGCCTGAAAACCCTCAAACGCGCCATGTACGGCCGGGCTGGTCCAGAATTGTTGCGGGCGAGAATGCTACCGTTCTGCCACACAGATTGAGGCAGAGCCTGATTGATGACAACATGACAGCCGAAAAAGCAGATCCCGAGATCGAGAAAACCAGACTTCAAGATGAACGCGAGGCGGCCATGCCGCCTCCGATCAAAGCTGCGGCAGAGAGCGACGCGCTACGCGCCCGGATTGAGGATTTCAGCTTTTACTACGCCAACGGCTTTCAGGCGATCAAGAGTGTCAGCATGCCGATCCTCGACCGTAAGGTGACGGCGATCATCGGCCCCTCGGGATGCGGCAAGTCCACCCTTCTGCGCAGACTCAACCGGATGCACGATCTCTACCCCGGCAACCGCTATGAGGGGCGGGTAATTCTGGAGCCGGAGGGCGAGAACCTGGTCGGTCGCGACGCCGATCCTGTGCTGGTGCGACTGCGCATCGGCATGGTGTTCCAGAAACCGAATCCCTTTCCCAAGTCGATTTACGAAAACGTGGCTGCCGGCTTGCGCGTGCGCGGGATCAGCAAACGCCAGGTGATCGACGAAGCGGTGGAAAGCGCATTAAAGCGCGCCGCGATCTGGGACGAGGTCAAGGACAAGCTCAATGGCTCGGCCTACGACCTTTCGGGCGGGCAGCAGCAGCGTCTGTGCATCGCACGCGGTCTGGCTCCGAACCCGGAAATCCTGCTTCTGGACGAGCCGACATCGGCGCTTGATCCGATAGCGACGGCCAAGGTAGAGGACCTGGTCCAGGAACTCGCGAAATCGGTGACCATCGTGATCGTCACCCACAACATGCAGCAGGCGGCACGCATCTCGCACCGCACGGCATTCATGTATCTGGGCGAACTGACAGAATTCGGCGAAACGAGCCAGATTTTCAATAATCCCCAGCATCCCCGCACGGAGAACTACATCACCGGGCGCTACGGTTGATGAGATGTCGAAAGGAAGCAAATGGAAAAGCGACATACACTGCAAGCCTTTGAACAGGCACTGAGTGACCTGTCCGCCGCCGTCCTGATCATGACGGAACATGTTCAGGCCATGGTTGCAAGCGCAGCCCACGTGCTTCTCGACAACGATCTGGTGCGCGCCGGTGAAGTGGTTGAAAACGATCTGGTGGTGGACCGCGAATTGGAGACAATCCGCGCCCGCTGTCTGGATATACTGGTGCGCTATCAGCCGGTGGCCGGTGACCTTCGTCAGGTCATCGCCATCGAGCACAGCGCGGGAAACCTTGAGCGCGCGGCGGATCATGCGAAGAATATCGCCAAACGCGCCATTGCGGACCGCAACTCCCGGATATCGGCGGATGCAGCTGAACTGTTCAGACAGCTGCATGCCGCGGTTCTTGGAGCATTGGAAGATGCCAATGATGCCCTTGTGCGCCGGGATGTTGACCTGGCGCACAAGGTGGTGCGCGGCGACAGGCGTATCGATGTCCTCCATGATGATCTGTTTCACCTTGTTCTGGCGGGCAGCCGGCGAGACACCTCGAAACTGAAGTCCGATATCCATCTGCTGTTTGCCGCCAAAAGCCTGGAGCGTATCGGTGACCATGCCACGAATATTGCCGAAGAAGTGATTTTCATGAGCAGACGCGAAGCGCCAGACGGATCGATCGACACATAAGACGGGTCAACAAATAAGACGGGAACCGCCATGCTGAAGCAGAAAGCACTCGATCTGCTGAAACCCAGAATTCTCGTGGTCGAAAACGGGATGGTCGAACGGGACTCCCTGTTCCGGCAACTGCAGGACAGCGGATATGCCGCGTGTGTGGCGATGGACGGCAAGACGCCGCTGCAGGCGGCAAGAGATGAGAGGCCGGACATCGTCCTTTTCAATTGGGTCGCACCGAATGATTATGGCTTCAACCTGTGCCGCAGCTTCAAACAGGACAGCGCCACGAGGCAGATGCCGCTGATTATTCTGTCCGGCAGTTCCGGCGAGGAAGACAAGGTCAAGGGGCTTGAACTGGGCGCAGACGATTACCTGTCCAAACCCTACTCTTCATCAGAGCTGGCGGCGCGGCTCCATGTCCAGCTTCGTCGTATCGATTCCGGAAAGGTAAGGCCCTGCCTCACCTTTGAGCGCATCGCTCTGGATGAAGACGCGCTGCGGGTCTATATCGAAGGACGCCCCGTGCATCTCGGTCCAACCGAATATCGCATGCTTGCGGCCTTCATGAGTCGTCCTGGACGACCCTTCACCAGGGAACAGTTGTTGGAACGCGCCGGACGGCGCAAAGGCGATGTCGATATTCGCAGTGTGGATGTGCATATCGGCCGTCTGCGCAAGGTGCTCAACCAGAAGAAAACGAACTACCCGCTCCGAACAATCAGGGGAATAGGGTACGCCCTCGGCTAAACCTTGCGGCTGACACAAAATCGTTGTCTCTTCCGGTCATAAGCATAAATCGGACTTATGACTGCACTGAAGAGGCATGCACGTAATGATAGATGACATGGTCGGGATGCTCGATGCGCTCGGGCACGCCGAACGGCTCCACGTATTCCGCGTTCTGGTTCGACGATATCCGCAATCAGTGGCAGCCGGTGAACTGGCCGAAACACTTGGCTATAAACGCTCGACGCTTTCTATCTATCTATCGGTTCTGCGGCGTGCGGGTCTCGTCCATCAGGATCGCGACGGGAACTCGTTGTTGTACAGCGCCGATCTATCCGGCGCGAAGTCGCTGATAGGCTTCCTCTCGGAGGATTGTTGTCGGGGCCGAACAAACAATGACCATCGCACGATAGATTTCGACGCGAACGATCACCGCAGATATAATGTCCTGTTCGTCTGTACGCGCAATTCAGCGCGGTCAATCTTTGCCGAAGTCATCCTGCGTGACACCGCGCCTGAGCGGTTTGCAGCCTATTCCGCAGGCACATCGTCACATGGCGCGGTCCATCCCTTGACCCTGCAGGTTCTTGAAGAAAACGGACACGAGATTTCAGAACTGGGGACAAGCTCGATCGCCGAGTTTCAGAAGCCGACCGCGCCGCAAATGGACTTCGTTTTCACTGTGTGCGACCAGGCGGCCAATGAAGAATGCCCGGTCTGGCCCGGACAGCCGGTTACAGCGCATTGGGGTCACCCGGATCCTGCCGCGGGCGTTTTCAGCGATGAAGAACGCCTCGAATTGTTTCGCCAGACCTATCAGGCCATGCGCCGGCGCATTCAACCCTTCGCTCAACTCCCGGGACCGACCCTCGATCGCGCCGCCCTTCAGGAGCATGTTGACGATATCGGTAGGCTGCGCCTGGCCCGAGTCTGAATACTGTCGAAGAGCGGCGCTTTCACGCTGTCTTGGGCAGGATTCGCCTTCTGGCCAGGCGACCAACCGGCTATTACGACAGCGTCATCGTGCCGACGGCAACTTCCAGGCAGCGAAACTCACCGCGCCATGACCCAAGATGCACCTATGGCGATGGCGGTAGAGCCGGTAGCCAGAAAGCCAGGGCGACCAGGCTTGCCAGCAATACCGGCGGTGTTATCAGAAGACCGATTTTCATATACTGGCCCCAGCCAATCCTGTAGCCCTTTCCGGCCAGCACATGGAGCCAGAGCAAGGTCGCGAGACTGCCGATCGGGGTGAATTTGGGCCCCAGATCATTGCCAATGACGTTGGCGTAGATCATCAACTCCCGCGTTGCCGCAGGCACGTTGGCCCGATCGATAGACAATGCACCGACCAATGTCGAGGGCATATTGTTCATGATGGAGGCTGCGATGGCGGAAAGCACGCCGGTGCCCAGCGTGGCGACAAACTCACCATGTTGCGCCAACCACTCAATCGCCAGGGCGCCGTAATTCGTCAGCCCCGCATTGCCAAACCCGTAGACGACGAGATACATGCCGATTGAGAACAGAACGATCTGCCAGGGGGCGCCGCGAAGCGCGTCCGATACGGAGACGATTGCACCGCGGCCGGCCTGCCACCAGCGCCCGGCAATTGCCATGAGCAGAACTGCGCCAGTACCTGTCACAAACGCGATGGGAATGCCCAGCGGGGCCGTCACGAAATAGGCGGCAAGCAGCACGGCCAGCAAGGGAAACGCAGCCCGGAAGACCAGTGGATCCTTGACGGCCATGTGCGGCGGGTCCAGGCTCTCGACGGAGTAGTGTTTGGGAATTCGACGGCCGAATGCCAACCAGAGCACGGCCAGTGTTGCTGCCAGGGAAACAAAATTCACAGGGACCATGACCGCCGCGTAGCGGTCGAACCCGATATCAAAATAGTTGGCACTGACGATATTGACGAGGTTGGAGATCACCAGCGGCAGGCTTGCCGTGTCTGCGATGAACCCGGTCGCGATGATGAAGGCCAACGCCGCCGGCGGCCCAAAATTCAGGCGCAGGAGAATAGCGATGACAATGGGCGTCAGCAGAAGGGCTGCGCCGTCATTGGCAAAGAACGCAGCAATGATCGCCCCCAGTATAACGACAAGCGGGAAAAGCAAATGGCCGCGTCCGTTGCCCCAACGTGCCACATTCAGCGCTGCCCACGCGAAGAACCCAGCTTCGTCCAGGATCAGCGAAATGATAATCAGCGCCACGAAAGTGAAAGTGGCATCCCAGACGATATCCCATACCACGACGATATCGTCCGGATGCACCACGCCCGTCAGCAGTGCCACCAAAGCGCCGCCGAGCGCGCTCCAACCAATCCCCAGACCTTTCGGCTGCCAGATCACCAGAACCAGGGTGACGACAAAAATAGCCAGTGCCAACATGAAAAGACCTTATCGTCAGTGCGTGTTCTGGTTGACGCGTCGAGAGAGCTCCTCAGCACTCTCGACGCGCTCTGAATAACGGTCAGTGAGATAGGCAGACCTGCCGCGCGTCAGCCAGGTGAACTTCACAAGTTCCTCACACACATCGACGATACGCATGTAGAGGGGTGAAGGCTTCATGCGCCCGGCTTCGTCAAACTCGGTGAAGGCCTTGGGTACGGATGATTGATTGGGGATGGTGATCATACGCATCCAGCGCCCGAGGATTCGCATCTGGTTGACGGCATTGAAGCTCTGGCTGCCGCCCGAAACCTCCATGACCGCCAGTGTCTTGCCCTGGGTGGGCCGGATACCGCCCAGCGATAGCGGTATCCAGTCGATCTGCGTCTTCATGATGCCGGTCATCGCGCCATGCCGCTCGGGGCTGACCCACAGCATGCCCTCGGACCATTGGGCGAGGTCGCGCAACTCCTGGACTTTCGGGTGGCCGGAATCCGCATCGTCAGGCAGAGGTAGACCCGACGGTTTGAAAGTGCGCACTTCGCAGCCGTACCAGCGCAATAGTCTCATCGCCTCTTCGGAGGCCAGGCGTGAAAAGGAGCGCTCGCGCAACGAGCCGTAGAGCACCAGAATCCTGGGGGGATGGCGCGGCGCATCCGGCCCCGCCAGCAAATCGACGTCAATTGGACGTAACTTGTCCGGATCGATATTCGGCAGGTCATCGAGGCGTTCAGTCCCGCTCATTGAGTTGCCCCGCCGAAGCGTAACACATCGCCGTCTTCCTTGGTAAACACCGCCACCGGGTTTGCCAGCAGTTCAAGGACCCGCTCTGAAGGCCGGCATAACCGCGCACCTTTTTCTGTCACCACAATTGGACGATTGATCAGGATCGGGTGCGCCATCATTGCATCGATCAGTTGATCATCACTCAGCGTCGGATCATCAAGATTGAGTTCCTCAAAAGGCGTTCCCTTGCGGCGCAGCAACTCTCTTGGCGTGATGGCCATCATCGAAATCAGCTCGATCAGCCGTTCACGACTGGGTGGGGTCTTTAGGTATTCTATCACGGTCGGGGTTTCGCCCGACGCCTCGATCATCGCTAGGGTATTTCGGGAGGTTCCGCATGCCGGATTGTGAAAGATTATCGCTTTCAAGCGTTCTCGCTCCTTCTTTTGTCGTTGAGGCCACCTTCACTCAGAGCCGCCGAAAACGGCTCGCAAACTTCTGGGTGGCCAGCGCAGCAGTCGCGAACCAGAAAACGCAGAGTTTCCTGCATGTGCTCGAGATTGGCGCGATAGATGATTGAGCGGCTCTGTCGGCGCGATATCACCCATCCTGCCCGTGAAAGCACCGCAAGATGTGCCGACATGGTGTTGTGCGGTACAGATAATTGACGTGCGATCTCCCCGGCAGGGAGCCCGTCGGGTTCATGGCGAACAAGGAGACGAAACGCCTCAAGACGGGTCTCTTGGGAAAGCGCGCTAAAACTCGCGGTGACGATGCTTATTTCCATGTGTCCAATAATATGGACAAAATAAATATTGGCAACCGAGTTTCGCCGATTATACGATCTGTCTTGCCCTGCCTGAAACCATCTTTGCCGAACTCGAAAATGGCGATATTTAGCCAAGAGTGACCGCGCTGGCAGCCTCCCTCAATCGGCCCGGTCTGTTCCTCTCCTATTCAGATTCTGTTTTTGACGAAGGACCCAATTTTCGTTTCGGGGGTGACCGTCTCCGTCGTGTTGTGTCGGGAATTTCCTCGCATCGAAGGAACAGAGCCCCTTTCGGATTCGCTGCGACAGGCCGTTTCGTGCTTTGTTGTCCATGCAGACTGTGTTCTTTGCCAGTATCGACACCCTGTTGCACAAAGCTGACGCGGGCTGCCATGGCGAAGGAATGTCCAGCCGTTGTTGTTTGCGAGCAATTGACGATGGGACTGTAAGGCCCGGGGTCTGTCAGCAACGTCTCCGTCCAAAAAAGACGGCTTCCACCTTCGGCGGACCCTCCGTCTTTTCCGGTCCTGCGCCGCCCTTCGCTTCGCTGCGGCCCTGAAGGGTGCAGTCATCCTTTTCCCGGTCCTTGTTGGCGTCCCCGTCAATTCGATCAAACAACGGAGACATACCAATGGCAGACCTGATCAACTTCATCCGCTTCAACGACAACGGCACTTTGGCGGGTAACATCGCCGCACTGGACTTCGACTTCGACATCACTGGCGAAGAGCTCAACAGCACGAACCCGAAAGCGCCTGTCTACCGCTTGTATGGCGTATCTCCGCGAGGCCGGAAGATCGAGGTTGGCGGCATCTGGCGTCAGACGAACCAGAGCGGTGAAGAGTATCTGCAACTGACTGCTGCGACCCCGAGCCGGGCGTTCCGTGCAAACCTCGGCAAGTTTCCCGGCCAGGACGATGATGATCTGATGACCGTGATCCCCTGGAGCTAAGCTCCCTCGGCGCGGCGGATACCGCCGCGCCGGTTCCGGCAAATCCGCGACGTACCTAATAGTCCGCACTTGTTTCGCTTCTGTCCTCACTTTAGGTATTATGGGTTTGCGAAAAGTGCCAAATCGCTCCTTGCTCTTTCGGCGTCATCCCACCGGATCACAATGGCAATCGGGCCTTGAAGCACATATAAGAAACACCATGTGGGTTCGAACAGCTGTCGCGAGAGAATGACAAGAGAAGAGATTATAAAGGGGCTGGGTGCGCAGCCACATGACCCGTTTGTGTGGTTCGATGGACCACCGATTCTGGAGCAAATTCCGCCCGGAACTGTAGGTGTTAACGCTCTCAAGGTTGCGACCGCCATTGAGAACCGGCCGAGCCGCTACGTGCACCTGCTTCCGATGTTGCGCGTGAGCCTGATTGGCTTGATCTACGATCCGCAGCTGGACGGAGGAATCCTGCCCCTGCAAATTCTTGCGGAACGCCTGGGCGTCAGCCGGTTTACGGTTCCGCGCAACTGCGTGGTGCTCGAGGAAATGGGGCTCTTCTATAAAGTCACGAAGAACGGCCGCTACGCTGTCGAGCCCGATACGGCACTGGTCGTGTTTCATGACCTGTTCGTTCCGTTGCCTGCGAAGCGGCTCCGCAAAGACGATTGATGCACCCGATAACTGGGTCAAACATATAAAAAAACAAGAGAATTCTTCTTCCGATTCTGGTATAGTTGGCGTGGTCAATAGACTTACGCTGAATTTGTCGTCCAGGAGCGAGAGTGCATAGCAGGACCGTGCCGGTTCAAGGGTTGAGAGATTCTAGGAAGACCGGCCTGCCTGTAAAACCGCACCGATCTTAAGAAGGAAAAGACCATGGCGAGCACCCTTGAGAAAGCGCGCATCTCCGATGCCGAGATGAAAAAGCGGCGCCGGCTGGTCAACAGCGCCGATCACTCCAATGCCATGGAAGGCCTGAAGCGCGATCCTGCCACCGATCACATTTTCAAGGCTTTCATTCGCGGCGAGATCGAGGCCACCGATATCGTTCCGATGCTGAAAGAGTTTCGCGCCGCCAACGGATGACGAACTACGCTTACGAAAACGGCACCCTCAAGAACATCGATGGCTTAACCGATCCCGACAAACTCTCTGCCGTTGAGGCTGAACGTGTTGCCGGCCGTCTCATCGAACTGCGTCTTGGGGGCGGGCCGCAGCCGACCTTCGACGCTCGGCACCTGAGAGCGCTTCACCATCATCTTTTCCAGGACGTCTATGAATGGGCCGGGCGAACCCGCGATGAGCGGGTTCAGCTTTCTGACGGCACGGTCGCGACCATGCCGGCCATGCAGAAGATCGACGGCGAGCAATTCGCGATCGGCCCGGCCATTCCCAGCGCGCTGGACCGATTTTCCGAGGACCTGCGCGGTCAAGACCTCCTGCGCGATCTCGACCGGGAGACGTTTGCCGATCAGGCCGCAGTTTACTTCAATCGGCTCAACTCGATCCATCCGTTTCGCGAAGGCAATGGCCGGACGCAGAGGGAGTTCATGACTGCGCTGGCGAAGAACGCCGGTCACGAGCTTAACTTTGATGTCGTGTCGGCCGAGCGCATGGCGCAGGCCAGTATTGCCGGTCATGAACGCGGCGATGTCGATGCCTTCAAGCGCCTGTTCCGCGAGATCTCTGATCCCGAACGCGTGCAGGCGTTGGAGAAGGCACAGAAATTTCTGACCTCGCAAGGCTTTGATTGGCAAAATCGCTATATGGCAACGACCGAGCCTGGCCGTCGCTATGATGGCGTCCTGGTCGGGGTTGGCGGGTCAGATTTCATGATGCACGACAAGCAGAATATTCTCGTCGGCAAGACAAAGGACCTGCCAAGGCCTTTGCCCGAACAAGGGCAGCATGTGACGTTCGAAACGCCACAGAAGACCCGCGCGAACGCCCGAAAGGGTAGGGGGCGTGACGACGACTTTGGGCACGGCCGCGGCTAAAATCCCATCTTCGCGGTCTCGCGGCGTAGATTGCCGGCTGGACGCCGGATTCGGTCGCGGCCGTTGGGGCCGCGGTTCTCTTCTTTTTTTGCCGGGATAGCGTACGGCTCCTTAGTCAGCGTCAATGACGAACGGTGCCCCCAATTTTGCCGCTGCCCGGCGGGCAGCAACAAAATCGGCACCCCCATTCACCGGCCTTGCCGGTCGCTTCGCGATCATTGACACTGCCCTGCGATCACCGGTGGCCGGTTTCCGTCAACAAAAGGAGACGGAAACATGACGACTATCGATCAGATCAATGAACTTCGCGCCGAGCTGACGAACTGCGACTTCTCGAAGGGCGAGCGGCAGGATGCTGAAGCAGAACTTGAAAAGCTGGAGGCGCAGGTGGCGGCAGAGGAGCTTCAGTTGGAGCAGAATATGGCAGCCTGGAACGCTGACCTCGAATGAGGTCAGTTTGAAGGAAGGCTGTCAGCCTTCCTGGTCTCTAGCCGACACTCGAAAAGCCGAATATTTTGAGCGCTGAAGCTGCGATTCCGTGCGCCATTTCAAAATAGAAAGCTTGAAGTCAGGAAAACTATTGAACCGACAAATCGAGCAATGCTGCGCGAACACGTAACATGAGCAGGCTGTGACTTATAGTTTGCAATTCGGCTCGGTGTGACCTATAGTAGGCGTATGGTCGAGTTAATCAAAACGGCAACATTTGATCGCTGGCTTTCGAGCCTGAAAGACCGAACTGTGGCCGCAAAGGTCGCCGCTCGCCTCGTGCGACTTTCAATGGGCAATCCCGGTGATGTGGAGCCCGTGGGATCGGGGATTTCCGAGCTTCGAATTCACTACGGCAAGGGATATCGAGTTTACTATATGAGGCGCGGCGAGTTGATTATCGTTTTGCTTTGCGGCGGCGACAAGTCGACGCAGAAAAAGGACATCAAGGCCGCAAAAATGCTGGCCGACGAGTGGAAGGATTGAAACTATGGCAAAGGAAGTTTTTAGCCGTTTCGATGCGGCCGATTACCTGAAAACCAACGAAGACATTGCTGCCTTCCTGGATGCCGCGATGGAAGAAGGCGGAGACGATCCTGAATATATCGCTGTCGTTCTTGGAACCATTGCACGGGCGCGCAATATGAGCCAATTGGCGCGTGACACCGGGCTTTCTCGGGAAGGTCTTTCACGCGCGCTTTCCGGCAACGGGAACCCGACAATGGCAACTTTGATGAAAGTGGCCAAAGCGCTCGATCTTAAAATTCAGGTTGTTCCAGCGGTGTCCGCTGGGGCAGCATCGAACGTTCCCGAACATAGTACAGCTTCCTGATTTTATTGGTGCCGCTCTACTGCGCAGTAGGCTGATTGATGCTGGTGCGGTTGCCGGAGGCGGACCACGCGTCGAAGGGCGCGTTTCGCGCCTCAGTCGCGGTAGCCGCGCTTGCGCTTGCTTTGCTCAAGAACACCAAGGGCATCATGGGCCTGTCCGGCCGAGGTGAACCAATCAAGCTTCAGTTGACCGCTGGTCCCGATCCGGCCCCAGCGGCGCACAAGGCACCAGTCTCCGAACAGGCCGCCCTCGATACTGAGATGATAGAACCGCCACTTATTCGTGGCCGGCTCGATGCGACGCAAAAGCACGTCTGTCGGAAAAAGGTCAAACTGCGCCGACATTTTCAGATCCCCGGCAGTTGTCCAGCGAACAAATCGATCGC
Source organism: Martelella mediterranea DSM 17316 (assembly GCF_002043005.1). Classification (NCBI taxonomy): domain Bacteria; kingdom Pseudomonadati; phylum Pseudomonadota; class Alphaproteobacteria; order Hyphomicrobiales; family Aurantimonadaceae; genus Martelella; species Martelella mediterranea. The sequence continues at coordinate 130,338 of NZ_CP020332.1, read as the reverse complement.
GTCGCCTTCCACCACAGATGTGTTCCTGGGCTTGCCGATCGGCTCCATTCCCTTGAGAACGTCAATGGCATCTTTCGGATAGCCTTCGTCACTCTTGTCAGTCTCGGCGTAGTCGTCGGCCGCGGCGCCTTCAAGTCGGTTGACGGTGATAAGGTCGAGGGTCCATTGCGCCGGCGCTTGGGCATCGCGCGCATGGACGAGGGTTGTATAGGGAACGCGCACCTTGTAGACGTCCTCGCCAATGCCCGTGACGAGGACATCGATGCCGTTCTTGCGAGGCCCGAGCTGCGTCTCGAATTCGGAGCGCTCAATCGTGTTCTCGCGCCGCTCGTCGCGCACCCATTCCAATCCGTTTCCGCGTGGCTCACGACGATTATAGACCACGGTGGCCTGACCGACATCGCTTTCAAGTCGCTGAGCGGTCGGCCCCGAATTCACCTTGGCGATGATCTTCGTTCCGACGATCGACATCCACGCGTCGGCGCGTTCGCGCCCATAGGTGTCACGGATCTGTGCAATATCCTGAACGCCGAGGCACACGCAAACCCCCTTCGATCGGCCGATATCCAGTAGCGCGGAAAACCGGCTGATCTTCGGCAGCTGGGCGAATTCGTCGACGAAAAACCAGATGCGACGGAGCTTGGCGTCGCCAAGCTCCGGATCGGACACGATGCTGGAGGCAATGGTCAAAAACGCGCTGATCCAGCCGTCAGACTGGTCAGAAAACCGGCCGGACTTCTGCAGGATGACGGTGCGTCGATCTGTTTTGTAGAGCAGCCAGTCGCGCAGCGAAAAACGTTCCAGACCTTCATAATTCGCCCACGCCGTTGCCAGCAGACGCAGCGTGTTCGTATCAGCGGTGAGTGTCGAAAGCGTCGAGGCGACTTGTCGATAGTCAGCATCCAGAAAGCGAACCGCGTCGGGGTGATAGCGATGCGCGACCTCAAGAAGTTCAAGATGGTCACGGCGCGTCTCGGCTACCAGATCCGCCCACGTCCACCTTCCAGGGTTCTCATGCATCAAGCGTATGGTGCATGCGGCCAGCACGGCACGGGCCGAGTTGGAAAAGAACCGATCTCTTGATTCAGGGATCAGTCGCGTGGCCAGCTCAACGGCATCCTCTGCAATGCGCAAATCCTTGGCGATATCCCAAACATGGGAACGCCGATCCTGTGGAGCAATGATGATTGGCTGCACCCTGGAACCATCCGGCTTGATCGTTGGAGGCAGCTTCTCGGTAAAGTCTCCCTTGATATCGAAGACGAGAACCTTGTCATGTCGCGCGATCGCCGAGACGATCAGCCCGATCATGGCCTGTGTCTTGCCGCTGCCAATGGAGCCAAAGATGATGAAGTGTCGCACCTCGCGTTCGAGCGCCAGCCGCCATCCATTGAACCAATGAAGGCCGTCCCTCTTGTCGATCTTTTCGGCTTTTGCGGCCCGTAGCAATTCGGGCATGCCTGCGACAGTCCGGCCGGACTTGATCCATTTATCCGGTGGCATGAGGAAAGCAATATAGCCGCCGATCGCAATGGCAATGATGCCTGCCACAAGCGTGGCAGCCAACAACCATTGCAGTTTAGCCAGATCGGCCGGGACGTAGCCGAGTGCCTGAATGAAGTGACTTCGGCAAAGATCGGAGGACCAGAATTTGAGGCAATCGATCGCCTGCGAAACCGATAGGCGGTAGGCCGATCCGTTCGTGTCGTTCCATGAACGAAGCGCAAAAAAATAAACCCAGACAGGTGCCGAAATGTCCACAAGGAAGAGACCGGCATAGAGCAGAATAGCAAGTTCGGAACGTCTGGGTTTGGTGATCATTGGCGCAACGCCTCGCGACCCAGCTTGATCATTTGTTCGCGAAGTCGAGCGTCACCCTTTCTCCGATTTCCTGTCAGCAGAACGCCAAGAATGTAGGCGCGGTCCTCATCTCCGAGGCTTGCTTTGATGACCAGTCCGCCAAGCTCGATCTTGTGACGGGTGTCTTCGCTTCGTTCGCGCTTGCGCATTTTTCTATACTCGCTTTGCAGGTTGCTAAGCGTTCTGCGCAACGTCAGAAGGTCGCTGCTCATTCTTCCGCCCGGAACGAAAGGAATGAACCATCTCGGCAAATGCCGCCTCAAGTTCATTCTCCGAAAGATCAAGGGTTTCAACGCCTGCTTTCATGGCGATTTGTCCAATCCTGAGTGCCTCCTTTTCTTCAGCTTCGCGCAACTGCTTTTGCAGAATTCTGATCTGGTCACGGATCGCGGAAGGGGATTTTGCGCGTGCCATGTGCTTTCTCCTTTTCGGCATCAAACGATGAGAAGATTGCAGAGATGTTCTGTGTTTGTAAACACCGATGATGCGTGAAAAAGAGCCCATGCTGTTTAAGATGAATCGGCGGAGCCGATGCCGCACTCCGTCATGCGAACAAAACGATCGTTTTGTTAAATGCGCACTTATACATTGTTTTCAACAATGTAAGATGGTACGCCCGTTCCATGGCGATCTATCATTTGCGCGCTCATCAGATATCCCGTGGTAAAGGGCAGAGTGCGGTTGCTGCCGCTGCATACCGCCATGCGACACATATGAACGTCGCGCGCTCCGGAGAGATTACCGACTACAGTCGAAAAAAGGGCTGCATCCACAGTGAAGTCGTGTTGCCCGAAGGTGCCCCGCAGTGGATACATGCCTGGGATGATCGATATTCGCCACATGAGTTTGCCGAGCGTTTCTGGAACCGTGTGGAAGCGAGTGAAAAGCGCGATGACGCACAGCTCGCGCATGAGTTCGTCGTCGCACTGCCCGTTGAGTTGTCCGTAGAGCAGAACAAGGCTCTGGTTCGTGATTTCGTGCGCAATCAGTTTGCGGCGCGTGGGCAGGTCGCAGACTGGAACTATCATGATGCGACAGGCAATCCGCATGTTCACATCATGGTGGCGTTGCGGCCACTGACAGAAACAGGCTTTGGCCCAAAGCGGGTTCCGGTTCTTGATGGTGATGGTGAACCGGTCCGAAGGCCGCCAAAGGTGGAGGGCCAAAAAGGGGAAATCGTCTATCAGCACTTCGCGGGTTGGAAGGACCGGCTTCCTGAGATCCGTGCAGCCTGGTCACAGGAGGTCAATCGTCATTTGGTCGAGCATGGCTATGACGCAACGGTCGACCATCGCAGCTTTGAAGATCGGGACATTCCGCTGGAGCCGACGACGCATCGCGGTCCCGCCGTTGACGACATGGAGGCGCGCGGCATTCAGACCGAGATGGTGCAGCAGCACCAACAGGTCATGCATGAGAATTTCCGCAAGCTGGCGGAAGATCCTTCGCTTGTTTTGAAAATGATCACGGCGGAAAAATCCGTCTTCGATGAGCGCGATGTTGCGAAGTTCATCCACCGGTATGCGTCAACCTCTGAAGAATTTTCCGGGCTTTTCCTCCGGGTCGGTGCGCTCGAAAACCTTGTGACGCTTTCCCAGGAAATCCGCGACCCGTTCACGAACAAGCTTCTTGAGCGGGAGAAGATGACCACGCGAGAAGTCCTGCAGATGGAAGCGCGGATGATCGATGGCGTCCGTCAGCGCGCGACGGATCAATCGTTCGGTGCACCGCCGCGGCGCGTCGAGAAGGCGCTGGCGGAATTCTCGAAATCGCATGGATTTTCTCTTTCCGACGAACAGGCAATGGTGGTTCGCGCCGTTACGTCCGATCGCGGCGTTTCGACGGTGGTCGGCTATGCCGGTGCTGGTAAATCCACGGTGATGGATGTCGTGCGGCAGGTTTACGAAGGGCAGGGGCGGCGTGTTGTTGGCGGTGCGCTTGCCGGCAAGGCGGCCGAGGGCTTGTCTGAATCTGCGGGTATCGAGAGCCGGACGCTGGCGTCCTGGCGCATGTCATGGGAGCAAGACAGACGCCGCCTTCAGAAAGGCGACGTGTTCGTTCTGGACGAGGCCGGAATGGTCTCATCGAACGACATGGCGATGTTGGTGAACGCGGTGAACGCGGCACAGGCCAAGCTTATTCTTGTCGGAGATGCGCGGCAACTTCAGCCTATTCAGGCTGGCGCTGCGTTTCGCGCCATTGCGGATAATACCGGGTTTGTCGAACTGACCGAGGTGCGCCGTCAAAGCGAAACATGGATGCGGGACGCTTCCCTGGCATTCGGTCGCGGTGACAGCCGCGCGGCGCTTCAAGCCTATGCCGACAACGGACACATTCATATCCAGGGCAATCGTGATGATGCCATGTCTGAATTGGTTGGTGCATGGGGAGCTGATTGGCGTGCCGGCGCCGATACGCTGATGCTGGCGCATACCAAGGATGCAGTGTTCAGTCTGAATGAGCTGGCACGCCATACCATCAAGGAGCACGGGGGGCTTCAAAACGAAGTGACGTTTGACGCGGTGCGTGGCCCGCGCGCTTTTGCCGTTGGCGACCGGCTGTTGTTCCTGGAAAATGATCGCGACCTTGGCGTCAAGAACGGAATGCTGGCGACCGTGGAAAAGGCGAATGACGGCATTCTTGATGTTCGGCTCGACAATGGCAGGGCCGTTACGGTCAACCATGAGCATTACAACAACGTTGATTATGGCTACGCGACCACGATCCATAAGTCTCAAGGGGCGACTGTCGACCGGGTGCATGTGCTTGCCACACAGATGATGGATGCGCAGCTTTCCTATGTCGCGCTTTCGCGCCATCGCGAAACGGTGGCGCTTTATGCCGGCCGGAATGACTTTCCTGAAACCAGGAATCTGCTAGACACGCTGTCGCTAGACCGGCTCAAGGATTCAACGCTGGCCTATGAGCATACGCCCGACTATCAGCTCGAACGCGAAGCATTTGTGCGTCGGCGCGATCTTCCGGACATTGGCGAATTGCGCGATCTTTGGCGTCGATCGCTCAATGCCATGCGGTCACGGTTCTCGGATATTGCGGAACGGTTCAGGGTAATTTCCGAACGGCTTTCGCTTGCGCGTCCGCAAGCCGTTGACGTATCGCCGAATGTCCCGCCTGCCGCCGGCGCGCGGCCTGTTGAAGCCGAAAGGGAGATCAGGATTCCCGAATTGACGCCGGCGGTCAGTCAGGCGCTTTCCCGGCTTTCGGAGGTGGACCGCAACACCAAAGGCTACAGCGGCAAGCGTGGGCGCTGGTTCCGGGCTGCCGAAACTGAGCTGACGCAGATGTCGTCCGCAACCGATCTTGTCATGTTCAATGAACAGATCGCAGCGCTGGTTTCTCCGGTTGAAGTCCGGTCTCTTGGACGCGATCCGGATGAGGACAAGCTACAATCGCTTGTCGCACATCTTCCGCCATCGGCGCAGACCTTCATCAAGGCAAACTGGCAGCTCGTGCATGTCGGTCAGCTGGCCGCGGACGACAAGAGCCGCGTTGATGTTGCGTCCGCCATGGTCACGGAGCGACGCGATGCTGGCCTTGAGGCCGATTATGAACAGGAACGGGCACGTTATCGCCTTCCCGATGTTCCGCTTATTCCGGCCGTGACGCAATGGCCCGCCTCGGTCGAAGCCGTTGCCCGTGATCCGGCCAATCAGGCGGCCGTCACCAAGTCGCTGTGCCAATCCGCACTCAAGAACATGGGCAAGGTCTGGCGCGATCCCGCCCCGATCCTCGACAAGGTGTCTGCCGCGGTGATGAGCGACGGAGACGCCAGTCAGGTTCTCAGATCAATGCGTGAGAACCCGGCGTCTCTTGGTGAGTTGCGTGGCAAGACCAACTTTCTCGGCCGACCCGATGAGGACCGGAAAACGGCACTTGCAGCCGTGCTTCCTGCAACCAGCAGTGCCGGCGATTTTGTCCGGTCACTCAAGGTTAGTATCAAAGGCGCTGAAGAGGTTGAGAGGAAGCTGCGGAGCCAGATGGCCGCGCCGATCGACGGGCTGTCGACGGCCGCCAAAGATGTGCTGTCCGCCCTGGCAAAAGCGTCCAGTCTGCCGGAGCGCTCTGACGAACGTCGCGCACTTGAAAGGGCCGTGATCGACGACAGCGAAGCCATCGGCCAGCTGCGGGGTGTCGCTCATGACATCAGCGCGCGTTTTGGCGACAGCAGCGGTGTGCCGGCGCAAGATATGATCGCACGCGCAATGCCGGAGCTTTCTCCAGAAGCAAGATCGAGGATCTATCGTGATGCCCGCCAGATCTGTACGGCCTATGACAGGTGTGTCGAGATTGAACGGACACAGCGGCGCGAAATTCGTCTTGAGCAGGAGAAGTCGCAGTATCATTCTATTGGGAGATGAGCGCCCCAGGATTGGCAAAAGCGGCGACTAACCGCCTCTTTTGTTCCCTTTGATGTTGCATCAAGGAGGCCGTTGTGGTGAATTGCGGATGTCATACGCTGCAATTTCCGCACCGCAAGAGGTTTCCCCATGCGCATCGCGATCAGCCTGGCACTGGCTGTGCTCGCTGGCTGTACCAGCACAAGAGACGTTCCGTCGGATTCCCCTACGATCAATTACATCGACAATCAAGTCCATCTCGTTCGAAGGGAGTTGAACGACGCAGCGCTCTATCAAAATGTCCTGGAGCCGCGCGCTACGAATACGGTTGAGGTGCGCAATCCGGAGATTGCCCAAGGCCCGCTCATGAAGATCGTTGATGCCGAATGGCAGGGAACGTTGGATGAGCTGACAACGCGGGTTGCCAACGAAGTGGACTACAGCGTGTCGGTGTCCGGGGAAAAGTCCGGCGCTCCGATTTTGATCTCGACCAATTTCTACAATCTGACGGCCTTGGGACTGCTTCGGGAAGCCTACGGGCAGGCGAAAGGGCGAGCGCGCCTTGTGATCGATCAGGGTGCCAGACACATGACGATCTATTACGCTCGCCCTGAGCAAAGCCCGATCCCGCATCGGGAGGATCTCAAGCCGTGAGCCAGCCCCTTTCTCACCGTCGCAATCGTGCCATGGCGCTGACAGGCATTCTGATGGCCGCGTTTTTGTCTTCATGCGCAACCATGAAGGACGAAACACCGCAACCGCCGCCTGTCCCGCAGCTCGGTGGCCCTGATGACCTCACCAGTCCGCGATATGCGCCTTTGTCCTACAAGCAGTTTGCTTCCCGGGCCAAACGCGGAAAGCCTGGCGGGACCGAGGTTGAGGAGCAGCGCTATTCGGTCCTCCGGGACGCTGCACTTGCCTATGGTGCGCAAGCAGGATTTGAGCGGCGCAGCTGGGAGATCATGAACGATCTAGAGCGTGAATCGGACAAGCTCTCGGAAACCTTCAATTTCAACCGGGTCGCATTCAAGGCGCCGCGGGAAACAGGCTACGTGTTGCCGCCGGTGATCACCCGCGCCACGGCGGCGATCAACGTCACCGACAACGGCCGCAAGAGTGTTGCCGCCGACGAATACTACCGCATCGAGGAGCCCGGTCGACTGGTCGCCATTCTGCCGACCTGGCGCGACTATCTTGTGCTCCCGCTCGATACGCCGCGTGAGCCTGACGATCGATTGTTGCCGCAGGATGACGATGAAACGAAAATCTGGTCGCAGTATCTTGATGAAGGCTGGGCGCAGGGCGAGCAACAGGCCGACGCCGCATTGCAGGAAAACATGAACCTGTTGCGGCGCGACTATCTCGGCATGGTCGAGTATCGCAAGGCAGTGGAAGCAGGTCTCATTACCAACCTCGTGCTGAAGTCGAGTGAGACGCGCGCGGCCGGTAATGTCGACGAGCTCTATATTGGCGAGCGCCGTGTCGAGATCGATGATGCTGCCCGGTTCGTCAAAAACCCGGCCCGATGGAAGCCGATCCAGAGACGTTTTCAGGTGGCCAAGTAATGCCGGCGGTTGATCTATCGAATTTGACGGAAGACGCCTACGATCCGAAGGAGCCCTATGCGCGCGTTCTGAACCATGAGCCGTTGCGTTTTGACGGTGACATGGACCCGTTTCAGCAGTTGCTGGTCGGGGCCTCGATCAAAGGGGCGTCGGACATCCGGATACAGACGGACAGTCGTATTCGGATCAAGATGCATGGCACGCAGCATTTTGCGACCGCAAAACCTCTGAACGCCTCAGAGGTCTTGAGTATCCTGAGCCACATGTGGCGGTCGGAAGATGCCTTCAGCATCTTGCGGCAAGGGCGACCTCTGGATTTCTCGTTCGAGGTTCCGATTGACCGTCACCGGCGCCAGCGTTTCCGTGTGAACGCCAAGGGCGTGATGAAAGGTGCTGGCGACGGCATTTCCATGACGATGCGACCGTTGCCGACAAAGACGCCAACGATCGATGATGTCGGACTCGATAGTGAGGTCCGCCCGTACATGTCGCCTCAGCATGGCATTGTCGTTGTCGCCGGCGCGACCGGCCAGGGAAAGTCCACGACGCTTGCCGGGATCACGCGCTTTCATCTTGAAAACACGGCCGATCCGAAAGCGATCGTCGATCTGCAGGCGCCTATCGAGTTCACCTATTCCGACGTGCTGACGGATCACAGCGACTGCGCGTCTTCCATTGAGCAGTCGGAGATCGGCGAAGGGCGCAACCTGCCGTCGTTCGGCGACGGAGTGTGGGCGGCGCTGCGCTGCGCGCCTGATATTATTTCGCTCGGCGAGGCCCGCGACAAAGCCTCCCTTGAGGGTTGCCTGGAGGCCAGTCTGACCGGCCACTTGGTTTACACCACCACGCATGCGGGATCGGTCGCGGAAGGCTTGCGGCGCATGGTCGTGAACTTCCCGGCCGAAGAACGCGATGCGCGCGCGTTCGACCTGATCACGTCGCTCCAGCTCTTCGTCGTTCAACACCTGGTCCGCACCAGCGACCATCGCGGCCGCGTGCCATTGCGCGAGTATCTGCTGTTTGACGACTATGTGCGCGATCAGTTTGTTTCTGTTCCTATCGGCGACTGGCCGAAAGCCGTGAGCCGTCTGATGCAGGAGTCGGCCGACCGCGTTCTTGCCCGCTCCATGCATGATGCGGCCCAACAGAAAGTTGATGAGGGCAAGGTTTCGTATGACGACCTCAGGCGATTGCTGCCGCGCCACTGACGGCCGCTGATGACGAAGGAGGAAAATATGCAAATTCCAAAGTACCTTCGCCCCGTCAGGGATCATAAGAACTATGAGGCCGGCGTCGGAGAACGTGCTGTTCGAAAGCTTGTCTATTGGCCAATCATCTTGCTTCTCTGCTTGCCGGCCGCCGCCGCGATGGCGGCTGTTGCTCTATCCTTCGGCCTGTTGTTCTTGAAATTTCTGAACATCATTGAGACTGCTATTGCAAATCATGACTGGCTTATGCTGTTTTTGATCGCTCTCGCCGCAGCGGCTATCCTGTCGCTATGGAAGCTCGCCTACGTAATTCATCGGTACTTCATTCTTTAGTGGGCATTTGCAGAATGGGTGATGGTCCTCACTCCTTCGTGCAGGGTCCATAATTTGGCCTGCTTTGGGAATGACCGGGATGGGGCCGTCTGCTGACTGGCAGCTTCTGGCACGAGATGTGGTTGAGCGGACATTCATCAGCGCGCCATGAGGTCTGCCCGGCTCCTCAAAACCACGCCGGTAGTGGATTTGTCTCACGGGCAACTGTCCAACGGGAACGTCGTACATAGCGCCAGTTCAAGAGGTCTTGGCTCTGCCTTGGTGCGGAGCCGGTTGTCCGTGCAGACCGTATTGCTCTGTATCTCATGTAGGCGGATGGCTCTTGTGAGAGGGCGAGTTGACATGTCTAGAACGTCAAAAATAAAACAGCTCGCGCGAGATACAACTTAGGAACGGAGCCCATGCTCACATGACGATTCTTGCCTATACCGGAGCAGCTTTGGCAGAGATTTCCGGGTGCTTCGCGTTCTGGGCCTGGCTACGTCTCGATAAATCACCATGGTGGATTGCGCCTGGTGTTTTGTCCCTCGCTCTGTTCGCCTACCTCCTCACATTGGTTGACGTCGCTGCAGCGGGTCGGACCTATGCTGCCTACGGCGGCGTCTATATCTTCGCGTCGCTTGCATGGCTCTGGCTCGTTGAGGATGCCCGGCCGGACCGGTGGGATGTTACTGGAGCCGTGATCTGCCTTGTTGGTGCGGCCGTGATTATTTTCGGTCCCCGTCAGTGAGCGGCACGCCTCTTGATCCGTATCAAACTCGATGAAACGACCCTGCAACGCGCTCAGTTCGTTTCCATATCAGGGCGATAGCGCTTCGATAATCCGGCACTCGGCTATTGTACCGCAACCGCACTGATCGATGATGCTCCCCAGTTCGTGACGCAAGGCCTGCAGGTCCGCAATCTTGCGTTCCACCTCGGCTAGATGCGCGCAGGCGATCGCGTCGACAGCGTCGCATGATCGGTCGCGTTGATCAGAAAGACTGAGTAGATCGCGCACCTGCTCGATCGTGAAACCGAGGTCTCGTGCCCGACGGATGAAGCTCAGCCGGCCGAGATGTGCGGCCGAGTAGCTGCGATAGTTTCCGGCGGTGCGCTCCGGCTTCGGCAGAAGGCCCACACGCTCGTAGTAACGGATCGTCACCACTTTCGTGTCAGTCGCCTTCGCAAGATCGCCGATGGAGAAGTTTTCGTGCCTCACGGCCTTGACCCTATAGTTGCTACAGGGTGCATATAAGGTGTCGCATCGAACAAGTCGAGGTGGCACATGCCGGTCGAGGCCAATACAACACTTAAACTCCGTGTCGAAGGGATGGATTGCGCTGCCTGCGCGGTCAAGATCGAGAACGGACTGAAGCGCCTGCCGGGCGTCAGCGAGATCAACGTGAACTACGGGCTCGAGAGGCTGTCGCTCGTCTTCGATGAGGATCGGACATCTCGTGGGGCCGTCGAAGGGCGCATTCGCTCGCTCGGTTACACACCGCTTTCAATGCCGGGTGAGCCGTCCGATGGAGCTAACGCTTCGCCCCTGCGACCCGAAACAGCTGGCCGGGTATGGTGGCGGACACGTAAAGGTCAACTCGTCATCGCAACCGGTGTTCTGCTCGGTCTCGCCTTTCTTGTCGCGACGGTTGCGCCCGCGATGGCCGAATGGGCCTATCTGGCGACGGCACTGCTCGGAGTTCTGCCGATCCTCCGGCGCGCGATAGCCGGTGCCCGGCACGGCACGCCATTCAGTATCGAAACGCTGATGTCCGTTGCCGCGATTGGCGCTGTTGCAATCGGCGAGAGCGCGGAAGCGGCGATCGTCGTCTTCCTCTTCGCGGTTGGAGAAATCCTGGAGAACGTTGCCGCGGGCCGGGCGCGCGCCGGCATCGAGGCGCTGATGAACCTCGTTCCGCGCGTGGCGCGCCGCGAGCGTGCCGGCGTGGTGACGGAGGTGCCCGCGGATGAACTCGCCCTCGACGATGTCGTCGTGGTCCGGCCCGGCGACCGCGTGCCGTCGGACGGAGAGGTGATCGAGGGCAGCTCCGAGTTGGACGAGGCGCCGGTCACGGGCGAGTCCGTGCCGGTGCTGAAGGAGGTGGGCAGCACCGTCTATGCCGGCAGCATCAACGCCAATGGTGTGCTCAAGGTGCGGATCACGCACACGGCCGCCGATAATACGATCGCGCGCATCATCCATCTGGTAGAGGAAGCGCAGGGCTCGAAGGCACCGACCGCCCGCTTCATCGACCGCTTCAGCGCATACTACACGCCCGCCGCCATGGCGGTTTCCGCTCTCATCATTGTCGCGCCGCCCCTGCTTTTGGGGGCTGACTGGGGCACCTGGATTTATCGCGGGCTGGCGACGCTGCTCATCGCCTGCCCCTGCGCGCTTGTCATCTCCACACCGGCGGCGATCGCCTCCGGCCTTGCCGCCGGTGCGCGGCTCGGGCTTCTGATCAAGGGCGGGGCGGCGCTGGAAACGCTTGGCAAGGTAGCCACGGTTGCCTTCGACAAGACGGGCACGCTGACGGTCGGAAAGCCGCGTGTGACCGACATCATTCCGCTCGAGGGCGACGAAGCCGGACTGCTCGCGAAGGCTGCCGCGGTCGAAGATGGATCCAGTCACCCGCTTGGCATGGCAATCGTCGAGACAGCCGAAGAACGCGGTCTCGAACTGCCGAAGGTCTTCGGCGGGGCGATGGCCATTCCCGGCAAGGCCGTCACGGCGCGGCTGCGGGAAGGCTTCGTCTCGGTCGGCTCGCCGCGCTACGCCGCCGAGCAGAATGATCTCTCGCCCGAACTCAGCGGAAAGCTGGAGGCGCTGGAGGCCGGGGGCAAGACGGCGGTGATCGTGTTGTCGGGCAAGCGCCCCATCGGCGTCATCGCGCTGCGCGACGAACCGCGCGAGGACGCTGCGAGCGGTGTCGCGCGCCTGAAGGCGCTCGGCATCCGGGCCGTGATGTTGACGGGCGACAACCGGCGCACCGCCGACGCGATCGCCTCCGGTCTCGGACTCGAGGCAAAGGCCGAACTGCTGCCCGACGCCAAGCTCTCGGAAATCGCCGCGCTCCGTGAGCATGGCGGCATCGCCATGGTCGGCGACGGCATCAACGACGCGCCTGCGCTTGCCGCGTCATCGGTCGGCATCGCCATGGGTGGTGGCACCGACGTCGCGCTCGAGACAGCCGACGCCGCTTTGCTCAAGAACCGCGTGACCGGCGTGGCCGAAATGGTGGGGTTGTCACGCGCCACGCTCGGAAACATCTGGCAGAACATCGCGCTCGCACTCGGGCTCAAGGCCGTCTTCCTTGTGACGACGCTCACCGGCACGACGACCTTGTGGATGGCAATCCTGGCAGACACAGGCGCGACCGTACTTGTCACGATCAATGCCCTGCGCCTTTTGCGGTTTCGCGGCGACCGGGAGACGCCTGCGGCAGCGGTCGAAGAGTCGGTCGGGTACGCTGACAGTTCACCTGCGATTGGCGATGAAACGGAAGGTCATCCGGCCCGTGGCTGATTGCCAGATTCGACATACTCATAAAGAGGACCAGAAGAATGTCTTTCATAAAGCCGCTCATCATCGGCTTCACATTGACAGCGATGGCGCAACCCGCACTTGCTCATGATTATGAGTTCGGTTCGCTCAAAATCGATCATCCCTGGGCGAGAGCGACGCCGCCTGGCGCGCCGGTCGCCGGTGGGTATCTCACCATCACCAACACGGGGACTGAGCCTGATCGGCTGCTCGGCGGATCGTCGGATGGAGCAGAGGCAGTCCAGGTTCATGAATCTACCGTAGTGGACGGCGTTGCCCGGATGCGGCATGTTGCGGAAGGAGTCGTGATCGCACCCGGAGAAACACTGAAGCTGGAGCCCGGCGCCTTGCATCTCATGTTCATCAATCCGAAAGAGCCGTTGAAGAAAGGCGATAGCTTTGCTGCGACAATCACGTTCGAAGCCGCCGGCGATGTTGCGCTCGAATTCTCGGTCGTCCCGATGGGAGCGACACCTGCAGCTACAGATGCTCACCAGGGTCGCGGGAAGACACCCGAATGAAGCGCCTGAAAACTATCCGGTTAGTCACCTGGGGCGCGGTTGTTGTTGTGGCCGGCTTTCTCATGATGTTCAGCGGGCTGTTGCCCGGGCTGGAGCGGCCGGGAACAGTCTCAACCAGCAGCTCTGGCGTCGCTGCAGTTGGCGGGACCTTCGAGCTGACGACGCATTTGGGCGAGACTCTGACCAACGAAGAACTTGAGGGCAAACCCTATCTGGTCTTTTTCGGCTTCACTCACTGTCCCGACGTTTGCCCGACAACCCTGTTTGAGCTGACGAGCCTATTCGATGATTTGGGACCGGCGGCGGACAAGATCACGCCGCTCTTCATCACCGTTGATCCCGAACGGGACACGCCAGAGCTTCTGGCGAGTTACCTGACTTCTTTTGACAGCCGCATCATCGCGCTACGCGGCACCAAGGACCAGACCGAACAGGCTGCGAAGGCATTTGCCGCCTTTTACGAAAAGGTGCCGCTGGAAGGCGGAAACTACACAATGGACCACACCGCCGGCGTCTATCTGGTCAACGCCGAAGGGAATTTCATGGGCATGCTGGACAGCCATGAGCCACGAGAAACCCAAATGCAAAAACTTCGCCGGCTTGCCGACACGGCAGACTGAACCAAGGAGAAACACCATGTCACTGCTTCGCAGAACCGGATTCGCATTCATCGCCTCGCTCCTGATGAGCGGAACCGCGCTGGCCGCCGCGCAGCACCTTGAAGTGCTGTCCACCAACGGCTGCGGCTGTTGCATCGCCTGGACGAAGCACGTCGAGGAAAACGGCTACACGGCCGAGATCGAACATCTGCCGATGGCCGACCTGATGCAGGAGAAGATCAAGGCCGGCTTGCAGCCGGATCAGACGAGTTGCCACACCGCCATGATCGAGGGCTATGTTATCGAGGGCCACGTACCCGCGCGCGAGATCGACCGCCTGCTGGCCGAGCGCCCGGGCGCAATCGGACTGGCCGTGCCCGGCATGCCATACGGATCGCCTGGCATGGGCGAACCCGGGCCTGACGCAGACCCGTATGATGTCCTGCTTGTTCGCCGCGACGGATCGACCGAAGTGTTCGCCAACTATCCCGACGGCCGGAACTGAAACCGGTCATGTCTTCGTTCGAAGCCGTCTCTGCCGCAGTCGTGCTTACCTATATGGCGCTGTTCCTGATGTGGACCATGTGGGCTGGCCGGGCGTCAGGGCGATCCGTTTGGCTTTTCGGCAAGGGATCGGAGAGACAAGGGCTTCCGGCGCTGCTGTTTCGCCTCTTGTTCACCGGCACCTCAATCTACGCCCTGGTCGCCCTGTTCCTCGGTGGCGCGCCTGCCGATCCGATGCACGTTGCGCTCTTCGGCGGCCCGCTCGCGCCGTTCGGAGCACTGATCGTACTCGCTGGGGCCGCGCTGTCACTCTATTCGCAGGTTTATATGGGGCGCTCCTGGAGAATCGGGGCGGCGTCCGGTGAACTGGGCCGGATCGTGAGGACAGGTCCGTTCGCCATCTCTCGCAATCCCGTCTTCGTCGGACAGATGGTGCTGTTCTTCGGATTGTTTCTTGCGCTGCCGAGCCTCGCAACTCTAGCCCTTACTCTGGTGCTGATCGTGGCTGTCCACCTTCAGGTTCGGATCGAGGAACGTGTCTTAGACTTGGAACTCGGCGTGGAATACAGGAACTACCGCCGTGATGTGCATCGTTGGATCTGATGCCAATGGGATGAAAATCCATTTCTCCGCCGAGCCGCTCGCATGCTTGAAGGAACCTCTCAACGGGCAGCGTCAGATAATAAACCAAGTCTGAATATTGCTGGCCGTGTTTCGCGCAACCGCGACCTGCAGAATATTCAATGGATATGTCTGCTTTCAGGAATCGCCAAAACTAGTCTGAGAGCCGGATTCAAAAGTTCATGACGGGAAACAATATCGTGCGAGCCGCCTTGTCATCACCCTGATGCTTGCGATGTTGACCCATGCTGTGGCGCTTGCGATGGACTTCTCCCAATCTTTGGCCAGTCGACGGCATCGACCGAACCAGCCGAAGGTGCGCTCAACCACCCATCGGCGGGGCAGAACCTCAAAGCCTTTCGCTGTGTCGGAGCGCTTGATGATCTCAAGGTTCCATTGGCCGCATCCGCGCAGCGCTTTTCGCAACTTCTGCCCGGCATAACCACCGTCTGCGAAGACATGGCGCAACCAGGGGAAACGGTAGCGGATGGCTTTCAGGACGCTGGGCGCACCGTCACGGTCCTGGATATCGGCTGCATGGACATGCGCGAACAGCATCAGCCCGAGCGTATCGGTGATAATGTGGCGCTTGCGGCCCTTGATCTTCTTGCCGGCGTCGCAGCCCGAAACCCCGCCACTTTCAGTGGTCTTGACACTCTGGCTGTCGATGACACCGGCCGTGGGCGAGGCCTCGCGCCCCTCCAGTTCGCGCGTAGCGCAGACAAGCAGATGGTTGATGGTCTGCCAAAGGCCGATATCGCGCCATCCATAGAAATAGCCTCGCACCGTGGAGACCGGAGGAAAATCCTTCGGCAGGGCCCGCCATTGGCTGCCGCTGCCCGCAATATAAAGGATCGCGTTCACCACCTCCCTCATGTTCGTTTTCCGTGGTCGCCCACCGGGCTTGGCCGGCGGTATCAGTGGAGCAATTACAGCCCACTCACGATCCGTCAAATCGGTTGGATAGCGAAGGCGATCACGGTTATGCTGCAGGCGGGTGATATCAGTCCAGGGCATGCAATCCTCCACGTTCTTGGCAGAGGTGGTTGAATCACATCCTTCTGATATCACTCAATAACTTTTAAATCCGGCTCTGAGTGACCGAAGTGGAGGCGCTTTTCCGCCATTCTTCTCTTAGCTTTTCAGTGTCCAGTATTCGTCGACCGATAGCATATGCAATCGGAAAGCTCAGGAATTGACGCGGCGGCGCAGCCGGGACTCCTGATATGCGCCTAGCATGATCAGACCAGTCGCTGAAAACTAGAAATGCCCGGCTGATCTTGTCGGCCGTTCTCAAAGGTCGTGTGACCACTGTCAGCTTTGATTTGGCGTTTGAGCCGGAACTGGCGTCGAGCGCCTTTCGACAAATTCTGCAACGGCTTGACGCATTAGTGCGTGTGGGGTGCTGTCCAGTCGATTGGCCAAGGCGTTCAGTCTCTCGCGCGTATCGACATCCAACCGAACTGAAACGGGCGAGTTGGTGCCAACCATTTCCTGTCCTTTCTTACTCATTTGTTTTAGGGGTCTTACTTGCAATTCTTCTATTAAAGCCGCCGCCTGCAGAACTCGTCAGGCTACCCATTGAGCCGGCGGTTCCACCGGCGGCAACATTGGTCCGCATGGCTGCATGCGTGTCGAGATCGCTGACGGCATCCGGCTCGATCAGTCGGAATACCTTGCCAGGGAATTCGGCGATCAAGGCAAAAGAGCGTTCCAGCATGACGACATATGCGAAGAGCATAAACACCATGATGGCAAAGATGCCGATGAACCAGGTGATTTGGGTGTAGCTGTCACCGGAGAGCGCCTGAGCTGCGGTGATGGCATAATAGAAGCCCCCGTTGAGAAGCGTTCCGCCAATCCGGAAGATGATCATGCCCACAAGAAGCCCGAAGAGCATGAGCACCGGAGTTGCCGTCAGCGCCAGCAACATGACGTATCCGCGTCTGGCCTGCCGACCGCCCAAACCTTCGCCTTCCATCGACAAGTGAGCGATCGCCCACAGCGGTGCGGCGAAGATCATCTCAACGACCAACAGGAAGAAGGCCGTCACGCCGATGACCCAAATCACTGTCGGGATCATTGGCAGCACAAACGCCATGAAGTAGCCGGCAACCGAGATCCCGCTCAACACCCAGCCGAGGAAGCCGGCGAACGCGATCACGGACTGTCCAAGAAAAGGAACCGCTGCCAGTACCGCGAGCGAAATCATGATGACGCCGCTATAGAACGCCAGCTGATTGCCAACCGCGATCAGGCCCACCATCGGGTCGCCGTCATTGGCAGCCGGGTTCAGAAAGTCGAAGGCTTCGTAAAGATTGCCGGCAGACACCATATAGGATGTCATGTCGGCCGTTGAATCCGCAAAGGCTGCACGCTCGTTGGTAAAGGCGCGTACATCGCTTCGGGCGACGCTCTCGTTCCACCATTCGACGACACCATTGTAGGTGCCGGCGAAACTCTCAAGGAATTTCGTGGCGTCTCCCTGGGCTGAACCGAACAGATACCAGTTGGCGTCGTCATACTGCGAGGCAATAGACTCTCCGACCCGACCTTTCGGATTGGCTGTCGCTCCGATCGCGCCGCCGGGTGTTGTCTGCGGAATTCCTCCCGCGACGGCCGAAGCGTCGGCGGTGAAGCGGCTGATCAGCTGATAGTAGTAGCCCGCTTGCAGCCATCCGCCATCCTTCAGACTGGCAGACAGGTCGATGTTCTGTTCCTTGTCGCCGATGCCGTTGATGTTGATCGTTTCTGTTTCGGACGCCGCGGATTGCACATCCTTTTGAAGTTTGTCTGTTGCGATATAGTCCTTGAGGATGTTGGCATGGAGCTCGCGCCATTCCGCCAGGTCATCTGCAAGGCCCCTATATTCGGGCAAAGGCTGCCTTTGAGAAACGGCCAATGCCACCGAATCCGCCGTCGGCGCATAGTTGTTGGTGATCTGAGTAACTGCGTCGCGCATGGCTTTTGCATAATCGGCGTATGTTTTGTCCGACGAGGCAGCGACCCTTTGAAAACCTTTGGTTTCTGAAGGAAGCGTGATCGTGCCGCACGCACCCCGATAGTTGGGCATGTCGTAGGAGAGCGCCAAACTGCCGCTGGCGGTTGTCCGCCAGTTTTTGGTAATGCCGGCAATGTCGCCCCCGCCCTTTGCAGCCTCAGCGTTGTAGACAGCCCGGCACATTTCCATGCGCCAAACAGCCTGAATGAACTGACCGTCCTTTTGGGACATGTCCGTGCCAACGATCGGCATGTGGTCGTTGAAGACGAGATCCACGCTTTTCTGCCAGAAATACGATGCCGTGCCCGTGCCAAACTGCACCAGATAGGTGGCTGCGTGCTGAACGCCATTGTAACCCGTCGCAGGGACCGGAATAAGCAGCGCTGCTGCGACCAGTGTGCGGATCGGCGCCCACAGGGATGAATGACGTCGGCCGAGGACTTCGCCGTGGTGCGCCGATTCCATCGTCCCGATAATAATGTTGTAGGCCAGCAGGATCGCGCCGAGGGCGAAGAACAGAATATTGAAGTCCGAGATCAGCACCGAGATCAGGGTTTTGTCGTTCGGGCCGGGAAAAAGCGGACCAAAAATCATGTTCAGATAGGTGTTCGTCCGTTCGTCGCCGCCGCCGGACAGAATGTCCACGACATCGATTTCCTGTGCGAACGCGCCGGAGCTGGTAAAGATGAAGGCCAGGGGCAGACCTTTGAAAAATCGCCGCAAGGTTCAATCCTTCCTGATTATCTGCATGTCGTAAGGAAGACGGTGCTGGAGGTAGTCCGCAAAGGGGCCGAAACGGCCCTGTCGGATTTGCCAGTAGGCAAAGTCAGCTTTCATGGCCTTGGCCGCTAACAAAAGTGCCAAAACGATGAGTGCTATGAGCGTGAAAATGCTGAAGATGCCGAAGGCAAACATGGCCGGGATCGCAGCGAGACAAAGAAACGCGATGATCGTGTAAACCGTTCGCTCCCGTAGCCAGGCGCGGGCATCGTCGTCGATTTCCTTTTGGCTCATTCCAGATGTCTGGGCCTTGAAGCGGGAGATGCCGCCGTCTTCGTCCGTCTTGAAGAACCTGTCACGCGAATAGCGCTTCGGTCGCATCGTGCTGGCGATAATATCCCATGCCGCCATGCCGACCGAAAACCCGGACGTGACGATGAAGGCAAGCTGGTGCATGCCGCCGCGTCGGGCAAGCCAGCCAGTCTTGTGCGGATCATCCTGTCGGTTCCGCCGTCTTTTCATCAGTCGTTCACCGGGATTACGGTTGTCCTGCTGTCGCGATCGTCAAGCTGAAGAGCGAGCAGTGCAGACAGAGCGGCCGCCTGTCGCCGTTCGAGACCGAAACGCTCCCATGAGACGTAGAGCTGCAGGGCATTGGTCAGAAGGTTTTCGCGTTCAACGGCTTCTGGTGACATCTTGGCAACGGCCTGATGCCATTCCGGATTCGGGAAGCGACTTTCAACGAAAATATCCAAAGCCTGAAGCTTCGAAACCTTGTCTCCAATCTCATAGGGATAGTTGGTCGGCGCGGCCTTTTTGGCCCATTCGGCGAGCTCGCTGCTGCCGGTCGGCGCGCTCAGATCGCCAAGGTAGGAAAGAATGGCGTGAGAGGCTGAGCGACGTGTCGCATCGACCTGACGCGCCGCCATCTGCGCCTTGCCGGCCGGCGTTTTCGCTTCGCCTTCCGTAATTGGCTTTGCCGGGATCGGGTCAACCATATTGTTGACCATGCGCGCATATGCCTGAGCGACCTTACCTTCGGACGTGTCCAACGTCTGCGCATCGGTCAAGAAACGAATGTCAGACGTCGGATCTTTGAACCCGCCAACATCTTCCAGCTCGTCCCGGTCTTTGATAATCGCATTGGCGATCGCAAGCCCGCCCTGGGAGACTGCCTGTCCCTCAGCACCGTTGCCACGCGAGCGATTGCGCGAAAGATTGGAGACGTCTGTCCCGCCGACGCCATAGGAAGCAGTTCCGCCGCCAAATTGCATCAGCCCGGAAAGGTCGAAGCAGGCCGAGGCTGCCGGATCGTAGCGACCGCTCTCAGCCTGGCCGCGGGCCTCCTGACGCGCCCGCAGCGTGTCATTCAACTGTGCTGCGTCCTCGATGCGCTTTTGCGCTTCGACGGATCGATCAGAATAGGCACTCAGCTGTGCGACCCCTTTCAGGATAGTATCCGCTATCTGCTGACCGACATCCGTCGTATGGTCGTTGACGTCCTGGATTGTCTTGTTGCTGTATTGGGCAACGATATTGCGCACGCCACCGCAGGAGCAGGCCGCTTCAGCCGTCTGAGCCAGTCCGACACTCGCAACCGAAACCAACAAGCCATAAATCAGGTGTTTCATCACTGTCCTCCGGTGCCATAGAGCTTCTGATAGGTATCGCGCAGCAACGAATTCGCGCCAGCATCTCTCACGCCCGCGTCGCCGCCATAATCGCCGCCCTGTGACAGGCCCATGTTGACGGACCCGAAATCGAGCACGTCACTGGAACCGCCGGTAAAGCTGTCTACCGAGATGCCGTCGAAGGACGGCAGCTGAAGCGCCGATGTCAGGGGCTCCGTGGCCTTGTCCCAGGCTTCTTGTGCAAAGGAGCAGATTTGTTGTTCTGCGTTGGACAATGCAGAATCGAACAGGCCCTGCACGTCAGGAACCTGAATGGCGATATCCAGGTCGAGATTCATGAGGTTGTCCAGGCAACCAAGGCCATCAACGGGCTTCGGCTGTTGAAGCGCCGCTTCCTTTCGCGCCACCTCAGTGTCGATTCCTGCGCGGATAGCGTCGGTCAAACTGATTTTAACGGTGTCAGTACATGCGCCGCTTTGGCCGCCGAGCATGGAATCGAATAGCTGTTCGATCTGGTCGGTTCCCTCTGCGGCATGGGTCAATCCCGCGTGCAGCATCAGGGCAGGTGCAAAAAACAATACAAGCTTCTTCATAGCGTTTTCTTTTCTCCCTGATATGGCGGCACTTCCTGAATGAGAACGGGCCGCTTTGATCCAAAACCGGGAAAGTCGCTGGTCGCGCCATACATTCCCCCGACGGAATAGCTGTTCGTGTATCCGAAGCCGTCGTATGAATTGCCGTTGATGGATGCCATGCGCTTCAGGATGAGATCCTGCAGCTCCGCGTAGGAGGACAGGCTGTTGGCCGCGAGATAGCTCTCGGGTAGCGCGTTGGGATCAAAACCGCTTGCGACCCAATCATTCAGGGCGCCGGAGCCAAGAAAATGCGCCGCGTCCAGAAGGCTTTCCTGTGTGATCTGCACGCCATTCACTGTCTGACCTACCAGCCCGCGTGTTTGGGAACTCATTGAATTCCAGTTGCTGATTGTCAGCTCGTTCACGGCACGCTCTTGCAGTGCCTTGCCGGCTTCGGAATACCGGAGATCGTCGAGCGACGAGACGCCGGCTGCACGGGCCTTGTCTGTGAAGGTGTAGTTAGACCAGTTGCCACCAGATCCCTGGGTATATCCGAGCGTGGCCCACGTACCGGCCGTGATCTGGTACTTGCCGAGCGCGGTGCCCTTCTTATTGATGACCGAGTAGCTGTCGCCCCCCTCATGTCCCTTGAGAGCATCCAGATATCCCGCATGTGCCGCTACCGATGCCAGTCCGAGCGAAAAAGCGGATAAGCATAAGATAACCTGTTTCATAGCGGCTTCTCCCGACCAGCCTCCAGGACAGGCATAAGACCGATTGTCTTGACCCGTTCACCACTGCCGACGCTGTAAACACCGATGCCGTCGTCGATCGACAATTCGATCAGGCGGTAACCTTCCTCGTCGCGATCTGGCTCGAGAGCGAAATCCTCGGCATAGGTCCGGAAGTTGGCGATCGCCTTGTTATCGCCGTCGAGGACAATCAGTGGGCAAGGACCGTTGCCGCAATAGTAAAGGGAACGCGCTGTAATGACGGTTTCGTCGCCGCTCTTCAGGTCCACGTCAAATGCGAGAAACTCAGGCGGCTCGACGCCCTCGGGAGGCGCCGATCGAGCATTCAGGACGCCATAGGCGGCGCGCTTCTCATCTTCCTTGGCAACGCGGGACTCGTAAACATCACCTAGTACCTGGGGCGAGTAGGACGTGCTGAACCATTTCCAAACACGACCGTCGTCGGCATGGATGGAGCGAATGCCATCCATGCCGACGTCTCCAATACCAACCGCATCGCCAAGGCCCCGCCAGACTTCAAGCCACATTGCGTCCGGCTCGATGTAATAAAGAGCAACAACGCCGCAGTTTGGATCGCATTTGCGGTTGTCGCCGAGGCGCACCACCATCTGGTCATAGCTTTCGGTCGGCTCTTCCAGCCAGACGCGCTCGGCCTCGACCATGCGATAGAAGCGCCCATACATCTTGCGAGCGACCTGTGTCGCATCCGCATCCACATCGTTGAAGGTGATGTATTTGGTCGCTACATCCGTATCTTGCGCGACAGCTGCCGATGACGACAACAGAAGCGCCAAGGCTGCGTTTCGAAAACTCATGCTACTGCCTCCTTCACAATTTGATCTGCGAGATCGCGGATGACATCGCCTCTCTTGCCCTCGTCAACGGCAACACCCCGATCTTCCAACTCACCGAGCCGGCGTTCGATCGTTGCCTTTGCGGACCCGTCGGGAAACCGGGCGGCCAGAATGGTGCGCGCGCGCTTCGAGCCGAGACGGTCATAGAGCATGGACCGCAGGGCCGTGTCCTCGGATGTCGTGGACAGCGCCCATAGCTCGATCGGGCCGAGTTCATTGATCAGATATTGGGTGTAAACACCGCTCTTAAGGGTCAGATAAGCCATGACCGGAGCGCCCTCGCCTGGGACGGGGCCATGGAGCGTTCGGAGGATCGATCGAGCAGAGGCTGAAAGATTGTAGGTTTCGGAGACCTCTGAAATCGCGTTTTCGGTCGGCACGTTGCAGAACCAAATATTGGTGACGAGCTTCTGAATGGCCTCATCGAAGTCATCCATCAGCTGCGATGCCAAGGCGATCTGAACACCAGCTTTCCGGCACACTCGAACGTCATTGATGACCTGCTGGCGAATACCGAGCCCACCAGTCATGTGGTACTCGTCAAAGCACAGTCGTTTGTGCATCTGACGGTTATTTTTCCAACGGCGCAGATGGTAGTCGATGTAGACTTGCGGTGCCTTCAGGCCCCGCAACTCGTCTTCGTCCAACCAGAAGTCAGAGGTGACGGCATGGTGGGCCAGCATATACATGATGGCGGTATGTCGTTTTGCTTGCGGTCCGACCGTCGCTGTCACGTCCGACAGATCAAAGGCTATGATGCGCGCGCCGGAGACATCGAAACGCGTCGGGCGAGCGAGGATGGGAAAGTCCTTGGTCGCGGAGCTGACCATGCGCTGAAACGCTTTAAGCACCGGCTCCTGGGTGCGCGTCACCATTTCTCGGAAGGGTTCTCGAACTGTCTCGGAGTTCGATACCAAGATGAGATCGGACAGCGTCGGAACGGCAAAGCGCTGCGCCAGTGCAGCCTCATGCCGTCGACCGTTTTCCATCAGAACGTCGGTCACCTCCCACCAGGTCGAGGACTGGTCGGCTACATAGCCGACCTCACCGAGAGCGGCGTCGACTTCATAACTTTCCGATGGCACGTATTTCTTCGGCTCCCGGTCATCCGAAAACCGCTCATAGGCTTCGTTAATGCAGCTTGCTGCCAGCGCGGAAATACCGTCATAGGCCGATTCAGCCCCGTCCGGCGTGCACAGCAAGGTCACAAGATTGACGAGGTATCCGCGCTCGTGAGCCAGAGGAAACCGCAATGCGAGCTGGGTGTCGAACGGATTGACCGAATACTGTTCTTCCATCCGGAGCCGGTGATAGACGACCTCGTGACGCCGGTTCGCCGGCAGGCTGTCACGCAGGAGCGAAATCAATCCGGCCGAGGACGGGCCGACATCGATGATCGAAATGCGTGGCAACAATCCGCTACCATCATCTGACTGGCCACTTTGCGGTGACAGCGCCACGCCAAGGTTCATCGAGTTCAGCAGGACCGACTTGCCGGAGCCCGGCGTTCCGACGATAACGTCGACCCATGAAGTTTGCTTGGATGATCCCGGCTGATAGGGCCACAGCTTTCCGTCCGAAGTTCTGAACAGCACAGCACCATGGTCCCAGCATTTCGCCGGGCGCGAAATCGGGCTCATCGCCAGCGCGTGTGACAGGCTCGCCGCCATAGGCGGCGCGGTCGACGCGCAGTTCATCGCGAGCGCCGACGACATGACGTTCTCGACGGGATCGCCAATCAGCGCATCGGTTTGCGCTGATCCCCAGCGCTCGACAGCGCGCCGTAGATTGGCAACCTGTCTCATGAGCACGTCCTTGTGCGTTTTCGGAGCCCAGGCCGCAAAGGAGACACGGAAGCGAACGGCCGTATCGTCGATGCCGTCGGCTTCGCGCAAGGCATCGAACGCCTGTACGATACGCCGGTTGCGCGACGGCGCGGTCCAGGTGAACAGCCGCGCATATTGTTCTTTGAAGATCTGCCCCTGATAGCCGCCTGCTTCGGTCAGCATCGAGGTGCGCCAGGAAATCCTGTCTTTGCTGTCGAGAACCCGCCGCACAAGATCGTTGAACGAAACAACGATTTCAGGGGGCAAGGACAAGTCAAATCCCGAGAAGACGCTGTTGCCGATTTCAACCGTCGACTGATCGACGATCGTCGCGCTTTCGGTCAGCAACTGGCGAGAAAGCGCCGGCCAGGTAAGATTGGAAATATCGCCCTTCTTCAGTTCGGCATTCGTGGACGGCATTTTCTTTCGCATCATGTCTCCTGGCAGAACAGGAGACCAACTTGGTGATGCGTGCAGAAACTCGGGATAGAGAACGCCTCTTGCGGCTGTGATGGCGGTACGCGCATCCAAGCGCTCCATTTCGATGCCGACCAGCGCAAATTCGCGCAAAAGCGCATCCGAGACCGACCTGTGACGTGTTCTGAGTGCTTCCAGAGCAGCATCGGGCCATTGCGATTGTCGCATTGAGGGCGCGCCTGAGAGGTTTTTCCTCCTCGCCGCCTGCCCCGCCTTGATCTCGTTCTTTGTCAGGTTGGAGGGGCGTGACCACACCGCCAGATAAGAACGTTCTCCGGTCAGCTTTCGCGGCAAAATCCTACGGCGCTCGTCAATCAAGTCGCCAACGTCAAGCCCGCTGTCATGGGCGACGCGCCCTATCGAGCTTAATGCCATGTCGATTTCAGATGCGCCGAGATCCGGCGAATGGCCGAACCAGAATTGCAGGGCGCATCCGGGAGAGGCAAAATAGGGTGTGATCGTGCGTCGCAGCTGTTCGACTGTCTGCGACACTTCCGTTTCACCGGCCAGCGAGCGGAACCCTTCGAGCGCAAAGACACTCACCAGCGACCCGTCGTCGGCGACAAGGGTATCGTTGTCCTCCGCGGTCACCAGACGGCAATAGCCATCCAGCGACTTGCGGAAGACCGAGCGGCTCAAGGCCGCTGCGATGTAGTCGAGGGTTTCGCCGAAACGTGCCATATCAGTTGATGCTTCTCAGCGTTCCATCGATGGTCGAGGTATCCGCACCCGAGCCGAGGAAGCTCGTGACACCAACGCCAGCCCAGGCCGGCAAGCCGATCAACAGTGCGCCGGCGAGAAACCAGATGAGCATCGACATCGGGGAATGCTGTTGATGCGGATTCCTGGAGTTCGAGACGAGTTTCACAATGCCGATGATGATGCACAAAAGGCCGCCGAAGAAGGCGATGGAGCCGAGAAGGTCGGCCCATGGGCCAAGTGTGGTCGTCGAAAAATTGCTGGCTAGATCGCCCAGCGATTGTTGCGCCATCACTGGCCCAAGCATGGCCAGATAAAAGCCGGAAAATGTCAGCAGGCCGGTGCACTTTCTCTGCATTTGGTCTCTCCTTTTTATTTGACCAGAAGTTTTTCAAGCATCTGCAGGATAACGACGATGTTGATCGCCAACGTCCCTGCGACGAGATGGACAATCCCGCGTCCCGTGTCGCCGACTTGTCCGCCGTTGCCGGCGCGGGCGAGCAGGAACAGACCCCGCACAAATCCGAGAAGGCCGATGAATTGCGCGAAGCGAACGAGAGCAATAACGGCTCTCTGGCTCATTTCAGCGGAAAGCGGCTTGGTGATTTCGGGCGCGTAGGTGAATACCTGTTCCGCAGACACGCTCTCGGATTGCAGGAAGAAGCTCATCAGGAATGCCCCGATGACCGTCGATAGCGAAATCAGAAGTGAGCCGACGAAGAACAGGACCAGCGGACCGGTGTATGAGCCAGATGCCGCGCCCCCAATACTACGGAGCTCGTGGGCTGAAGCCATGCCGACGATCGAGCGCGCGACGAAGACAAGCCCCACCAAAAAGCAGGTGCCTGCGACCAACGCCTGCAAGGGGGCAATGATCGCGACACCGCGCTCCAGAAGCTGGACAAAGCTATCCATAGCCCGCCCTATTCCGCACCATCCCCGTCCGGGGCCGGCATGGCGACGACCGGATGGGTTACAATCTTGTGCTGCACGCCAACGCCGCCATTTGCGGCCTCAAAGCCAAGAGGCCCGCCGATGCCCTGGAGCGTGACCAGTTCGTTCAGGATAAACTCGTCCTGCTTCTTCAGCTCATTCACATGACCGATAATGCGCTCAAGGACGCCGTTCCTGGCGGTCAGCGTGTTCAGTTGTTGTACCAGGTCAGCTTGCGCGGTTTTTAGCCGTTGTACCTCTGAATGTAGCTCTGAGACCTTCACCGATGTTGCATCGGAGACCCGGCCTGATTTGACCGCCTCTGGTTCACGCAAAAACAAATAGAGGTTGACCGCCGACACGGCCACAGCGACCACGATCGCCATGAAAACAGGCGATTTAGAGCTATTTTTCAGCAAATTAGGGTTGCGTCGATACGATTCGTGTTCGTATAACTCAATTTGATTTGTCACGAGAGCCCCCGATGAGGTCTGATTTTTCCCCGAAATCACCCGTCTTCCAAGGGGACTTCACAGCTCCAATGTCTTGATGTACTACAGTCTCACGTCATTCAATGCAACATTGACAGGAACAAATTAGCATCGGGGCCTCCTTAATGTTCAAACGCAAGTCGGCGGTTTCTACGTCCGTCCTTTTCCCCGCCGCCTTACTCGGCCTGTGGCCGCTCGGGGCGATCGCCGAAAACGTGACTCAGGCCGACATCGATCTGCCTTGGCAGACCACCTTTGTAGGTTGCAGCACATCAGCAGCACCTTTCATCGAGAACCAGCTCAACCTTTACGGCGCGCGCCCGTTGATGAAGGTCGGCGGTATGCAGGCATGGGCTGTGCCGCAGGGTGACGGCACAGAGAAATTTGCACTGACAACGGAGGGCGGACTGACGATCTTCGGCTCGGTCGTCGGGCCGCAAGGCGAGGACATTTCCGGCGCGTTGCTGTCGACCAGGCCGAATACCGTTTCACTGGAAACCGCCAACACTCCCTCCCCTTCACGGCCCCCTTCACCGAAGGTCGCCAACGAGGAGCCCGCTGCATCGAACCCCAGCGCTCTCAAACCCCCCGGTCGGTTGACCGAGGCAGTTCCTGCGGAAGCGGAACCTGCCAAAGCACCATCTTCGGATTTAGTTGAACCGAGCGACGATGCCGCGCGGGCCGCATCGGCCGATCAGGCGGACGCTGGCAAACCGCCCAAACTGGCGTCGGTGGGCTCTCAAAATACACCAGACATTCCGACCGCCCAGTCTTTGGATGAGCTGGTGCAGCAGGCCCATGATTTCAGCGCGTGGTTCCCGGTCGGCAATCCAAAGCCCGACGCACCGACCTTTTTCCTGCTTGCCGATCCCACGTGCCCGCATTGTGCATGGTCGATCGATTCAATGAAGCCGCTCATCCAAAACGGCGATATCGACCTGCGCATCATTCTCGCCCCGATCCTCAGCGAGGCGGCTTTCAATATCTCTGCGGCCATCCTTCAGTCGGACAATGTCGGCACGGTTTTCCTGAAAAATGAGTATGCCGCGACTTCAAGTGTTGGTGGCCAAAAGGTTGCTGCAATCGCTTCCGACAAAATCGACGATCAGACGGCTGATATTCTTCGCAGAAACGTGTTGTGGATGCGCCAGAACGGGATCAAGGGCGTTCCCTTTTTCATTTACAAGACAGCCGAGGGCGGACAGTTCGCTTTTGGCAACCTCACCCAACAAGCGCTCGATACAGCGCTCACAATGGAGTGAGGCATGAGCGAGCAATCCTACGGCGCACTCGAAACCGTCATGAAGCGCACACAGACGTATCGGACGGCTTTCCGGGTGATGTCGGTAATCAGCTGTGCGCTTCTGGTCACAACCGTCGTTTCGGTGGGCGCAGCGGCCTATCTTGCCACCCATAGGCCCGAGCCCCGCTACTTTGCGACAACAACCAACGGCCAAATCTTGCCATTGGTGGCGTTGGATAAACCGCACCTCAATGCAAACGAAGTCGCCAACTTCGCCACCCAGGCCGTTACCGCAGCGCTGACCTACTCCTTCACCAATTATCGCACCGACCTCACAGCCGTGCAGAAGTATTTCACCCAGCCCGCCGGATGGAACTCGTTCATCGACGCTCTCGACAAGAGCGGTCAGCTCGAAATGGTGAAGGAGCGCAGGCTGAATACCACGGCGGTTGCTCAAGACGCAGTGATCCTTTCACAGGGGCCAAACGCTCGTGGCGTCTATCAGTGGGTCGTGCAGATTCCGCTCCGCATCACCTATGAATCCGCAAGTGAAGTATCGGGGCAGGATCTTCTTGTGACAGTTACCATCAATCGGATGGAAACCTATCAGACCCCTGAAGCCGTCGCGATCAACCGCTTTATCGCAGCGCGTGGAGGCGCCTAATGACAATGCGTACCTCAGGCGCCGTTCTATGCGTTCTACTAATGACCACGGCACCTGCTCTCGCGCAGGACGCGCCGAGCGGACTTGCCCAGGCGGCTGCACAAGGCACGCAGCGCGCCGAACAGATTAATCAGCAGCAAGCCGACCAGCAACAATACGAGCAGCCCGACAGCGAGTTTCCTGTCATTGGGTCAGACCACCTACTCAAGTCGCTCGATGAGTTGGACCGCCCGCTTTCGCCGGAAGAAATCACGGCTTACGGCGCGGCAGTTCAATCTCAAATGCCGATGACCCCCGAGTTGATCCGCGACTACAAGCGTCGGGTGAATGAAAGCCAGAAAGCCGCAGCTCAACCCGCGACCGGCTTTCGGCCGAAGGCGATCTCTGATCAGGTTCAGGTTTCGCTCGAGGCAGCCGCCCAAACCACCGCGATCAAAACCTCACCCGGAACGATCTCCAACCTCGCCTTCTTTGACCGCACCGGAAAGGCTTGGCCCATTGCCAGCTATGGCGTCGGTCGCCCCAATGCGTTTCAGGTCTATGCGATGCAGGAGGGGAGCAATCAGCTCATGATCACGCCGCTTCTTCCGCATGCCTTTACAAACCTGACCGTTTCTCTGGTCGGTGAGGACCGGCCATTAATCATCGACGTCGAAACAAACGAAAAGGTCACCCAATATCGGCGCGACTATCAGGTCGACGGTCTTGGCCCGAACGCGCATGTTTCCACGGCCGTCAGCGCTCCGCCGAGCCGCGCCTCCAACCAGGTCATGATGGCGTTCGTCCAAGGCGCCGGCATTCCACAAAACGCCACGAGGCTTTCCACGGACGAACCGTCCGTATCGGCATGGCGATACGGAAAGGATCTCTACATCCGCACGACCAGCACGCTGCTTTCACCATCCTGGACTGAAAGCCAGACCGGTCCTGGCTCGGTGCACGCCTACAAGCTCAAACCGACGCCCGTTGCACTGATCTCGTCCGATGGCTCTGTCAAGAAAGTGAGAATTTTCCAATGACCGATGCAGAAAACCGATCTGACGAGAACCACAACAACCCCGACACCAGCGAAACGCACCAGGCCGCGCCGGAAGTCGAAACGGAATCGCCCATGAACGATGAACGGCGTTCCACGATTGATCGGAGCGCGCAGCGCAACAATCGCATTGTCTACGGCGGCATCCTGGTGATCGCGGTCGGTCTTGGTTTCGTGCTGTGGCAGAGTTATTCGTCTTCGCCCGTTCCATCGTCGAGCGTTGCACGCCCACCGAATGTCGAGAGTACGCCCGGCGGCGAACAGCAAGGACGGTCAGAGCGCTACCAGAATACGCTCGATCAGTCGAACGAGGCCGGTGCCAAGAGTGCTTTCGAAAACGACGAAAGCTTCATCGCGACACCTGACGAAGCCATGCGGTCGATCGACACGATTGGGCAGAAGAAAGATCCGCCGCCGGTCAAACGACCCGTCGCGCCCGCCAATGTCATTGAGCGTCGCGACCAGCCTGTTGAGTACCGAACCGCCGATCGGCGGCAGCCCCCCAAACCGCAGACTGACTATCGACGCATCGATCAGCTTGCGAGCGCCATGAGCGCACAACAGCAAGGATTGCTTCAGTCATGGCAGCCTGTGGCCTCACAGGCAACGGTTGTCATTGAACAGGACCTGTATACGCCGCCTGAACCGCTCACGGCCAGCAATGGACAGGGCGGTGGCAATGGTTCCGTCCAGTCGTCCGGAGCTTCGTCGGTTCAAACCTATGCGGTCGCTGGCGATACGGTCATGGCGCGCATCCAGAACGCTTCCGATTCCGATACGCCCGGACCGGTGATCGCCGAGATCATCAATGGCCCCCTTGATGGCGCCCGCGCCATTGGCGCTTTTGAGGTGAACAAGACGCAGAGCGCGCTCGTCATCCAGTTCGATCGGATCGTGATGCCCGATGGCGCAAACTACGACACCAGCGCCTACGCGATCGATGCACAGCAGTCGACCATCGCCGTGAAAACAGACATCGATCGTCGTTATTTTCAGCGCTACGGCGGTAAACTGGCGGCCGCGTTCATATCCGGTCTGAGCGGCTCTCTGTCGCAACCGCAACAGCAATATGTAGGCATTTCCGACAATATTGGCAGCATCATCACCAACAAGCCGACGGTGAACGAAAGCATCTATGCCGGCGTCGCCGCAGCTGGCGATGCAATTTCCAGCGACCTCAACAACAACGCGCCGAGCGGACCCCTGGTCAAGGTTCGAGCCGGTCAAATGATCGGCATCCTGTTCCTCGAAAATGTCGGGGTGGCGAACTGATGGCGGAAAGCAGCTTCAATATCTACGGCACGCCGGTTTACTGGCGGGAAACAGTGCGAACGCCGCGCCTGCTTATCTTCGATGCCCGCCTGATATTCTTCTTCCTGCTTTTGACATTGCACCTTCGGCTATGGACCTTCATCGCTCTGGTCCTCGCGTGTTGCGGGTTCTGGCTCATCGAGCGCTATGGATACGCTTTCCCGAATGCACTGAGGGCCATTCGCAGCCTTGTTGCTGGCCGCCAACGCCCCGCCCTGCCCGGCTACAGATACCGGTCAATGATCGACTATGGCTTTGAGACGCGTGAGGTTCCGGGATGAGCACAGCGCGAGCAAACACAGCCAAAACTCCCGTCTGCGCATGTGTGTTCTCGGAAGGCATTGCCGGCGGCAGCCCAATTTGCGCTGTGGGTGGCGACTATAGCCTGATCAACGCGAGACAGAACCAGTTGGCGGATGCCGCTGAATTTATTTTGGCTTCGGTGAAGTCAAACTCAGCGCGACAAAAAAGGAGAGACAATTTGAGGTAGCCTCAAAACGACAAAGCCCCGCGCGGCTGCAACCGGCGGGGGCTTGGTGCTAAAAATAGCCAAACGTTGATGGGCTCTTTTTAGCATTCACCCGACATCGTAGGCAAGAGGAAAAACGCAGTTTCTGCGCACGATACCCCTTTGCCTGCTTCCTGCAAGAAAGCTAGGAAAACGGAATGTTAGAATCATCGACCGGGTGGCGAAAACAGACACCCGAGCGCGCCTATTTTTCCGATCTCGCGGCCAAGGCCCCGATCGGAGACCATAGCCGTGCCGAAATCAGGCGGCTCCTGAACCGCATACGTCCCGTTCTGAAAACGAACACCACGCAGATGCTGCTCCTCAATATCCTGTTCGACGCCACCTATGCCCAGGACTGGAAGAACGGATATCAGCCGATCGTTTGGCTGTCCAACGAGGCCATGGCCCGCCAGCTCAATATCAGCGTCAACGCGACACGCGCCGCGTTACGGTCACTGACCGACATGGGCATCATCTCGTATCACGACAGCGCCAATTGCCGGCGATCCGGCCAGCGCGATCGTTCCGGCCGCATCGTTCATGCCCACGGCATCAGCCTCGCTTTACTTGAAGCCCGGTTTGATGAGTTGACAGCGAAAGCCGACAGATACGACCTGGACAATCAGCGCCGCCGTGTTCTGCGCAACGACATTACGTCACTGCGCCGCGATATCATGGCAACGCTCGAAATCGCCAAGGAGACGGTCAAGCCGACCCGTTGGCATTCGATTGCCCAGCGCTACGACCAGCTCCGGACCCTTCTTGGCAAGATCGGCCGCGCCAGCGTCGAGCATCTGGAGCGGATGCACCGCGATTTCGAACGCTTCTGGCAGGCGCTCAATGCCCTCGTCATGAGGGACTTGGACAAGAAAACTGACACCAAGGCGTCATCTGACGGACACCTATTAGAACCTACAACCCAACCTGAAAACGTATCTTGTAATGAAGAACGGAGTTGCGCTAACGCGCAACACTCTGGTTTTCAGGCTGACAGCGCCTACGGCGCTGAAAGATTGGCTCTTGAAAATGAGCTTCGGGAGTTTGAGGGGCATAAGCAACCCGAAAAATCGGTGCAATCCGGCCGACGGATAGATCTGCGAACCGTGCTGACGGCATGCCCGATCATCACAGAGCTTTCAGCCGAACCGCTGCGAAGCTGGCGCGATCTCGACGCATACGCCGCTGAGCTTCGCCCCATGCTCGGCGTGTCGGCCCAGGCGTGGGCAGAAATTCGACAGGTCGCAGGGCAAGGGCTCGCTGCGCTCGCCCTTGCCATCACCGCCCAACGGCAGGCCGACGGCGAAGTCAGTTTGCCGGGCGGATATCTGCGAGGAATGGCCCGGAAGGCCAAAACCGGCGATTTGCATCTCGAAAAATCCCTGCACGGGCTGCTCGCTCGGAAATTGGCCGCGCGGCAGACGGGCGCGGTGCCAATCCAGTAGGAACTTAGGAGGCTGAAACGCCGACATGAAGCGCATGCGATCCAAATTGTTGCTCGGTCTTGCCGGGGCCATCGCCATTATCGCCGCCCTTCCGGAGTCCGGAAGCTTCCTTCGGTCCATTGGCGTTTCCAAATCGGTCCTTCGGGAGATCGGTCGAGAGGCGGATCGATATGCCAAGCAGACGACAATGGTTACCAGCGCTGGCCAGATCTATGTTTACGACGGGGACACCATCAAAATTGATGGTCAGCGGATGCGGTTGCTTGATGTCGACACGCCCGAGATTTCCAAGCCGCGGTGCAGCTATGAGGAAAAGGTTGGTTATCAGGCGCGGGACAGGTTGCGGGATCTAATCGGTCAGGCCGGAACGGTCGAGATCATCGACAGCGGGACCACTGACAAGTACGGTCGGAATCTAATCCATGTCGAGGTGGACGGGCGAGACGCCGGGAAAATCCTTGTCAGCGAGGGGCTTGCGCTTCGATATCGGGGCGGGTCGGCGGCCTGGCGTGAACGTCAGCGGCATTGGTGCGGGTGAAGACTTACCGGCTGATCGGCCGGCGCAGCGGTAGCGACTGGTGGGTTCCATTCAGTCCCGTGTGTCGCTCTGGCCAGACTGGCCAAGAAATCATCTGCGGGCATTGTCAATTCGCATTCAAAAAGGACACGATGAAACACCGCTTCGGTGTACTGTTGAAGTTCATTCACCTCACCCCAAGTCACAAAGCGCTCGCCACGATGAATGACATTGGAGCGGGTTTTGTAAAGATCTTTTACGACTGAAAAGACTGCTTCACGCTGTGTGATGTCCTTCGCAATGATCACAGACACAGAACGGGCAATTGTTTCTGTCACTGGCGCACCCGGAGACTTGGCCGAAAGCAATGCCTCAAGCGCGGTGAAAAACGCCACGAACCGCTCTGTTCTATCTGACGATTGACGAGCTCGGCTTAGCCAGCCGAGACCGTTCGCAAGACGAACAGCGAGACTTTCCTTTGGCGGGTCAAAAAGAGTGGCTGCCTGCTCCTGTGCTTTCGGAGCATTTAAGGCTTCAAGCACGTCGTCGTTGATTTCATAGAACCCGGACAAGGACCAGCTGACGCCGTAGGGCTGATCTTCCTCATAGGTAAAGTGCTCAAAAGAACGGTTCTGACCCTCAATCGGATCTGCTTCCGTTTGGCCAAGCCTAAACGCTGGGGACGACCAGTGCGGGGTTGCCCTGAGACGCATGAAGCTGACGGCGACGTCAATCAGCCAACGAGCTTCTTCCGGGACGTTTTCGAGAGTGGCGGGAGTTTCAACGCGCCATACAGCCTTCGGCATTGAAATAATTTTCGAACTGGCGGGCCGGTTGCTGCTGGGGTCAGCTGAAACCTCAAATGAAATGCCAAATTTTTTCTTCAGCTCTTGATCTGCGTCTACAATCTGAGTGTCGATAGCCTCGACACGGCCTAGCCGGAGACGCTGCGGCGTTGAGAACACTATAAAACGGTTTGGCATATACCGAACATACTCGTGCCCCGCCTCTGCCAATACGTCTTCAACGAGTTTAGTTGCAGCGTCGGCGATAAGTTTGGGATCATCTCGACGTTCATCTTCCGTTTTTTGAACGTACATTCGGCAGGCCTCGGCAACTATGCTTCTGATTGAAGGTTCATGAGCATATTTTGCTTTCAGCGTGCTGGTCGCATTGCGCGTGAATTCATCGGCAGCTAACAAATATTCCTTAGAATGACGGACGACATATTTTCCAAATGATGACCCCCCGTATCCACCAAGCAATGAAAATGGATCTGTAGGCTCGGTTGTTATCCCATCAACAAACGCTAGGATCACCTTTTTTGCCAACAGCTGAAGTTGGGTTGTGTTGACTTTGTTTGCCTTCTTCTTTGCCATGCTCACACCCCTCCTGCATAATCATCGGGGAGTATGTTAAGGCCAACCTCCTGTCTCTGCTAGCTCGTTTGAGGGCCTTCCACCCTATCTGGCGACCGCGCTCTATGCCTTCGGCACGAAGCCAGCCTTTGGCCGTCTTCGCCCATGCGGGTGACGATCGCTAAGGCGAGCCGTCGCCGTTGGCGCCGGGCAATGAAGGTCCGGCCAGCGATGCAGTCGGTCCCGCCTTCCGGCCTTCGGCCGTCGCTTTGCTAAGGCTCCTGCGGCTGCATTCGACCGCCGTCCGGACCTGTCGAAAATTCCCACGCTCCCGGCCTGTCGGCCGTCACGATGTTGAGCGCTCCGATGTTCTCCATTCTCTTTTCTTTCAGGCACGCTTGCGCGTGGCAAGCTGATCGCGGCGCTGCGCATGTTGCTCAGACCGGCAGCAAGATCAGGCCATCATCCGGCAAGGGACGCTGAAGTAATTGCGCCTCGTCCCAAGGCGCCCTCATCCAGATATCCAGTTCCTCTTCCGTTGTGAGGATCACGGGCATGGCCTTCGGGTGTATCGGCCGGACAATCGCGTTGGCGTCGCAGGTCAGAAATCCGTACAGCTCGTGTGTGCCCGGCCGCGGATTTTTTGAGGTCCACGCTCGCCTTCCCACGTCGTCCAGATCCCGGCAAACGCTGCTAACGGCTTGTCCGCATCGACCGCAAACCACCGCTTTGTCTTTTTCGGCTTGGTGTTTTCCCACTCGCAAAATTCCGTCCATGGTACGAGACAGCGGTTTTCCGGCTTCAACCATCGGCGCCAGTGCGGAGAGCTGGTGTTGCGAATGTTGGTGACGCCTGTGTCCGGTTTCCCTTTGGTCGCAAACACCGGCGATGGCATGCCCCAGGTCGCAAACGCCAGCTCGCGTTCCCCGTTGTTGTTGCGAACAACGGGCGCTGGTCGATCCGGGTAAAATTCACCCGTTGGATCTGCCCGGTTCGTCAGATCGGCGGTCGGCTTGAACAGCCGCCGGATATTCTCGTGCGTCGAGCCATTGCGGTACAGATTGCACATCGGTCAACTCCGAATGAACGGCATCCAAGGTTGGTAAGATAGGGCGATTGTCGGCGAACAGGAACCTTTGTCTGAGGCCGACAGAGATAGAGGACGGCGGGAGCCCGGCGAGCGGGCTCAAAAGGGAGAGAAAGCTGTTCCGGCCTGCTTGAGCGAAGGAGCAAGACCGTGACCAGACAGAAAACCGGAGCCGACGTCTATCAACTCGTCACCGACAAGATCATCCAGGCGATCGAGGCAGGCACCCCACCCTGGCAGAAGCCGTGGACGGGTGGTGCCGGCTCAGCCGGCTTCCCCCGCCGTTCAAACGGCGAGTTCTATAAGGGCATCAATGTTATCATCCTGTGGTGCATCGCGGCCGAAAACGGATTCCGATCAAGCTATTGGCTGACCTACAAACAGGCAAAGGCCATGGATGCTCAGGTTCGCCGAGGGGAGAAGTCCGCTCCCGTGGTCAAATACGGCACGTTCGAGGTCGACGATCCCGATAGCGGCGAAGCTGTCGTCCGCCCATATGCACGTGGCTATCGCGTGTTCAATGCCGATCAGATCGACGGCCTGCCTGATTACTTTTACGGCGCTGACCCGGACGAACCGCGCGATCTCGGCACGGAACCCAATGGCGATCTGGATCAGTTCTTCGCTGCGACCGGTATCGAGATACGAACAACTGATGAACCTCAGGCGTTCTATCATCTTCTCGATGACTATGTGCACATGCCACCAATCGCGACGTTTCACTCCGCAAACGGATACTATGCCAGCCTCGCCCATGAAATGGTACACGCTACCAGCCATGCAGGCCGGCTTGATCGGAATCAGAGGTTTTGCCGCAAAGCCGACCTCGCCTTCGAGGAGCTTTGTGCCGAAATCGGTTCCGCCATGCTTTGCGTTTCACTGGATCTGGTCCCCGACTTTGCACAATCGGCGGCCTATGTGGAGGGTTGGCTTCGATCACTGAGGAACGACAAGAAGTACATCTTCCGCGCCGCGAGCGAGGCCCAGAAAGCAGCGGACTATCTTCTGCAGGCGTCTTCCGAACAAACCATCCAACATGCGGCATGAGGTGCCCGAAAATCTTAGTAAATCAAACGGGCTTCGCCGCGGCGCGAAGCCCGTTTTTTTGTTACGGCACCTGCCTCGAACAGGGGTTTCGCCAAAGTGGGGGCCTTGGCTGCGAAATGTCCGCAACAAGACCTATGCAACATATGAAAGAACAAAAAACAACCGAAACGTTGATTTTGCCAGCTGTGTCAGTTTCACTGATCGATAGAGCAAGAGTTCAGCGAAGCCCGGTTGCCGGGCTTCCAAAAGGAGAGAAAGTCTTTCCTCCCGGCCGATACCGGAGAACAGCAATGACCTCGAACGCCATCAAGATCATCCCCGTCAGGCAGCTGGCGCTCAGCCCGCTCAACGTTCGCAAGACCGAGGCTGGCCCGGCCGCCGATGCGGAGCTGAAAGCCTCGATTAAGGCCGAGGGTGGTATCAAGCAAAACCTGCTCGTCTATCCCGCAGGCAAGAGCAAGTTCCTGGTCCATGGCGGTGGTCGCCGACTGAAGCAGCTGCAGGCGCTGATCGAAGAAGGCGCGCTGCCGGCCGATACGACCGTACCCTGCAAGGTCGAAACCGAAGAGCAGGCTATCATCAGCTCGACCACGGAAAACGTCGTGCGTGCCAATATGCACCCCGCCGACCAGTATGAAGCCTTCGCGGCGATGATCGAAAAAGGCTTCAAGACCACCGAAATCGCCAATCAGTTCGGCGTGACCGAAAACCTCGTGCAGCGCCGCCTCAAACTGGCCGAGGTCGATCCGGTTCTTCTCACGGCTTTCCGCAACGACGAGCTCTCCCTGGATGCGCTGACGGCGTTCACGATCTGCAAGGACCGGAGCCGTCAGGTCGAGATCTACGAGCAGCTCAAGTCTACTTATCACGGCATCAACGCCTATCAGGTTCGCCACCTGGCTACTGAGGACGAAGTGTCGGCGAGCGATACTGTCGCCCAATTTGTCGGCGTCGATGCCTATACGGCCGCCGGTGGAACGGTGCGCAGGGATCTGTTTTCCGAAGCCGACAATATTGTTCTGGAAGATGTTGCTTTGTTGCATCGTCTGGCGACGGAGGTATTGAACGCGGAGGCCGAGAAGCTGACGGGAAAGTGGAAGTGGGTCGATGTGCATCTCTCGGTCACCTATGACCAGTATATGCGCTATGGTCGCGAATACCCCCTCCCCGTCGAGCCGGCGCCCGATGATCAGGCCAAGCTTGATGCCTTGAACGGCGCGATCGAACAGATGGAGGAGATCGGCGAGGAGGCCTGGACCGACGAGGTGCAGGCGCGCTGGGATCAGATCCACAACGATCTGGAGACGCTATCCGCAGAGGTGAACCGGTCGGAATACACCGATGAACAGCGCGCCCGGGCGGGTTGCGTTGTCTCGATCGATCACCGCGGAGCGCTGAGGGTTGAGACCGGGCTGGTGCATCCGAACGACAAGCCACAGCAGGTTCGCTCTGAAGATTCTGAAGAGAAGTCTGCCGAGGAAAGACGTAAGGAGGCCGGCATGTCGAATTCGCTTTCGGCGGATCTGCGTGCGATCCGGCATCAGAACCTGCAGGCCCACCTTGCCAGCGACTATCAAACTGCCTTCGACGCGATGCTCTATTCGATGATCGTCCGCCTGCCCATCGCCTATGCCGCCGCGCCGATCGATATCTCGATGCGTCAGGCGGAGGTCTTCAAGAGCCGTGAATATCTGGAGGATACGGTCGCGGCTGCCATGCTTGAGGAAATCAAGAACACGCTCGACCTGTCGTGGATCTCGCTCGAAAGTCCGCAGGATTTCATCACGATGTCGGCGCTGTCGATGGAAAAGAAGCAGGCGCTGTTCGCCTGGGCGACGGCGCAGGCTGTTCAGCAGCAATTGGCCAACGACGACCATAGCTCGCCGGTTCTTGAGGAGATCGGCCGCCGTTGCAGCACTGATGTCGCATATTGCTGGCGTCCGGACGCGAAAAACTACTGGTCGCGCGTCCCGAAAAAGCATGCCCTCTCCGTCGCCGCGGAGGTTATCGGTCAGAAATGGGCCGATGAGCGCCGCGACTTCAAGAAGGATGCGCTGGCCGCCTCGATGGAGACAGCTTTCCGGGAGGGGGCTGACGAACGGGTCGGCATGGATCCGGAATCGGCCAAGCGCACCGCGCGCTGGCTGCCCGAGGGCATGGCCTTCGAAAGTTCCGATGAGCAGCCGCAGGGCGTGGTCGAAAACCCGGAACCCGATGTGCTGCCGGCGTTCCTGAAAGCCGCCGCTGAATAGATCCCATCACCACCAGGTCTCCGGGGGACGGTCGCTCTCAAGTTAGAGGGCGGCCGTCTTTTCCGTGAACGGAAAACAAGAGCGAGAAAGTTGTTTTCTCCGCCGTTCGATACGGAGACAAAACCCATGCGAGCTTACAGACCGAAACGTGAAGACTTCATTCCCGAAGGTGCTGACGTGCGTTCCGATCCGGAATCCGATGCCGTCGCCTATCTGTTCGAAAACTGCGGCAGGCCCTGCGCCAAGTTGTTCGTCGGCAAGCGTGCCCGCCCCGACTGGCATTACTGGTTCAAAAGTCCGGAAGCGCGCGAGAAGCGGATCGACGAGGGCTTCCAGGACCGCCGCAGGATGCTTGCCAGCAGGACGCGCTATCGGCCGTCCAATGCCGGCATCGAGATCGGCCATATCTTCGTTGCATCCTGGGGCTATGATCAGACGAACGTCGATTTCTGGCAGGTCACAAAGGTCATCGGCAAATCCATGGCCGAGGTCCGGCCGATCGGATCGCTCGACGCGTCGAGTGAAAACGAGGCGCCGTTGACCGAGCATGTCGTTCCACATGCAGATCACTTCATCGGTCCTGCCCGGCGCGTCAGAATCTCCAATAATGGCTTCAGCCCGGAATCCTTCATTCATGCCCGTCTGTGGGATGGAAAGCCGTGCTACGCTTCAAACTATGCTTGAAATCGCGCATCCGATCTAGTATATGCATCTGTATATACAAAGTTTTGATAGGAGGTTTCTATGCCCCAACCCCAAGTATTTGAAGCACGCGAAGCCAAGCTGTTTCGCAACAATAAAAGTCAGGCGGTTCGTATCCCGGCCGATTTCGAGTTGCCTGGCGACCGTGTGCTGATACACCGGGAGGGAAACCGGCTTGTGATCGAACCTGCCCCCAACAAAAATCTTCTGGACATTCTGGCGCGACTGAAACCGCTCGGCCCTGATGACCAGTTTCCCGATGTCGATGAGACCCTGCTGCCAGCAAGGGAAATCGACCTTTGAGCCGCCTTTACATGCTCGACACGAATATCGTGTCGAATCTCGCGCGTAATCCGGCCGGCGCCGTCGTCGGCCATATCGCTGATGTCGGGCAGGATACGATCTGTGTCAGCATCATCACCGCGGCTGAGCTATGCTATGGCTGCGAACGCAAGGGATCTGCCAAGCTGACGGCCCAGGTCGAGGCCATTCTT
Organism: Martelella mediterranea DSM 17316; assembly: GCF_002043005.1. NCBI lineage: Bacteria > Pseudomonadati > Pseudomonadota > Alphaproteobacteria > Hyphomicrobiales > Aurantimonadaceae > Martelella > Martelella mediterranea. Next base: position 89,620 of record NZ_CP020332.1, on the reverse strand, counting down.
GGCGGCATGCAAATACTCGCATTGGATGCGCCAGCACATGCCCGGTACGGCCGCATCAGAGCAGGTCTCGAAGCAGCCGGTACGCCGATCGGTCCAAATGATCTGTTGATTGCAGCCCATGCCTTGGCTGTCGATGCTGTTCTGGTGACAGCCAATATGCGCGAATTTCTGCGCGTGCCCGGTCTCCAGGTTGAAAACTGGCTGGACTGACAGCCCGTTCTTTGGCGCCGCCTCGATGTTCGAGGGCGGCGCTTTCGTCGTGCATCTACACAAGGGGCACGGCATGTTTGAGCTGCGCCACGAAACCCTCAATGACAAGACAATCCAGATCATCCCCATCCCGATGAACCCGCGCGTCGAGTGCGACACGCTTGAAGATGCAGATGCGCGCCCAGAAAAGATATTGAAATCTGATTCTTGAGACCCCATCTCCTAAGTAATTCGAAATAGTCGGAGCGTGTTTGAGGATCACCATGACCGGACAGGAGACAGGCTAACAAACCTCAACAGCTGGCCTAGCGTGCGAAACCGACTACAAAAAGGGACCTTCGCACGAGATAGAGGGATAATGCCAGATGATGGTATTGATCGCTATCGAAGCCAGACAACCAACAGGCGAAGAACGCCGCTTGGTGATAGGGTGCAAATTTTACCTTACTTGGCTCGCGGTGTTGTTTACTTGGATGCGTTAAATAAGAGGCACTCCCAAAAAGTGGGGTGCCTTTTTTGTAGCTCTATCTCCAATGGTGTTTCCATTCTGCTCTGCCGGAGCTTTTCCAGAATAGCTGACTGCCTGACGGAAGCGCGTAGCGTTCTCGCCGCATAGGCATCTATCAATCGAAAATCAAAAGCCGTCCGAACAACCGGGCGGCTTTTTCTATGTTGCGGTTCGCCTTCGAAGCCAAAAGCAAGAGGGGGACCGGGAAGGTTTGAACCTTCCCAGGACAGAGAAAGGGGAGGTTTCAACCGTCAACCAAGCCGGAGATCCCCATGACCATCGTCGAAGCCGTTACGACCGGAACCCCCGTTACCGATGATCCCGCCGCCATTTTGAACGCAGCCAGGATATTGTTGCCGATCCTCGAAAGCGGGACCAGCATCTCGTCATCTGCGTTGCGAGACGCCATGGAGCGAGCTTCAGGCGGTTCCGATACAGACGGAACCTGGCTGTGGAAGCATGCCTACGAGGCTGCCGAATGCGCCCAGGTTCTGTTCCTGCAAAAATACGGCGCCACCATGCGCAAACAGACGAAGACGCCGCAGCAATTGGTGACGATGATCGAGACCATCGCCAGCCTGTCGCCGAGCCAGACGAAGCGCTCCGATGAATCTCAGGCCCTTCAGCAATTTTCCACTCCCCTGCCCCTGGCATTCGCCGCCGCGCACGCGGCGGCGATCACCGCCGACGACCATGTTCTCGAACCATCGGCCGGTACGGGACTTTTGGCTACCTTCGCCGCCATGACCGGCGCAGACCTGCATCTCAACGAGATTTCGCAAACGCGCGCAGCCTTGCTGACTGAGCTGTTCGCCGGATCAGACGTTACCCGCCATGATGCCGGCACAATCCATGACCGGCTCAACCCGTCGGTCGATCCGTCGGTCATTCTCATGAACCCGCCATTTTCGGCCGCCCCGGGCGTCACTCGCCGTTACAGGGCCGCGACCGCGCATCATTTGCGCTCTGCCCTCGCCCGACTTCGCCCTGGCGGCCGCCTTGTGTTGATTTCCGGCGCTTCCTTTACGGCGCAGTCGCATTCGTGGCGCTCGTTCTTCAACGACCTGCAGCAAACGGCTTCAGTTGTCTTCACCGCTTCGATTTCGGGCAAAGCCTATGCGCGACATGGCACGACCGTCGAAACGCGCCTGACCGTGTTCGACAAAGTGCCACAGTCGGTCGAACCGCGGGCGTTTGCGCGCTGCGAAACCGCGGGTGAGCTGCTCGACCTTGTGGTCGAGCACTGCCCTGCCCGGCTGGCGAAGACAACTCCGTCGACAGCGCCGCACCCGGCTCCGGCCGCCCCGGCCTTGGCTCAGATCCGCGCCAAGGCACGCGCAACCGTTAAAACATCCGCGGCGCATCCCCTGGATAACGCCGAGATCTGCGACGTCGCCTATCAGGCCCGCGACGACATCAGCGCCGTCGGTCAGGGCTCGGATGAAATCTATGAGCCCTACGAGGTTCAGACGATCGCGATCGATCACGCCAAGTCGCATCCCGGCGAACTGGTTCAGTCGGCCGCCATGGCATCCGTACAGGCCCCCTTTCCTTCTTATCGGCCCCGCCTTCCAGCGCAGCTGATAGCCGATGGCGTCTTGTCAGCCCCTCAGCTCGAAACAGTGATCTATGCCGGCGAGGCGCACGAGACGTTTCTGAAAGGCACTTACGATGTGGTCGACGACTTTGCGTCGATCCAGCCGGCAAAGGCTGAAGTCAGCGCGTTTTCGGTCGAAGCGCTGCCGGAGAACGCCGCGAAGACCGTCCTGAAAAACGCACGGTTCCGGTGTGGTTTCTTTCTCGGTGATGGGACCGGTTGCGGCAAGGGCCGACAGGTTGCGGCCGTCATTCTCGACAACTGGTTGAAGGGACGCCGGAAGGCGCTGTGGATCTCGCGTAGCGACAAGCTCATCGAGGATGCCCGGCGTGACTGGCAGGCGCTCGGTGGCGTGGCCTCCGATATCATTCCGATTTCAAGTTTTCCGCAAGGACGGTCGATCCCTGATCAGCCGGGCATTCTGTTCGTGACCTATGCCACGCTTCGCAGCCAGGCCAGGCAGGATAAGAAAAGCCGCCTTGCGCAGATCCTCGATTGGATCGGTCATGACTTCGACGGCGTGATCGCGTTCGACGAGGCCCATGCAATGGCCAACGCCGTCAGCGCCAAGGGCGAGCGTGGCGAGCGCAAGCCATCGGAGCAGGGGCGCGTGGGACTTCTGTTGCAAAATGCCGTCCCCGGCGCTCGGGTTCTGTACGTTTCGGCAACCGGGGCCACAACGGTCAGCAATCTGGCCTATGCCTCGCGGCTCGGCCTCTGGCAGACCGGCGACTTTCCGTTCAGCACGCGGGCCGATTTCATCGCCTCCATGGAAGACGGCGGGATCGCTGCCATGGAGGTGATTTCACGCGACCTGAAGGCGCTTGGCCTCTATACGGCTCGCCTGCTTTCGTTCAAGGATGTCGAGTATGAGATGCTCGTACATGAGCTGACCGAGGCACAGACCGAGATCTATGACGCCTATGCCAACGCGTATCAGATCATTCACCAGAACCTTGAGAAGGCGCTGGAAGCCGTCGGTATCACGGCGGATGGAGCAACGCTTAATCCGCGCGCCAAAAGCGCCGCGCGATCGGCGTTCGAGGGCAACAAACAGCGGTTCTTCAACCATCTGATCACCGCGATGAAATGCCCTTCGGTGTTGCGGGCGATCCAGGCGGACATCGATGATGGTCATGCGCCCGTCGTCCAGATCGTTTCGACCGGCGAGGCGCTGATGGAGCGCCGTATCGCGGAAATCCCGCCATCGGAGTGGAACGACCTCAATGTAGACGTGACGCCCCGCGAATATGTGCTGGACTATCTCAACAGCTCCTTTCCGACCCAGCTATTCGAAGCCTTCGAGGACGAGAACGGGGAACTGCGCTCCCGCCCGGTTCACGATGCAAACGGCAATCCGGTTGTCAGCCGGGAAGCGCTCGAAGCGCGTAATGAGCTGATCGAGCATCTTGGCGCCTTGCCTCCCGTTCAGTCGGCGCTTGACCAGATCATTTGCCATTTCGGGACCGAACAGGTGGCCGAAATCACCGGACGCTCGCGCCGGATCGTCAAGACGCGCGACGGGCGCATGACACTGGAGCGCCGTCCGGCATCGTCGAACTACTCCGAAACCGATGCGTTCATGGGCGACAGCAAGAAGATTCTTGCATTCTCGGACGCCGGCGGGACCGGTCGTTCGTATCATGCTGACCTGTCCGCGGCCAACACACGCAAACGGGTTCACTATCTACTGGAAGCCGGATGGCGCGCGGACGCAGCCATCCAGGGGCTCGGGCGGACACACCGCACAAATCAGGCGCAGCCGCCGTTGTTCCGCCCCTGTGCGACCAATGTGAAAGGCGAGAAGCGGTTCCTGTCCACGATCGCACGTCGCCTCGACAGTCTTGGCGCCATCACCAAAGGTCAGCGCCAGACTGGCGGTCAAAATATGTTCCGACCGGAAGACAATCTAGAGAGCGACTACGCCCGCGCTGCATTGCGCCGGTTCTTCAGCCAGCTCTATGCCGGCAAGATTCCGTCGTGCTCGCTGACGAAGTTCGAGGAGGTGACCGGTCTGGCGCTGACCGATCAGGACGGGTCGCTACGCGAAGCCCTGCCTCCGATCAGCCAGTTTCTCAATCGCTGCCTGGCGCTCACGATTGCTATGCAGAACACGGTGTTTGAAGCATTCACCCAAATCCTCGACGGGATCGTCGAAGAGGCGATTGAGGCTGGCACCTATGAGGTCGGCCTGGAGACGCTCACGGGTGAACGCTTCACCGTCAAAAAGCGCGCGCCGATCTACGAACACGGTCACAGCAAGACCGAGATCCTGACGATCGAGAGGCTCACCCGAAACAAACCGATGTCGCTCGACGATGCGCGCCGGTTTCTGGAGCGTCAGCCTGACGCCCAAACCTATCTCGACAAGAAGACCGGCGACGCTGCCATTGTTATCCCATCGGCGACCTGGTTCACCGAAGCGGGCGATCCGATCCGGCGCGTGCAGTTGATCCAGCCGATGTTTAACAAGGCGATGCACCGATCGACTCTGGCGGATTCCAGCTGGAAGCCCGTCGAGCGTGCTGCGTTCGAAAGGGCATGGGCGACCAAGGTCGAGACCATCCCCCAATTCGACACATCGACGATCACGATTGTGGCCGGCCTTCTGCTGCCGATCTGGCAGCACCTTCCACAGTCCAACACGCAGGTCTACCGCCTCACTGCCGAGGACGGAGAGCGTGTCCTCGGCCGCATGTTGACCCATATCGATGCGGTCAATCTCGCAGCTCAACTCGGCGTTTCGGATGCCATCAAGCTTGATCCGGAGGAGGTGCTACACGCCCTCCTGATTGGCAATGCCCAATTCACATTGTCCAATAAAATCAAGCTTCGGAGGTCGAAAGTGATGGATCGTCACCGCATCGAGATGCTAGACTTCAAACCGGGGGATTTGAAAGCTTTCAAGGCGCTTGGCTGCTATACGGAGACCATCGCATGGAAGACACGCCTTTTCGTTCCGGACGACGAAAGCGTTCTCGCAAAAGTGCTGGAAGGCACGAAGATCGTCGCAGTCAGGGAGAGGTGGACATGATTTCTGCCTCCCAACTTTCCGATCAGCTCGCTGCGCGAACCGAACAGTTCTGCCGTACCTATCTGCCCGCCGGTCGGCGGGCGGGCAACTATTGGCAGGTGGGCAACAAATACGGTGACCCCGGTAGATCCATGGCCGTGCGTCTTAGAGACGCCGGCACGCGCAGGGCTGGCAAGTGGGCCGATCGTGCGACCCATGAATATGGTGATCTTCTCGATCTGCTGGAGAGTATCGTCGGGGCAGGCAGTTTTTCCGAAACCTGCAAGGAAGCCCGTCGTTTCCTGAATCTGCCGGAGGTGTCGGCTGATCCTGGCCGAGCCGGGAATGATCACGAGAAGCCACCCTCCAATGTCGATCAGGTCGAATCCGGCCGCAAGCTCTTCTCCTACGGCAAACCGTTCAAGGATACGCCCGTAGAGCGCTATCTGCGCGGGCGGGATATCAGCCGCTTCGGGCCAGCCCTCAAGTATCATCCCCGCGTTTTCTTTCGCGATGAGGACGGTCAGTCCCGGCAGTTGCCTGCCATGCTGGCGGCCGTGACGGATAATGACGGCGCGGTCATGGCATGTGCGCGAACCTGGCTCGATCTGAAAAACAACTCTGTCGCGCGCATCATCGAACCCAAGCGGGTTTCGGGCCAGCTCTACGGCAACGCCGTGCGGTTTCACTCAAGCAGTGCGGGAGGTGACATCATTGCCGGAGAAGGCATTGAAACAGTGCTGTCCATCGGCTCGGTGTATCCAGTCGCGGAGCTGGCCGCTTGCCTGACGGCAACGCATCTGTCTCTGTTCGATCCGCCATTGAGCTGCACGCGGCTGTTCATCGGCCGCGACAGAGACGATGCCGGCGAACTGGCAAGCCGCCAGTTGCGCAGCCGGGCCGAAGAGCGAGGCATCGAGGTGGTCGATCTTGTGCCGACGCTCGACGACTTCAACGACGATCTGCGCAAGTTGGGCAGGCAGGTCCTGCGGGAAAACCTCGACCGGCAGATCATGGCGGCGATCACCAGGCCGGTACCATGGGCTGGTCTGCGCATGCCATAACGTTTGGCCGACGCACAGTTTCGCCTGACAAGTCGTTTTCCGTAGCGGGTTGTATGGCTTTGGCGATGAACCGAAAGCCGACCGCAAAGGCGGTCTGACAGGACAAAGGACAACCCCGCCCTCTCAACAAAAGCGGTTTCCACCCTCAGTGGACCCTCCCCTTTTCTTTTCGGTTGGGGTCCAGCGCTTGCGCTCGGCCCTACGGGTGTCTGCCCTGCCCTTTCGGTTCTTTTATCGCCCCATACAAACCGCAAGAAAAACGAGAGGACGAACCGATGAACGCCTACACAACCGAAGTTCAGCAGCCGCAGAGCCCGACCGCGCACCTCCTCCAAGAAATCGCCCTCTTTGGCTACCGCCCGAACGGCGATGAGCACGACTACCGCCCTCTTCCCACCGCAGAGACTGTTGAGATCGGTGTCGCCGGCATATTCGAAAGCCTTGAAACCATGTTCACCAACACCCGGCTGGAAGACGAACTGTCCGAGGTGCTGTGGGCCGTCGCCAATGTGTTTCACCGCCGTCTGACCCGAGCGCAGAAGAAGCTCGATGACAATGAAGCCGAACAGCGAAGCTTGATCGCCGTGCAGGATGGCAGTGAGATCAGCAGCGTCGAACTGGAAAGGAAAGCTGCCGAAGGGGATACGCTGACTGAAATGCGCAATGCCTTCGAGGCGATGCGAGATCTTGCTGCGGACCACTATAGGGTAAGCGTCGGCTATGAATGGCTACCGCGCACTGGTTCAAAGACCTCGTTCAATGGGCTTACCGCAGCGGTTATCGACAGTCGCGACTATCTCGCCAGGAAGCGCCACGAAGAGAAGGAAATCTATTGCCCGACCGGCACCAAGATCGCGTTCACGGGCGGCGCCGATTATCAGGACCACGAGGCCATCTTCCATGCTCTCGACCAGACACACAAGAAGTACCCGGATATGGTTCTGATCCACGGCGGTTCGCCCAAGGGGGCCGAGCTCATCGCCGCCAAATGGGCAGAACTTCGCAAGGTGGCGCAGGTGGTTTGCAAGCCCGACTGGACCGCGCACCGCAACAAGTCCGCGCCCTTCAAGCGCAACGACAAGATTGTCGAAATGATGCCCAAGGGGATGATCGTCACGCCTGGTAATGGCATCAACCAGAACCTGGCCGACAAGGCACGCAAGGCAGGTATTCCGCTCATGAAGGTCGGCTTCTAGGCCGATCTTCATCCCCTGAAGCAAAGGGCCAACGCCGAAGCGCCGGCCCTGGATTTGGCTGTCTAATCGCGCCAGAAGATCACTGACATGAGCTTGTCGTCGATCTCGCCCGGATACTTGCCAAGATTTGCCCGCACAGTGCGTCCTGGCATATGCACCGACATCTGAAAGTACTCCTGACCATGTTCGTTCTTACGCCGCCAAACTGCCCCGATCTCCACCTCCCGGTCTTTCGGGGTTTTGCCGTAAACGCGATATGCAGGTGAGCCTTCATTGTTGTTGTCAAGTTTGACGCCGCGAATGTCTTCGTCAAACTCAAGCGATGCGATATTGCCTTCGAATGTTTCCCGCGTTGCGTCAAACTGCACGTAGTTCAAGCGCTCCATATTCTTCATTTCTTGCTCCGTCGATTGCGTTGTTTTCAACGGTCCGCCATGGGCAAGGCATCCATTCCTTTTCCCTGGAAAACCAAGTTTTCCGGGGGCAAAGGAGGGAGGGTGCTGCCCGCCCGACGGCTTTTTCATTCGCGGTCATGACACATCTGTTGAGGTGGTGCGGCCGCAGGCGAAGCCGAGGCACGGTTCAACAGATGTCATCTGCCTTGCAGATGCTTGGTCATTGACAGCGAAGGGAAAAGATGGCGGCGGACTTCGAGACAAAGCCGCGGCCAATTGGTCGCGACCCTATTGCTGGAAGCACTTTGCGCGCGATTGTTTAAACCGCGGTCGCCGTATCAGACGAAGTTACGATGTTTTGTGAAGAAAGAGGCAGGAATGCGACTGCTCGTGGATCTTCGGTGAAGTTTGCTTCGAACGGGCCATCTGGGAGTGACACGCGTAGGTGCAGATATTCATCGCCATTCGCGTCGAAGCGCTTTCCAATTCCGCCAATCGCGACCTTTCGGCCGCGCGGTGAGTATCCGAACATATAGAAGCTATACGGTCCTGAAGGTTCGCCAGTAATATGATACAGCGTACCGTTTTGATGAATTTCACCCTCAAGGCCTGCTTCATTCGTAAAGCGAAGAAAATTGCGTACTTGAGGCATGATGTCTTCCCGTATTCGATGCATTTCAGGGGGTGATTTACACCCTTTAGTCAAGCGACTAAGATGCGGGGTGTCAACAAAACCTGACATTTCGATGACAGTTTTCACTAAGACTTTCGTATAAGTCCTAGCGGACGATGACATGCGTGCCCTGACCTACACGATCATATAAATCAATGACATCGCTGTTGAGCAGCCGGATGCAACCGCTGGATACGGATTTGCCTATGGATGCTGGGTCATTGGTCCCATGAATGCGATAGAGGGTGTCGGCGCCGCCCTGGTAGAGGTATAGGGCACGAGCGCCGAGCGGATTCGTCTCGCTGCCGGGGAGTCCCGCAGCTAGAGGTGCGTTGACCTTTGGACGGTCGCGTATCATTGAGCTTGTTGGCGTCCAGGTCGGCCATTCGGCTTTCCTCCCGATGACAGCCTTTCCCGAAAAGTCATGGCCTTCTCGACCGACCGCGACGTTGTAGGCCAGTGCCGTGTTGTCATCCTGGACGAGATAGAGCTTGTGGACATCCGGCTCTACGATGATTGTTCCGGGCGGTTCTGTTGTCTTGAAGCTAGTCAGCGATGGCCCGCCGCCCCTTTTCTGCAGGCCGGCATATTTAGTCACCTCATTCGGAGGATCAGCGACACAGCTGACCAGCGTGAAGACGATGAATAGGGACGCCAGTGCTCTCGTAATCTGAATTGGTTTCGGCATTTCCAGCTATATCGACTTAATTGAGCAAAACGGGCGGCCATGGTCTTTTCCTGCATGATCCTAATGAGGGTATCATCGGCGACGGGAAGTATGAAAGCTGTGCCTTCGATGGCCCAGGCCATGAGGTGGCGAAATCCACGGTAATGCTTGGCCATTGCGGCCGGCCAGACGATATTAGGAAAACCCCTTGAGCTCCCACCCTCAAACTCCTTTCCACGCAGCGCGAGGGTCTTCTGGGTGGAGCTTTTTCGAATAGCGATTCGGTAGAAGAGGGCCGATTTCGCGCAGACCTGTCTGAAAAAGCATTGAGTTAAGGGGCTTTGCCCTGATGTCAGCGCACACCAAATCGAAAATTTAAAATGAGCGCTTTCGTTCTGAAACTATCGATGCCAAGAAGATAAAGCACTGAAAAATATGCACTTAAAAGGCATTCCGGAGATTTCCGCTGACGAAGGATGGCGACGCGTTAAGGTTTTGTTAACTAAAATCGCCTTGCTCGCAAACGCTTCGCAGGTATCATCACGGATATTCGGCATTTCTGCGGAAAAAACGTGATTGGAGAGATTAACGTGAACGCTTCGGCGCAGATTGACAGAGCGCGACTACCAAACGTTGATGATGTCATTGGCGCGCATGCTGAGCTTTTGGGGTCGCAGCTTCAGAGTATCAGCGAAACTCTGTTTCCGCCAACCGCCAGTAAGGCTTTGCGCCGTTTCACGTCTGGAGAAGCTGCCAAGCTCATCGGCGTGTCTGACTCTACGCTTCGGAAGATGACTCTCGCGGGTGACGGTCCGTTACCTGAAACTGCGAGCAACGGCCGGCGCTTCTACTCCCTCTCCGACATCAACGAAATTCGAGCAATCTTTGCAGCTAACGCCCGCGGCCGCGAAGCAATCGACTTTGTTCCGCACCGCCGAGAGGGTGAGCACTTGCAGGTGCTTGCCGTGACGAATTTTAAGGGCGGCAGCGGAAAGACCACGACATCGGCACATCTCGCCCAATATCTAGCATTGGCGGGTTATCGAGTATTGGCAATCGATCTCGATCCGCAAGCAAGTCTTTCCGCCCTGCTCGGCGTGCTGCCCGAGCTGCATGTGGGGCACAACGAGACGCTCTACGCAGCAATCCGGTATGATGAGGGTCGTCGTCCCCTGCGCGATGTGATCCGTCATACATATTTTGATGGCCTCGATCTTGTCCCCGGTAATTTGGAACTAATGGAGTTCGAGCATACCACGCCGAAGGTCTTGGCAGACGGCAGTGCGTCGGATGCGGGCGCGATTTTTTTCGCGCGTGTGGCAAGTGCAATTGACGAAGTGGCGGACGATTACGATGTCGTGGTGATTGACTGCCCTCCCCAGCTTGGTTTCTTGACACTTGCCGGCCTGTGCGCGGCTACCTCCATGATTGTGACGGTGCATCCGCAAATGCTGGATGTATCGTCGATGAGTCAGTTCTTACTGATGACGCGCGATCTCTTAGGCGTTGTGCGTGATGCGGGGGGAACGCTGAAGTTTGATTTCGTGCGCTATCTGCTCACCCGTTATGAACCTCAGGACGCGCCCCAAACAAAAGTGGTCGCGCTGCTCCGCAATCTATTCGACGATCATGTCCTGACCAGTCCGATGGTGAAATCGGCGGCGATCTCGGACGCAGGCCTGACGAAGCAAACCCTTTATGAAATCGGTCCGGGCAACCTTACGAGATCGACCTACGATCGCGCAATGGAGTCATTGACAATGGTGAACGGCGAGATCGAGGACCTGATGAAGTTGGCTTGGGGGCGCACATGACTACCCCCCTCGCCTCCTCCGCTGGCGACTTGTTGGGAGCTCCCAACAGTATGGCTACCGCGTATGATCCACTTGTTGGGAGCTCCCAACATGGACACCGCCGACGCTCCAACGATCCTCTCCAGGAGCTTTTCTCATGAGCCGCAAGGACGCGATCAACTCGCTCTATCTGCAGAAGCCGACTTCGACCGCCGGAGAAAGCGATAAGGCTGGTGAACGGGTAAGAACGGGTGCCATTTCCGCCATGGGCACATCGCTCAAACAAATGACCGATGGCGCAAAGCTGGCAACTCGTCTTCAGGAACAGCTGGAAAAGGGTGATGTCGTCGTTGAGCTCGAGCCAGAGGCAATTGAGCGCTCGCCAATCGCAGATCGTATTCCGATTGATGTTGACCCCGCATTCGATGAGCTTGTGAAGTCGATATCCGATAACGGGCAGCAAGTTCCAATTCTCGTCCGTCCCAGCCCGGCCGGTCGCGGGCGCTTTCAGATCGCCTATGGTCGTCGTCGATTGCGTGCGGCGCAGGCGTTGGGCAGACCGGTTCGTGCTATCGTTCGCAGCCTCAGTGACCAAGAGCTTTTCGTGGCTCAGGGACGGGAGAACCTGGATCGCGAGGACCTGTCCTTTATCGAAAAGGCTTTCTTTGCGAAGAATCTCGAAGATTCTGGATGTGACCGCGCGACCATCATAGCTGCCCTTTGCTCGGACAAATCGGATGTCAGCAGATATATAGCGATCGCACGGCGAGTGCCAGAGAGGCTCGTCGGGCGGATTGGGCCGGCGCCCAAAGCTGGACGGGCACGCTGGATGAAGCTCGTTGAAGCTCTAGAAAAGGAAGAGGACGGCGATCGGCTTGAGCGTATTCTTGAGGAAGAGGGCTTTGCTTCAGCCGGTAGCGACGGACGGTTCCAGCTTATACTAAAGGCCTTGGACGTGAAAAACGCGCGGCCGAAGGGTAGCCGTGTCGAGCAATGGAAAACGCCATCTGGTAAGCGTGCCGCGCGCATCCAGACGGACAAGGCTAAAACGACGCTGATCTTCGAAGATAAGGTCGTTCCCGCGTTTGCGCAGTTCGTTTCGGGTAAACTGGATGAACTGTATCGAGAATTTGAAGCTAGGCAAAAGGAGGAAAAGGACCGAACAACGGGCCGCTAGCCGCGGTCAAAGAGAGAACGGCAAAGAAAAAGGCCCCGAAATCGCTTCCGGAAGCCTTCTCTACGTGTGGTAGCTAGAGAATCGCACTTCCTGGAATCTCAGTCAAGCTCTTTTGGGCGACGAGCGTCGATTCGGCGATCCGATTTCTATTGCCTGGCAACAGGTGAACAAAGATGCAAACACATACTGCAACAACGACGCCCTTTGGGCGGCGGCCGATGTCGCTCGCGATGCTTTCAAGCCAGAAAGCGGCGCGGGAATCCCCGAAGGGGGCGCGGCTCAACAAGTGGAAACTGTTTCATACAGTGCGGGAAGCGCGGGAAGCGTTGGGGGCGAGCGATCGCGGCCTTGCGATCCTGAACGCGCTTTTGACCTTCTATCCCGAAAACGAGCTTTCGGAGGAAACCGGCTTCGTGGTCTGGCCCTCCAATGAGCAGTTGATCGCCCGCGCCAACGGCATTTCGCCGGCGACGCTGCGCCGTCATCTGGCGGTCCTGGTCGAGTGCGGCTTGATCATCCGCCGCGATAGTCCGAACGGCAAGCGCTTCGCCCGCAAGGGCAGGGGAGGGCAGGTGGAGCAGGCCTATGGCTTCGACCTGTCGCCGCTCGTTGCCCGGGCCGAGGAGTTTGCCGCGATGGCCGAGACGATCGCCGAGGAGCGTCGGGCCCTGAAATGCGCGAGGGAACGGCTGACGCTTCTGCGTCGCGATATCGTCAAGATGATCGAGGCCGGGCTCGATGAGGGCGTTCCGGGCGACTGGGCGAAGATGGGCCGTGTTTACCGCGACATCATCGACCGGCTTCCACGCGTCCCTGACCTGGCGATCGCGGAGGATATTTGCGATGCCCTGGCCCTTCTGCATGAGGAAGTGCGTGAGACATTGGAAAATCACGTGAATTTGCAAAATAAGAGCGCCAATGAGTCTCATTCTGAGCGCCACAAACAGAATTCAAACCCAGACTCACAATCTGAATCTGAATACGGCTTTAGAAATAAATCAGACGTGAGCGGCAACGCCGGCGAAACTGACAACCTGCACAGCCTGCCGAAGCGGGAAATGCCATTGGCACTGGTGCTGGACGCTTGCGAAGGCTGGCGGGATTTGGCGAAGGGCGGCTCCATCCGCAACTGGCGGGAGTTTCTGGGCATCGTCGAGATCGCCCGGCCGATGCTGGGCGTCAGTCCCAGCGCCTGGCGCGAGGCGGCGGAGGTGATGGGCGACAAACAGGCCGCGATCACCCTTGCCGCGATCTATCAGCGCGGCAACGAGATCATCAGCGCCGGCGGGTATCTGCGCAACCTGACGGAACGGGCGAGAGACGGCCAATTCTCCGTCTGGCCGATGGTGATGGCCCTGTTGAGGGCTCGGATCGAGGCCGGAAACAGCCCGCCGCCGCCAAAACCCGATGACGATAGCACAGGGGAGGGCGGTCTTTCGGTTTCGCCCGCTTTGGCACGCTCGCTAAAGAAGCCTCGGAGATGATTTGCAATGCAAGCCTATGTTCAGTCACGTAAAGGTGGGAACCATTGATATCGAACGTTCGGCCCCGTTCTATGATGCCGAGTCGACCAGACCGCCGAATATGTCGAGCGGCGCATTGGTGATTGCTTGGCCATAGCCGGTAAGGGGGCTGTGCGAACCGGGAGGGCCGGTTGTGCGTGTCAGTTGCCATGTGCCAGCGCCTGTGAGTTCGTTGAAGGCCAATTTTCAAACATAGAAGCTACGGATAATTTATCATCTGCTGGCCTCTCCAGAGGAAGAGTTACTGTTGTCTCCGGGAGAAAGATGAGCTATATATCCCAAAGTATCTATATCGTTTAGGATATTAAATGACGAAATGGAAGGTCGCGTTTCATGACCGCTTCAAAGGCGAGATCACAGATCTTCCAGAAGATGTTCGGGTCGAATTGCTCGCGCATCTGGTGCTGCTTCGCGAAAAGGGATTTCGACTGGGGCGGCCTGAGGTCGACACACTCGAAGGCTCCAAACACGCGAACATGAAGGAACTGCGCGTCAAGGTGTTGAAGGTGCAATGGCGGTTCGCCTTTGCCTTCGATCCGGAGCGAAAGGCTGTAGTCCTCTGCGGCGGTGCAAAGAGCGGCGTGAGCCAGAAACTCTTTTACAAGCGCCTGATCGATCTGGCGGACAAACGGTACGATGAGCATTTGAGCGAGTTGGAGAAGAAACATGGATGATCTCGATAAGATAATGCAGACGCTTCCTGAAGAAGAACGAGGCGCTATTCAAAAGCGTGCCGGCGAGCTTGTTACGGCCTACAATCTGCGGGAACTGCGCGTACTTGCCGGACGGACGCAGGAGGATGTGTCCGTCGGAACAGGTATCAAGCAGAACAATGTTTCGAGACTGGAGAAGCGGGCCGACATGAAGCTGTCGACGCTTCGCGATTATGTTGAATCCCTTGGCGGCACATTGAAGATCGTCGCGGATGTCGCGGGCAAGAAAGTTGATCTGTCGCGTATTGCGGAGCGCTCCCGACACGGCCCAAAGCTCTGAGAGAGCCACGGCAGGGGAGGGGCTGCTACAACCCCGCAGCCTTTGTGAGATTGACGCGGAACCGGTCGCGTCTGCGCTGATACTTGCGCGTCATCTCGGCGGAGGCATGGCCGAGCTGTTTCTGGACATAGCGCTCGTCGACTTCGGCGGAGGAGGCGAGGCCGGCGCGCAGCGAATGGCCGGAGAACAGTTTTATCCGTTCGGCCTCCGGGAGTTCACCGCGAATGCCGGCGGCGATCACGGTCTTCTTGATGAGGCGGGCAATTTCCTGATCCTTCAGACGCGCGGGGCCGACGGTCTTGCCCTTGCCGGTGACGCGGCGGAACAGGGGACCATGACCAATCCGACCGAGTTTCAGCCAGGTTTCGACGGCTGCGACCGGGCAGGTGAGATCGGAGGAGCCGCGGCCGATCTCGACTTCGCGCCAGCCGGTTTTTCCGCGCAGGGTCACCAGCATCCCCTTGTCGAAAAGGTCGATCCAGCCGTTTCCGTCCTCGCTCTGGTCGCGGCCGCAATCGAGCGCGACGATTTCCGAGCGGCGCAACCCGCCGGCAAATCCCATCAGCAGCATGGCCCGGTCGCGCAGGCCCCGGAGCGTGCCCCGGTCGAGCGTTTCGACCATGGCGATCAGCTCTTCGGGCAGGATCGCCTCCTTCTGGCGCGGCGGTGCTGCATGGCGATTGCGGATGCCGGCAAGCACGGTGGCGATGTGCCTGTCGCGGCGATCGAGAACGAGGCCGCGCTGGGCATAATTCCATGAGAGCGCCGACAGCCGCCGCTCGATGGTGGAGACCGTGCTGGGCTTGGCTCCGGGAGTGGCCGCGCCCGAGGCGAGCGCCGTGATGTAGAGCCCGACGGTCGCCGGATCCGGGGGCAGGGGGACAAGTCCCTTGCGCCGGCACCAGCCGGTAAAATGGGCCCAGTCGGCGGCGTAGGTGCGAATTCCGATGAAGCCGGCCATGTTTTCCGAAACGAAGGCGGCCACCCATTCCAATTTCATTCCGGCCGGGATTCCGATTTGAAGCCGGCCACCGTTGGGGCTGAACCTGGGTCAGTGTGGATGTTTGGTTCGGGTTTTCCTTCCGGTCAAGTCCGCGTTGTATCAGCGGGCGGGATAGTACGATTTTTTCGCATGCTTTCGCCCGTCAATTCGATGCGATAGGCATTGTGAACGAGGCGATCGAGGATGGCATCGGCTATGGTGGGATTGCCGATGATTTCATACCATTGGTCGACGGGGACCTGGCTGGTGACGATGGTCGAGCGGCGCTCATAGCGGTCCTCGATGATCTCGAGGAGGTCGCGTCGCTGATCGTCATTGAGCTTTTCGGGGCCCCAGTCATCAAGGATGAGCAAATCGGTTCTCGCCAGCGCCTTCAGCATCCTGGCGTACCGGCCATCGCCGCGCGCCAGGGCAAGTGCGGCGAAGAGCCTTGGCGCACGGTGGTAGACGACGGAGAAGTCCTCCCGGCAGGCCTTTTGGCCCAGGGCGCAGGCGAGCCAGCTCTTGCCGACGCCGGCTGGACCGGTGATGAGGAGCCCGTGCCGCTTTCGTATCCAGTCGCAGGTGGCGAGATTGAGGAACAGCGTGCGGTCGAGACCGCGTTCGGCACGGAAATCGGTATCCTCGACCTGCGCGGCATGGCGCAGCCGGGCTGCCCGGGCGCGGGCCTCGAAGCGCTTCTGCCGCCGCAGCGTCGCTTCATGCTCAAGAAGGATGGCGAGCCATTCGCCATGTTCGAGGGCGCGGGCTTCCGGCTGTGCATCGAGGTCCCGGAAGGCCTTGGCCATGCCGTGAAGGCCAAGCTCGCTCAGCCGGTCCAGTGTGGGGTGGGTCAACATGATCTCTTGTCTCCTTAATGGAAGTAACCGGGGCCACGCAGATTGGCGTGATCCATGATGGCGCCGGGACCTGCGGTTGGCCGGGCTGCTTTATGGTTGGCAATGAGCGCGGAAATGCTCTTGCAGGTGAACCCGCCGATCTCGACCGCACGGGCCGATACCGCTTCGGCATGGTCTCGGCGGAGCTCTCGGTAAAGCCGGAGCACCCCCAGACATGTTCTGAAGCCCTGCTCGGGATGCGGCCGGCTTGCCAGGATGGCGACGATCAGCCCTTCAGTCTGTGGTCCTATGGAAGCTGCCCACCGCCGGAAGCGGTCCGGCGTCCATTCGGCATAACGCCGGTGGGAACTGGGCATATGGTCGGGGATCGTGCCGTAGCGGCGCCCGCCATAGCGGCGCTGATGGATTGCTATGCGCTTGCCGCGGAGGAATATCTCGATCGTTCTCTGCGTCGCGCGGATGTCGACCTGCTGACGGATGAGGCTGTGCGGCACGGAATAGAAGAAGCGGTCGAACTCGACGTGATAGTCCGTCGACACACGGGCAAGCCGCCATTCGGCGAATTCGTAGTCCTCGCCGGGCAGGCCCGAGAGCGCGGGCTTCTCGACAGTTTCGAAAAGATGGCGGCGGCTGACGCCAAGGCGGCGCATGACATGATCGTTGATGCGATCGAGCGCCCCGGCGATTGCGGCGTTCGCCTCGGCAAGCGAGAAAAAGGTCTGCCGCCGCAGCCGGCCGAGGATACAGGTCTGGGCGAAACGGACCCCGTTCTCGACCTTTGCCTTGTCCTTCGGACGTCTCGGCCGGGCCGGCAGCACGCCGATGCCATAATGGGACGCCATCATGGCGTAGCTGCGGTTGACCTCCGGATCGTAGAAGGAAGCGCGGTTGACGCCGGACTTCAGATTGTCGGGCACGATCAGGCGCGGGACGCCGCCGAAGAAGCGGAACATGCGCACATGCGCGCCGATCCAGTCCGGCAACGTCTGCGTCCAGGTCGCTTGCGCATAGGTGAAACCGGAGGCGCCCAGAACGGCGACGAAGATCTCCGCCTCGCGGATCTCGCCGGTCAGCGGGTCGGCGATGGCGATCTTCTTGCCCGAATAGTCCACGAAGACCTTGTCGCCGGCAACATGGTCCTGGCGCATTGTCGGTGACAACCGCTTCTCGAAACTTCGGAAAAGATCACAGAAACGGCTGTAGCCGTAACCACCGGGGTGAACGGCGCGGTACTCCTCCCACAGGATGAGCAGCGTCACGCCAGGCTTGCGCAGTTCCACCGCCAGTTCCGCCCAGCCGGGTTCCGGTCGCCGCCGCAAACCCGGCTTGACGCCGGCGCGCGCGAACAGCCTGTCCTCGATCGCATCGTCGGTAAGGTCACCGCAAAGCGGCCAGCGCAGTCCCGCCGCGGCCGCTCGCTTCAGATTATCCTGAACGGTGCTGCGCGCCACGCCGAGCGTCAGTGCAATCTCACGGGTGCTGGTCCCGTCTCCGGCAAGCCGGAGCATTTGTCGTAATTGTCTCATGGTCAGCCTTCTCTTTGCCGGCATCACGCTTCCTTTGTTCAAAAGGACAGTCATGCCAAAGTTGCTGACCCAGGGGGTGTCTCATGCCTTCAAGGTGGCCGGTTATTAATCGGAATCGTGGCCGGCTTCATTCCGGAATGGCGGCCGGCTTCAAATCGGAATACCCGGCCGGTTAACTTCGGAATCCGCAGCGTAGGCGCGTCGGGTATTGGCCGCGCTTGCGGCCTCGACATAACCGCGGGCGCGTTCGACCAGCGGCGCGAGGTGGCTGGCCACTGCGCCCGACGCCCCGGAAACGTGCAAGGCATCCTCCGCTCCCGTGCCGGGAGACGGACTGGCGTGCGGATCGGCGTCGTTTTCGGGCATTTCGGGCCTCAAAATGGGGTTTTTCCTTATAATGTATATAATGAATGATAATGCAACATTATCAATCATTATAGAGAAAAGACAGGCTGTGCGGTTTTCGTCGATTTCACTGGCATTAACCGCTCGTTTCGATTAGCCTCCACGCCATGGATTCGTACGCCGCATCACATGCCAGAACCGCCGCGACCACCGCGCCCCTGCCTGCCTTGGCCCGCCCGCGCGGGCCAGATATTGCGGAATCCGATGCTGCCTTCTCGGCCGGTATCACCTTGAAATCGCTGGATGATTTCGTCCGGCATTGCCAAGTTGTTTGTCTTTGGTCGCGGGTTGGCGAGGCGTTCGTTTTTCAAGCTGCCATTTCTGCCGTGTAATCGGCCCACAGGCAGAAGGCATCTGCTCTTGCGTGTCGATATGAGAGAGCTGAGAGGTTGTATCGGCGGGGACGAAAGAGGGTGTTTATCTGATCGTGGGCTGACAGAAAACGTTGAGCTTGACGAGGTGATTTGAATCGCCCCATGATCTTCTCTCGCTTCCTCGTCTGACGGTGTGAGTTTTCAATTCTGTTGTTCAGGCCCTTGTGGGCCCGATGATCAGCATCTGGCGTCAGGTCTTGTATCGGCTTGATATAGCTGCGCAGCTTGTCCGTCACGACGACACGTGGTTCACCGAATTGCTTGACCAACCTTGAGAAAAAACGCTTGGCAGCTTTGGTATTGCGGCGAGCTTGAACCAAAATGTCGAGCACGTCACCAGCGGCGTCAATTGCCCGCCAAAGCCAGAATTTTTTTCCGCTGATCGTGATGACAGCCTCATCCATATGCCACTTATCGTTCGGCTTGGGCCGGTCTGTGCGAATACAGTCGGCAAAATGTCGGCCAAAGCGGTTGATCCAGAGACGAACCGTTTCCCTGCTCACGATCACACCGCGTTCAGCAAGAAGATCTTCCACATCGGCCGTGCTCAACGCAAATCGATGATAGGCCCAGACCGCGAAGGCGACAACTTCACGCGGAAAACGAAACCCCTTCAGACGGGGAAATGAGCTCGGCAACTTCATCTCGTCTCGATACCCGAAACGCGGAGGTCAAACAACTTGGCAATGCCCCTCACGTGCCTCGACAAAGGCGCGCGCGCGTTCCTCGTCAAGGCAGCGGAAATAGGTCTGGACCTCAGCGATGTAGGTCTCGAAGTCCGCGCGGAGCAGATCGGCGTAGCGGCGCATGTCTTCGCGTGACTGCGGCAGGAAGGGGCGTTCGGGGGCGAGACAGGGTGCAGCCACAGCGGCTTGCGCTGGTGTCGCCACGATCATCAGCGCAAGAATAGCGTTGCGTGCACATGACATGTGCAGGGCAAAACTCCTTTTGCGCCTTTAATGTTGCAATCTCGTCCTGTAGCACCGTTATCAGAGCAAGGCGATTTTCGTCAAGTCGTTATTATTGTCTTGCTATCGTTCATGTTGTCTCGTATCGACCGCGGTGTTGCGACCCCGCGGAACCGATGCTGCACCCCAGGCAGGAAAGGACCCAAGGGAAGGCCATGATAGAAGAAGCCCCGAATGTGGTTACAGAAGACGGACTGCGAAGCCTGCTTGCAGATGGCTACCTCCTCGAGGTGGTCTGCAAGGAAGCTGGCGAGAAACGACACAACAGCTGGTACGGCACCTGGGTTGCGCGCGCCGTCGCGGAAGACGGTCGGGCCGACAAGATGCTTGTCACCAGCCGCAGCTACCTCAAGGTGCGCGAGTTCAAGACCATCGTCGGTCTTGTCAGCTTCCTTGCCGAAATGGGCTGCACAACCGCCAGCATTCCCCTTGAAGAAGGCGGACGCGAGCGTCACACCGCCCCCGGCCGCGTGGCACAGCCGCGGACTGGCCCGGTTCTGGTCAAGGACGACTGACCGCGCGTTCGCGCTCGTCGTTGCATTGGGTACAGGTGTTTGTTCCGCACCCTTGGCCCTGGCCGACGGTTTCATCTTCCAGGTCAGCCCCGACGGGCAGCTGATCGATATCGCGAACGGCACGCAGTCGCTGCGGGCGTTCGACACCTCCGACGCCGCCCCGGATGGGACGCAGACGGACCGCCTCTTTCTTTTCGCAAGACCGCAACGATCGGACGCAGATCAGCCGCTGGCACAGGTTGCGGCCGTGGCCGTGACACCGCGTGCTGTCCCCGCCTCCCCCGAAATCCTCCACGCCATCGAGACCACCGCGCTGCGCTACGGCAGCCATGACGCCCTGCGTCAGGCGGGTCTCTCAGTCACCGATTGGGCGCTGTTCTACCGCGCCAACATCGAAGTCGAGAGCGCGTACAATCCCGGCGCCTTGAGCCCGGTCGGGGCCATCGGGCTTGGTCAGTTGATGCCCGGCACGGCGCGTGATCTTGGCGTCGATCCTCATGACATCGCGCAGAACCTCGACGGCTCAGCCCGGTACCTTCTGATGATGCTGGAGCGCTTCGGCGATCCTGTGCTGGCGCTGGCCGCCTACAATGCCGGGCCTGAGGCGGTCACCCGCCACGGTGGCATTCCCCCTTTCCGCGAAACCCAGGGCCATGTGGCCCGTGTGACTGCCGTGTTCCAACGGCTCAGAGGAGATCTCTCGTGACATCCAGACTTTCCCCCGTTGCCGCCCGCGCGGTGACTTGCGCGCTCATGGGCGCAATGGCGCTCATCATGCTCGCAGATCCCGCACTGGCGCAGAGCATCGATCTCTCGCCGGTCCAGACCTTGCTGCAGGGCATCGTGAACGCCATCACCGGCCCCTTGGGCATCGTGATCGGCACGCTGGCGCTGATCGGCGTGTTCCTCTCCTGGCTCTTCGGCATCCTCGATTTCCGCCAAGCGCTCTGGGTCGTGGTTGCAATCGCGGGCATCGCCGCAGCGCCCACCATTGTTGCCGCCATCTGGACGACCTGAGCCAGAACTTCCGGAGGTCTCGGCCATGTCCGACCAGTCCCGCGTGTTCATAGGCCTTCTCAGGCCACCCAAGCTGATGGGCTTGCCGATCATGTACGCCATGGTCTGGCTCTTCGGCTCGACGCTCCTGTTCCTCTGGGTGCAGAGCTGGGTGGTGGCCGTCTTCGCGGGGCTGGCCTGGCCGGCGCTCTGGAAGGCCGCAGACTGGGATCCGAACTTCCTCGATGTCCTGGTGATCACCTTGCAGGAAACCCCACCCACAACGAACCGCAAGCTCCACGGGGGCGACAGCTATGCCCCGTGATGGACTGGCCGATGACGTGGCGGACGCGCTCGATCCGCTGACCGCGCTGCCCGCATGGGTCAAGGGCGAGAAGCGGCTGTCGTCGATGCTGCCCTATGTCAGCCTCGTGACCGACCGGACGATCCGGACACGCGGCAACGAGCTGATGCAATGCATCCGGCTGGAAGGGGTGAACAGCACCACGAGCGAAGACGCCCATCTCGACCGGATCGGCGGGCTCCTGGCGGGCATCGTTGCGCAAGTGGGGACCGAGTTTTCCTTCTACCTGCACAAGGTCTCAAAAGCGGTCGACGTTACTCTGCCGCCCATCCCGGGCGAGGGATTTGCGGCTGCCGTCGATCAACGCTGGCGCGCGCATCTGGCTCAAGCTGGCCTGCGCGACAAGACGCTGACGCTGACTGTGCTGAAGCGCCCGGAGGCGGGCAGCCGTCTGCCCTTCGGTCTGGGCGCGTCGCGTGCGCGTCATGCAGCGGACACAACACGCCGCTTGCGCAAGCTCGACGAGGTCGTGGGGTTTTTGCTGTCGTCCTTTGATGAGCTGAAACCCCGGCTGCTTGCCGCCAGCACCGGCGAGCTTCTCGGCTTTCTTGGTTCGCTCAACACTGGCGAAGAGCACCCGCTCTTCCCGCGGTCGCGCCTTGGCGTGATCGCCGAGGACGTTGCCAATACCCGCGTCACCTTCCGCGGATCGACCATCGCGCTCTCCGACGGTGCCGTCGGCGACAAGCTCGGCGCGATCTTTGCGGTGAAAAACTACCCCGCCAAGACCGACAGCCTGATGCTCGACGAGCTGAACCTGCCCGTCGACATGGTGGTCACCCACTCCTTCGTGCCGATCAACGCGAACATCATGGCAGGTCGGATCAAACGGCAGCTGCGCCTCATGCAGGCGGCCAATGACGGGGCCGTCAGCCTCGCGCAGGAACTGGAACTCGCCCAGGACGATCTGGAATCAAAACGCCTGATTTTCGGCGAGCACCACATGACGGTAGCTGTCTATGCGCGCAGCCAAGCGGCCCTCGACGACATCGCGGCCGAGATCCGCAACATCTCTACCACCTCCGGCATCAACCTGATTTCGGAGGCTTTTGGCGCGCGGGCGCATTTCATGGCGCAGCATCCCGGCAATACAGGTGCGCGCAGCCGCAAGGCTGCGATCACGAACCACAACTTCGCCGATCTCGCCACTTTCCACCGCACCCCGCTCGGCAAGAATGGCCGGGAAGTCCCCTGGGGCGTGCCGATCACGCTCTTCCCGACGCCCGAGCGCAGCGGGTTTCGCTTCAACTTCCACGAACAGGGCGCACCGGATCGCGAGCCCACAGGCGGCCACACGCTGATCCTTGGCCGCCCCGGCTCGGGCAAATCCGTGCTGGCGGCGTTCCTGATGACGATGGCCCGTCGCGCTGGCGCGCGGCTCTTCGTCTTCGACTACCGCGCGGGCATGGAGATGGCCGTCCGCGCGCTCGGCGGCAGCTATTCGACCGTGCGGGCCGGACGGCCCACGGGCCTGAACCCGCTTCAGACCGAGATTGATGCCCGCGGTCAGGCGTGGCTGGCCGACTGGCTCGCAAGCCTTCTCGAGCGCCGCGACCGACCCTTGACCCCGGTGCAGACCAATCGCCTGCAGGAGGTCGTGCGCCAGAACGCCAGCGCCGGAAACGCGGGGCTGCGCAATTGGTCGGACTTCGCCTCGCTTCTGGTTTCAACCGATGACGAGGGCGATCTCTTCGAGCGGATGCAGGAATGGACCGCCGAAGGCCGCTACGGCTGGATCTTCGGGGCCAATGCCAAGGACAGCTTCAGCATCGGCGGGGACGTCGCAGGCTTCGATCTGACCGGTATCCTCGACTCCGAGAGCGAGCGGGAGCGCATGGCGGTCCTGTCCTACCTCTTCCGCCGGGTCGAGCGGGTGATCGAGGACCGCAAGCCCACGATCATCGTCATCGACGAGGCCTGGAAGGCGCTAGACAACGCGTATTTCGCGGAGCGGCTTTCGAACTGGCTGGTGACCGCCCGCAAGCAGAACGCTGTCGTCGTGATGATGACCCAATATGCCAGTCAGCTCGAGCGCACCCGCACCGGCAAGACCATCGTCGAAGCCGTGCCGACGCAGGTGCTCCTGCCCAACATCCGCGCCTCGGCCGCTGATTACGCGATGCTCGGTCTCAGCGAGAAAGAGCTCGACGTGCTTCTGGGCGTCGGGTCGGCCTCGCGGCTCGCGCTCGTGCGCGATGACCGGGGTGCGGTGGTGATCGACGCCGATCTCAGTGCCCTCGGCTCCCTCGTGACCATCCTCGGCGGCATGGAGAAGGGCGAGGCCCTTGTCGGCCCCGACTACCGCGACCGCCCCGATTTCTGGAGAGTGACATGACCCGTATCCTCAGCCGCAGCGCCGTGCTGCTCGGCCTCGGCCTGACCCTGACAGCCTGCGCGCAGCATAACCCTGCGCAGGCTAACTGCTTCAATTTCCGCGATGCACCCGCGCGCACTGCCTCCGCGGTGACGGTCTCGACCAGCGGCGAAATCGTGACCCGTCGCGATACATCCTGCGATTTCGTGCTGCTGGGGTCGGGCGGCTGATCCGATGACCACCGCCCGCATCCGAAACCTGGCCAGCGCCGCACTCCTGACAGGGGCGACCGCCGGCGCCTGCAGTGTCTGGCTCGGGGCCCCGGCCAACGCACAGGGCGTGCCGACCTTCGATCTGCGCCTCTTCGCCGAACGACAGGCGATCCTCGATCAGACCGATCAGGATCTCGCACTGCAGCAAGACCGGCTGACCCGCGAAGAGGAACTGGCCGAGATCGAGCGCCAGCAACTCGCCTCGCTCGAAGGGCTGATGGATGCGATGTCGCTCGGCTCGGGCGATGTGGCTGGCACCGTGGCCGGGCTCGAAGCGGGGCAGGGGGCGGTTGAGGACGTCGAGAGTGCTGCGGCCAGCCTCTATGCGCCCGAGGACAACAACCCGGCCGCAGCCCGGATGTTCGGCGATGCGCGGGAAGGAATCGAGGAGCTGATTATCCGCGCCGCGCGCGACACCCACAGTCTGCCGGGCGTAAGCCGTGCGGGGCTGTCCCTTGTGCAGTGGCGCTGCCTGCTGCAGGCGCTGATCTGGCAGGAGAGCCGGTTCCAGATTGGAGCGCGCTCGCCCGTCGGGGCCTTTGGCCTGACGCAGATCATGCCCGCCACGGCAAGCGATCTTGGCATCAACCCCGCCTATTACGACGACCCGTACCTGCAGGTCACAGGCGGTGCGCGTTACCTCGCGATGATGCTGAACATGTTCGATGGCAACATCATCCATGCGCTTGCCGCTTACAACGCAGGCCCGGGCAACGTGCAAGACTACGGCGGCGTCCCGCCCTTCGCGGAGACCCAGCACTACGTGGTGGTGATCCCGCAGCAATACAACAGCTACCTCGCCGCGGTGGGCGGCATCGATGCGCTCGGCACGATCGATCCTGTGCTTCTCGCCAACGCAAGTTTCAGCCTCTCGGCCCATGGCGCAGGCGTCTATGGGGATTATTCGCTGGTCTCGGTCCGTGCCGCCGCCCTGCGGGTGCAGGACATCATCACCCGCATCGGTGAGACCGAAGACCTGCATGAGGCCATCGCGCTCAACA
This sequence comes from Martelella mediterranea DSM 17316, assembly GCF_002043005.1. Taxonomy (NCBI): domain Bacteria; kingdom Pseudomonadati; phylum Pseudomonadota; class Alphaproteobacteria; order Hyphomicrobiales; family Aurantimonadaceae; genus Martelella; species Martelella mediterranea. Next base: position 64,234 of record NZ_CP020332.1, on the reverse strand, counting down.
CCTATGCGCGCGCCGAACTGGCCCGGCTGGTCGCGATCCGCACCCGGATCAAGGCCGCCCACACCCAGCCGCTGAGCGAGGAACAACTCGCCATGGCCGCCGCCCAAGCCGCTGAGCGGCAGTTCATGGATTTCACCCAGGAGACATTGCGATGATCCGGCGCTTGTACCGTTCCCTTGCCACCGGTGCCGCGACACTTGCGCTTGGCCTCGCTTTTGCAGGTCCCGTCGCGTCACAGGGCGTGCCCACGGTCGATACCCAGAACATCGCCCAGGAAATCCGCCAGCTTCAGCAGATGCTGCAAGATTTCGGGATCCAGACCGATCTTCTGGACAATGCGCTGGCACAGCTCGACCTCCTGCAGCAGCAGTTCGATCAGCTCGAGGAGATGTATGCCTCACTGACCGGGCCACGCAGCATTCTCGGTCTCGCCATGGGCGGCGATCTCGACGGCCTCCTGCAGGCCAATTTCGACGACATCCCCGGTCTGATCCGGGGCATCCAGGCGGGCGACTGGTCGAGCCTCATCGGTCCCAACGCAGGTCCCCTACGCACGCAGATGGAACAGGCTCTGGCGAGTGCGGGCTTCGATGAGGACTCGCTGCGCGAGATCGCCACCAGCGGCAATCCGGGGGCAGAGGGCGTCGCCACCCGCGCCACGACCGGTGCCGTGATGTCGGCGGCGGCCCAGAACAGTCATGCAGAGGCAGCGCAATCCCTCGAACGGGTCGAACAGCTCGTCGCGATGATCCCCGACATGGAGGATCTGAAGGCGTCGATGGACCACAACACCCGTGTTACGGCGGAACTGGCCATCGCGATGACGCGGATGTGGGAGCTTGAAGCCATCCAGACCCTCGGCGCGGGCAATGCTGGCGTGGTGGATGCCGCCACCGTCGCGGAAGAGCGACGCTACATGGACTTCACCCTGCCGAGCCTGCGACCATGACCAAGGCACCGGACATGACCGCAGGCATGAGTGCGCGGGAACTCGTTGAGGAGGAACTGATCCACGGCGCGCTGCGCCGGGAGCAGCTCTGGCGGATGATCGGACTTGGCGGGGCGGGCTTCGGTGTCTTCGGCTGTCTTGCCGCCGCCGCCGTCGCCCTGATGGTCGAGACACCGCCGCCGGTCGTCGTGCCCTATGATCCTGCAACGGGTCTCGCTCTGCCGAACGCCACGGTCGAAACGGTCTCGCTTGCCGAGCGGCCCGCCGTCATCGAGGCGCAGATCTACCGCTACATCCTTGACCGTGAGGCCTACAACCATCTCGACAACGATCTGCGGGTGCGTCGCGTGCTGGCGCAATCCACCGGGGCGGCCGAGGCCAGCATGCGCGCCATGTGGACCTCGGGGCAGGAGAGCTATCCGCCGACGCGATATGGCCCCGCGGCAGAGATGGCTGTCGAGATCGCGTCGATCACGCTCATCGGTGACAACCGCGCGCAGGTGCGGCTTAGAAAGCGCCTGACCAGCCCGCAAGGCGCGCAGGACGGATCCTTCACCGCCACGCTGATGTTTGCCTTCCAGCCCGAACGGACCCGCACGATCGACGACGTTTGGCAAAACCCCTTCGGCTTCACCGTCACCCAATATGCCATCCGATCGGACCGTTCCGAATGACTTCTGTTCCCGTTCTTGCCCCTGTTCACGCCCTGCTGGTCGCTGGTGCCCTCGTGCTAACCGCACCCGTAGCCTTTGCGGAGACCGCGCCACGCCCCGGCCCTCATGACAACCGCGTCCGGATCGCGACCTGGACCGAGGGGCAGGTCTACCGGATCGTCACCACGCTGACCCGGGTCACCACCGTCGAATTCGGCGAGGGCGAGACCATCCGCTCGATCATCGCGGGCGACACCGTGGGCTTCCAGTTCGACGGTGTGCCGGGCGGACGCGCCTTCGCGATCAAGCCGGCAGCCTCGGGTGTGGCCACCAACATCACCGTCTACACGAACCGCCGTTCCTACTATTTCCACGTCGTCGAGGCGCGGGAGACCCCGCATTACGTCGTACAGTTCCGCTACCCCGAGGCCCGGGTCCAGCCCGCCCGCGCCGTGGCGGCCGATGCCCCGAACGCAAACTATGCCGTCAGCAGCAGCCGCGAGTTCACGCCCACGGCCATCTGGGATGATGGCACCTTCACCTATTTCCGCTTTGCGCGGAACGCGCCCGTCCCTGCGATCTTCCGCTACACCAATGGCGGCGAGCGCGCGGTCAACAGCACCGTCCTCAGCGACGGTGTAATCCGGGTCTCCGGCGTCAATCGCCAATGGGTTTTGCGCTTGGGCGATGAAGAGGTCTGCGTGCAGGACATGGGGGCGCCCACGTCATGAGCCAGGACACCGAAGACCTCGCTACGCGTCTCGCGGCGCTTGAAGCGACGGGCGACAAGAAGCGCGGCGCACCGCGGCCCTCTCCGCTGGCGGCCATCCTTGGCGTGGCCGGGATCTTGGCCGTGGGCGGCCTGGCCTGGGCCGCCCTGCAGCCATCGCCGGAAGCCCCACTGCCGACCGCAGCTCCGGAAGAGTTCCAGACCACAGGATCAGGCTTCGGCGATCTCGCACCCATGCCCGTGGTAGAGTCTGCACCGCCGCCGGCCGAGACCGGCCCCTCCGCGTCAGAACTGGCGCTGATGGAAAGCCTCGCCACGCTTCGGGCGGAACTCGAAGACCTGCGCGCGCGGCCCGTCGAGGCATCGGGTAGCGGCGCAGAGCAGGCCATCGCCGATCTCACGGCGCAGATCGCGGCGCTGCAAGAGGCCTCGTCTGAGGCGCAGCGCGCGCTCGAACGCCAGTTGACCGAACGCGACCGCGAGCTCGACCAGCTGCGCATGGACCTCGAGGTCGCGCAGCTGGCCCCGCCTGCGCCAACGGACCTCGGACCGAACGAGGAGGAGCTGCGGCTTGCCGAACTCGAGCGCCGCCGCATCGCCGAAGCGGAGGCCCGGGCCGAACGCATCGCCTCGCCCATGATCGCGTTTTCCGGGATGGGGGCCGGGACCGACCGGGAGAACAGCCTCGAGGCCGCGCGCCTGAATGAAGACGAAGCCTTCGTGCGGGCAGGCGCAAGGCCCGCCCCAGTGACGCGGGCCGAATTGATCGTGAACCCCGGCAACACCGTCGTGCAAGGCACGATGATCCAGGCCGTGACCGAGACAGCGCTAGACAGCACGCTGCCTGGTGCCATCCGCGCCATTGTCTCCGAAGACGTACATTCCTTCGACGGCACGCGCGTCCTGATCCCTCGCGGCGCGCGCCTTGTCGGGCGCTATCGCTCCGATGTGGCGCTCGCGCAGTCGCGAGTCATGGTGGCATGGGACCGCATCATCCTGCCCGACAACCAGACCGTGGAAATCAGCGCCTTCGGTGGGGATGAGCTCGGTCGCACCGGCACCACCGGCTTTGTCGACACCCGCTTCGCGCAGCGCTTCGGCTCGGCCGCGCTGATCTCGCTGATCGGGGCCTTGCCTGCGGCGGCCGCCGGACAGATCGAGGATGAGGCTGCCGCCGACATCGCGAGCGACGTCGGCACGGACCTGCGCGACAGTACCCAAAGCGTCATGCAGGACTATCTGGCGATCCGGCCCGTGATCCATGTCGACCAGGGCACCCGGATCACAGTCATGGTCGACCGCGATCTGGAGATTTTCTGAGATGGCAGCGAGCTATCTCGAAGCCTCGCTCGACCGTCTGGGCGCGCCCGTGCGACGAGACGACACGATCGAGATCTGCATCAACCCCAATGGTCAGGTCTGGGGCGAGTTCCAGGGCGATCATTTCATGCGCGGTCTCGGCACGCCGCTGACCCAGACCGAGATCAAGGACCTCGGCAACCAGATCGCCTCGGCCGCCTCGACCACGCTCAGCACCAAGAAACCCATCGTCTCGGTCTCGATCCTCTACCGGGATCGTCCGATCCGGGCGCAGGTGATCCAGCCGCCTGCGGTGGAAGGGGGGTTCTCCATATCGCTGCGGTTCTTCTCCTCCCTGCCGCTGGAGGCCATCAAGCTTGGCTTCCTCTATGGCAAGGAGCGCAGCCTCGAAGGCCTGCGTCGCGAACGGAACGCCGCGCTGCGCGATGTGGTGGCCTCCGGCGACATCGATGCCGCCCTGCGCTTCTGCGTCGAGAACAAGCTCAACATGATCGTCTCGGGCGGCACATCGACCGGCAAGACCGTCGCGGCGCGCAAGATCCTCTCGCTGATCCCGCCCGAGGAACGGATCATCACCATCGAGGAGGCGGCGGAACTGCGCCCTGAACAGCCGAATGCCGTAACGCTGATCGCCGACCGTGATACCGACGCCCGCAGCGCCGATGTGCTTCTGGCCTCGACCCTGCGCATGCGGCCCGACCGGATCGTGCTGGGCGAGGTCCGGGGACGCGAGGCCATGACCTTCCTCGAGGCGATCAACACCGGGCATGGCGGCTCGCTCACCACACTGCATGCCGAGACCCCGCAGCTTGCCGTCCGCCGCCTCGCCATCGCAGCCCTCAAGACCGATGTGCCCATGACCTATGCCGACATGGTCAACTACATCGAGGGCTCCATCGACGTGATCATCCAGGCAGGTCGCCACGATGGCGCGCGCGGCATCACCGAATTCTTCCTGCCGGGGCAGGCAAGCCATCCAGACCAGAACATTGCCGGAACCGAGGGCACCAAGCGCCCCCCGGTCGTGGCCGAATGAAGACCCGAAAGGAAACCCCATGCACAAGATCACCCTCGCCGCAGCTGTCACCCTGCTGGCCGCGCCGCTCGCGGCCCAGACCTCGCCTCAGGTCACGAATGATCTCACCGTAACCATGTCGTCCCAGCAATACCGGATCTGCAACGACCGGCCCGCACGGCCGACCTGGATGGATGAGGTCCACCCGCGTGAGGCCTACAAGGCGCTGACGTTGATGGATCTGTATGAACTGCGAGCATGGGAACAGATCGTCGAGACAGGCAACTGCGGCTGCGAAATCCGCTTCCCGGAATGGGAAGATGCCTCTGAAGAGTTCAACGAACGGTATCTCCTGGCGTCCCCCGCGGAACATACGGCAGCGCAGCGGGACATCCGGCAGAAGCGCAACGATCTGCGCCATGCGGTTCAGGATATCTGCGAAGCTCAGGGCAACTGGTAATGAGCGTCGTCAGTTGGATGGTCGAAACCGCCGACGGTTTCCTTGTCGATGCTGCCGAGTCCCAGTTCGGGGCTGTGGCCAGCAATACCGGCACGATCGTCCTTCTGATGGTCACGCTTTCCCTGATCGGCGTCTGTATCAACATGGCCTTCCAATTCCGCAGCATGGATGGGGCCAGCTTCTTCTGGTACCTGATCAAGCTGACGCTGATAGGTCTCTTCGCGTTTAACTGGGCCAATTTCAACGCGGTGTCCAACGCCGTGATCGGAGGCCTCGACTATGTCGCCGGCGCGCTGGTTTCGTCGGTCGGCGGAGGTGGCGCAGGCGCAACCCATTTCGCGGGAGAATTCGACAACCTGATCGAGCGCTTCGCGACATATTTGAACGCGATCGGCAGCAATATGAACTGGATGACGGGCGCGATCCTCGGCGGCATCGGCCTGGTGCTCTTGAGTCTGCTCGGCTTCATGACCGGCATCGTCCTCATCTTCGCCAAGATGATGCTGACCCTGATGCTTGGCCTTGCGCCGATCATGATCGCGCTGTCGCTCTTCGATGCGACCAAGGATTTTTTCCACAGATGGGTCTCGACCACGATCAGCTACGCCTTCTACCCCATCGTCATCGCCGCCATGTTCTCGACCATGGTCGGCATGGCGAATTCGCTGCTGGCCCAGCTCGGTGACCCAAACTCCGCGACCAATATCGGCTCGCTGGTGCCGTTCTTCGTGATGGTGTTCCTGGCGAAGGGGTTCGTCGCAGCAACACCCCTCATCGTTCGGGGGATCTCTGGAAACCTGATGGTGGCTGCGGCACCTGCTGTGGTCTCTGGCTCGGCCGGGATCATGCGGGGGATCCTCAATACCGACGGCGTGAAGGGCAGGGCGCGGATTGGCGCGCTCACGACAGGTGAAGTGATTGGGCGGGGGACAATGCAGGCACCCGCCGCTGTGCGGAGTGCTGCAGCTACGGCAAGCGCGCAGGTGGTCAGGATGGCTGAGAGAGCGAAGCGGTTGGGTCGGTGAAGCCTAATGCGCCGCCGCCATGATGCCTTCTCGTTGATGCGAAGGGCGGAGAGCCGCCTGACTGCAGCGCGGCGTGGCAACTGCAGCAAGCCCGGGACAGCGGCCATCCATACGCGGCGCAGCGATCCCTTTGCCCGAGCCCGGTGTCGGGCGGTGGGGCGACCTTGGCTGCGCCCCGGACGAACGGTCGCGATGCGCAGGCTATGTCAAAATTCGGCCGATTGCCGGTGGCAGCGTTGTTCCGGGGCCGGAGCGACTATGACGTGACCTTGGTCAGCCTAACCCGCTTCCCACACCGGTCACGGCGCAATGAGCTTGAGCCGCTTAAGAAGCTCGGCCAGATCCGGCTCAACCCCGGCTGCCCGCTGCACGTGACCGAGCCCGATCCTTTTCTGAAGCTCCGACGCCGACATGTTCTTGTGATAGTCAGCCCAGAGGGCGGAAAGCGCGGCCAGTGACCTGCCACGGGGCGGGTTATCATGTTCGTGACCGGCGAAATGGCGAAGCAGAAAGCCCTCGAAATCTGGGCGCTGCCAGATCGCGATCATCTCGCTCCGGGCAAAGATCGTCCTCGCCTCGAGACCGCGGTCGGGTAGCTCCTGCAACCGGTCGGTATCCAGCATGACCGCCTGCGCCGTGAATGGGCCGCCCCGCCTGATCTCTTCCGCCAGCTTGCGCTCCGCCTTCTTCGCGAGCTCTAGCGGGTTACCAGCCGGCTGGAGGTTAACAGGGACCACATGAATCTTGGCTCCGCTCGCGTCAACCAGCCGCTGAAGCAGGGCGCCATAGCCCTGTTCGCTCTCCCCTTCGCAACCCAGGAAGACCCTTGCCCGCCGCTCTATGACCCGACGCCCCCTCATCCGATGCTCGGGACCCCGCCATAGACCCCGCCGAGGTAGTTCTGCAGGAAATTCTCGTCGCGTCGGATCCCCTTGATGTCGCCGAGGCCATAGATCTGGGTCGCCCCGTCCGGCGCCTTCTCACAGAACAGGACCTCCTCCTTCAGGAGCCCGTCGAGCAGGGACACGGCGTGGCAGCTCATCCAAAGCTGCGCGCCATAAGGATTTCGCTCCGGGTCTGCGAACCATCGAAGGATCTCCGGGAGGACGGACGGGTGAATTGCCACGTCCAGTTCGTCGATCACCGCCACCCCACCGAGCGCCAGCGCCCGGTGGATGGTGGGGTAGATCCGGAAAAACTGCTGAGTTCCGTGGCTTTCGAAGATCATCCGGATCGGCTGATCGAGTCCGGCGTGCGTGAAACTGGCGACCGGCCCGCCGTTCTCCGCCAGGATCTGGACCTGGTCGACGCCGAGATCAATGCGCCTGATGTCACGGTTCAGCGCGCTCAGTAGCTCCGGGTTCCGCGCATAGCCAGTCAGCAGGTCGAAGTCGTTCCGCTCAAACCGGGTTAGCAAGATGTTCGTATCGATCGCGTTGGCGGCCTGCACAAAGCTCAGCGCCAGCCGGTTGTTAAGTTGGCCCAGCGTGGCGATGACGCTCGCGTCAGGCCGCAAAATGCTTTCGAGAACGGTGAGCTCCCGTCCAAGCCCGAGCCAGGGCGCGACCTTGACCGCTCCCACCTCGTCGCGCTCGAACACACGAACCATCCTGGCCGAGCCGCTCGGACGATAGTGCAGGCTCTCGTGAAGAACCCGGTCTTCCCCGCCGCTTCGGGTGCCAAGCTCAAGTGAATAGACGTACGGGCAGGTTCCCGTCGCCCCATCGGCGAGAGGGTCCTCAAGCCCCGCGAAGGTGATCGACAGCTTGGTAGGCAGTGAGCCTTGGGCCTCGGTCAGAAACTTCTGGTAGGGTAGAAGGGTCCGCGCCTTGTGCTCGAAGCTGAACTGCACGAACCAGCTGAGGAAGGCGATAGCCCGCAGGACGTTCGACTTGCCCGAGGCGTTTGCCCCGTAAATGGCGACCACCCGGGGCGCACGATCCTCTGACCCGTCGTGGATCTTGACGAGCCTTCCGGCCTCCTCAGGAACCTTTCGTCCGACGGTCAAGTCAATGACCTGTGGCTCCCGAACAGAGTAGAAGTTCGCGATTTCGAGCTTGTAGATCATCTGGGCCTCCAAGGCCAAATGTAGTGAGTTAGAATGACTCTTTCAACGATATTTCCGCAAAATCACTTCTCAATTATAGAATTCTGTCGATGCAAGGCGTGGATACTGCCCCGTGCTGCTGTCCGAAAGCCTTCTGTCCAGCTGGTGATTCATGCTGTAATGCAACCAATCCTGATGCAAGAGGTGAACGGCTTCTAAGTCGGCCATGCCTGTCCTGCGCAGATTTCGCTGCGCTCGGGCCAAGCGACGGCATTGGAGAATGCTGCTGCGCCGCATCGGGAGGGCCTAATCGGCCACTCTGGGCCGATCACGTAAACTCCGCGATGATGGCCCGAGTCGTTTGCACAGCCGCCGCAAGTTGGGTCCTGTCTGCCTCCTTGAGCCCCAGACCAACCAGATCGAACGACAATTGACCGGACCCACCGCCACCCGCCGCAGCGCGTGCTGCTCGGCCGCGCGCCCGACCTATTGGCGCTGGCTGCGGATCCTGCGTCTCCGTTGCAGGTAGCTCAACGGTCATCGACGAGGACGCAGTCCCAGACCCCTGTGCCCCTGCAGCCGCCCGCACCGCCTGCAGTTCCTGCTTCAGCTTCTCCACTGTCTCGCGCGTCTCGGTCATTTGCCGATCGCGCCGCAGCCCGTCTTCATCCGGATAGGGGAAACTCCCCGCCTGACCCGCGTGCAGCGTCTTCAACACCGGGTCCTCAAAATACTTGATCCGCCGCGCCCGGATCGGCATCTGCGCGTCGATCACGAGGATCACCTCGTCGAGGTCCATGCGACGGGCCTGGTCTTCGGTGAGGAGCGGCGTGTCCTCTGTCCGCTCGGAGACGCTGCGTCCCTCGAACGGGTTGCGCCCGACCGCACGGGACCGCGTTACTACGCGCTTGGTGGTCTTGCCCACAGCCTGGCTCAGTTCCTCGATCGTCTTCTGCTCGGACGGCGTGAGGTAGAGTTTCACACCTGCGCCACCCTGCAACGAGCGGCGGGTGTTTTCGCCATAGATCTCATCCAGCGCCGGGATGGTCTGGGTGACGATGGCGAGGTTTCCGCCGAAGGATCGCAGCGTCTTGATGCTTTCGGCGACGATCGGCATTTTCCCGAGCCGGTCGAATTCATCGAGCATGATCATCACGGGCCAAGGCTCGTCGTCCCCCGGCTCCTGCGCCTGCAGCGAGGCGATCAGGTCGGAGAAGAAGAGCCGGATCAGCGGGGCCAGCGGGCGGATCATCTCGGACTCGACCACAAGATAGATCGCGTGGGGGCGGCGTCTGATATCGCGGAAGGAGAAGTCCGAGGTTGCGGTGGCCGCGTCGATCGCACGGTTGTCCCAGGTGTCGAGACCCGAGGTCATCAGGAGCGACAGGTACGAGGTCAGGGTGTCGTTGTTGGTCGAGGCCATGCGTTCGAAGATCAGCTTGGCCGAGGTGTTCTTCACCTCATGCGCGCGCTTGAAATATTCCTTCTGTTTGTCGCCGCCGGAGGCGGTGATCCGATAGATCTCACCGATGGTCGGCACGCCGCGCTCGAAGGCCAGAAGGCCGGCCGCCACGAAGAGATCGATGCCACCTGCAAGAAGCCCGCTCAGTTTTTCATTGTCGGTCTGCAGGAAGAGCTTGGCGGTGAGCTTCAGCTCCATCTGCTGGCGGTCGGGGTTGGTCATCGCCGCGATACGCGCCAGCGGGTTATAGCGATGCGTCGGGCGGTCCCAGTCGGTCGGCGCGAAGCGGAAGACCTTGTCGCCCATGCTGGCGCGGAAGCGCGAGGTCTCGCGGAAGTTTTCACCCTTCACGTCAAGCACCACAGCCGAACCCTTGTAGGTGAGCAGGTTCGGGATTACGAAGCCTACGCCCTTGCCCCGACCCGTGGGTGCCACGATCAGCGCATGCGGGAAGGTCTTCGAGACGAGGAAGGGGCGCGTCGATTTCGGAGAGCCAAGCTTGCCGAGAAGGAAGCCGCCACCCGGCTTGGCGAAGAAGCCGTTGCGCTTCATCTCGCCCCGGGTTTGCCAATGCGTCGTGCCGAAGCGCGTCAGGGCATCGCCGAGAAGCGTGACACTCAGCATCAGCGCGGCGATCCCAAAGCCCGCGAGGATCAGGTTCACCCAGAGGAAGTCCCGCGGCGCGCTGGCGCCAAGAGCGCGGTACTCCCGCGCAAGCAGGGTGACGTCGAAGACGTCCGTCCGAAGCCCGTAGCGGATGGTCAAGTAACCGGTGGCCACGACATAGCCGATGGCGAGGCCAACCAGCGTCAGACTGAGGATCCCGCCCGCGATCTTGCCCTTATCCATGGGTGATCCCCTTCTCGCCATGCGCTGCTGCGTGACGTGCACGCTGCGCCTCGATCTGCTCCTCGGCCAAGGCATCCAGCACCCGCTCCATGGCAGGGCCGTGGGCCGTCACCTCGCTGCTTTCCAGATAGGCCTTGGCGAGTTCCAGTTGCCGCAAGGGGTGCTCGCTGAACTTTTCCAGCACATCGGCGTGGCCCGCACGAAGGGCCGTCACCGCGTCCGGCGTGAGGTTGCGGTCGATCTGGGCGGCGAGGCGCTGGCCGTCCGTCTCGTTGAGCGGTTTCACGTCCTCGGCCTCTGCCCGCTGCAGGAAGGTCAACACATCAGGGGCGGTCTCAGCCATGAAACGCCGCTCGGCATAGTCCTGTCGTGCCTGATCCTCGATGTCGAAGCTCCGTTCACTGATGTAGGCGCGGGATGCGCCCATGGCGCGCAGCTGGTTGATCTCTTTCTGCACTGCCGCCCCAAACTCCTCATCCGGCATCTCGGCACGGTAGCGCGCGAGGGTGCGGTCGTCTTCTGTGATCGTGCCGAGATGCTGCATCGGATCGCGCAGCGCGATATCCATGTCGCCGGCATGAAGGGTGCGGTCCTTTTCCTCGACGGCGAACTCCTGTGGCTTGCGGCTGTCGGTGATCTTGTCCCAGGCCATCGACGCCAGTTCGGCATGATCGGACGACCGTTGCGCGAAGGCGTTGAAGGCGGCGCGGGCCTCTTCGACCTCGACGGCACCGGCTCGGCGCATGGACGGATCATCCGAGAAGGGATGGTCGAAATCAGTCCGGCGGAACTGAGCGACGAGCTCCTGGAAATCCCGGCGCTCGGATGGGGCGAAGATGTCGGGCTCGCCTATCGCGCGCGGACGCTCCGGCAGCGTCACGCGTTCCGCCAAGGCAACCGTGTCACCGTCGGTGTCATCCACCTCATCGACGGCCTGAAGGATGCGCGCCTCGGTAAGGGTGTCGCCCAGACGGACATGGACGGCTTCCAGCCGGTCGAGCGCTTCCTCGCGGTCCGCGTCCTTCTCCAGATCGAGATCGCCGGCCTTGGCGATGGCGCGCAGATCCTGCGCCAACCACTGCCGTTCGAGTGCTGCGTTGCCGGCACCTTCGCGCATGCGGGCGGCGACGGCGTCGGGGTCAATACCTGTGCCCTGCAGCGCCTCGCTGAGGCGCGCCTTGATCGCATCGTCGTCGAGGCGTCCGAGCTGGCCCTCGCGCATGTTGGCCCGGGCATAGACTCCATCCCGGGATGGTGCGTCGAGGAGTGCAGCCGAACGGTCGCCAAGTGGGTTCAAATGCGCGACCGAGGCCAGCACATCGGTGAGCTTGCGCTCGATCTCTGGCCTCTCGGCCGCGGGTGCCCGGTCGATCGCCGCTTCGATCTGACGGATGTTCTGAGAAAACTCGGTGATCAGCGTGTCGAAGGCTGTTTCGTCTTGGGACATGTAGATGGCTCCGTCAGATTGGATCTGACCGCCCCTGGCAAGGACAGTGCTGGCCCGCTCGAGCGCCTCAGCCACGTCTTCGAAGTTCGACCGGGACGCCTCGGCCGCCAGCCCCCGATAGGTCAGTGCATTGCGCGCCACCGTTTCCAGGGCCGCGGCGAGATCAGCGCCTGTGCGCTGGCGCTCGACGGGCGGTCGGCCTTCGTCACGGGCCTTATAGACCTCGTCGATCTCGGCGCGATAGGTCGTGACCCCCCGGTCAAGACGCCGTGTCGCCTCGAGCCGGATCCCGTGGACCTGCGCCGCCTCAACCATCGCCACCCGGAAGGCGTCGTAGTTGAAGTGGTGATCCTTCCCGAGAAAGAACATTTCGCCATCCTTGCTGCGGCGGTTCAGAACGATATGCGCATGTGGATGCGCGCGATCTTGGTGTATTGCAGCAATATAGTCGAATTGCGACCCCTCACCTTGAAAGAACTTCTCACAGACGGATTCCGTGATCGCGCGCACCTCTTCGCCGCTGGTGCCGACGGGAAAGGCCATGAGAAGATGCGAGGTATGTCCGAGCTTCGGGCTGTGCTGCTCGCCCCATTGGTTCTCGAACCGACGCACGACCCGGTCGATCTCGGCCTCGGTCAGGGTCTTCTTGCCATCATGGGTGCCGCGGCTGTCGAGGATGTGGCTCGACTTTGTGGTGAGGTAGGTGAGCTGGGCCTTGAGCTGGGCGCCGGTATGGCACCCGCCTTTCGAGATCGGCTTGAATATGGCCGGCGAGTAGCCGCGTGCGGCCCGGACCATCTGCGCCTTCTTGGCGAGCCCCTGCCAACTGCCCGAGACCCGGCTCCAGTCACGATCGAAAAGGGCGGGGCTGACACCGCGCGCCTCACTCCGCGCCATGTTCGGCCACCTGCTCCGCTTCCTGCCGTGCCAGACCGGCGAGCGCCTTGGTGACCTCGAGGTCCAGTTCGCGACGCCGCGCGCGGAACATCTCCTGGATCTGGTCGGCCATATCGAAGACGAGCACCGCGAGATCGCGGATCTCGGCATGGCTAGCGGGGGTGTAGGGCAGACGCTCCCCCTTGAGCTTTGCCTCGTTCAGTCGACGCGCGACCTGGTTCACGTTATTGCCGACCCGGTTCAACGCCGCGCTTAAGTTTCGCAGCTCGTCCGTCATGCCCTCATCCGGGCGCAGGATGTCGTCGGCGGCCAGGATAAGACAGCGCAAAGCGTCCGACCGATGAGCGACACCGTGGCGTGCAAGAGCAGCGTCGAAGCCCTGCAGCTCCCTTTGGCTGACGCGGACGCCAATCACCTTCGGCCGACTGCCGTTCGCCGTCTGGCGATCTGCGGCGTGGTTGGCCGCGTTGTAGACGGACTTGAGACTGACCCCGTAGCGGGTGGCGAGATCGCCAGCGGCGACGCCCTGCGACCGCTCTTCGGCGATGCTCAGGCGCTCGGTTTCGGTCAGTCTGCGGCCGCGTGACATTTTGAAGTTAACGTTCCTATTTCTTGCCAACTTCGTACAAGCCCGCCTTCTCCCAGCACAAGCGGAGAAGGCACCAAGGGCTTGTACTCAATGTAGAAAATCGGCCCCGAGGGCCGATTTGACGACCTTTGGCAAATGCAGCGCGCAAGGCGCTCAATGCAACGCGTCGCGCGTTCCCTGCATCGCGCATCGCGTCCTTTGGACTGCGTTTTGCGCGCCCTGCAGCACGGTTTCTGGCGAGTGGCAGATGGCCCGTGCTGCCCGCATCGGGCGTGGTGGCCGATGGTCCATGTCCCGTGCGGTATGCGTCGCGCCTCCTGCGTTGCGCCCTATGGCCGATGTCGCATGTCGCGCGTCATCTGGGGACCGCATCGTGCAGACTGGATGACGTCCACTGTTGCGTGAGTGCTGCTTTCCGCCCCCTGCGCGATGGTCCATGCGCCCCGTATTCCGCCCAAGGGAACCTGCCTCACGTCTTCTGCTTGACGCCGTCGCACACGGGGGTTAGCGACGCGGAAACATCTTTGCTGCGATTCACTATTCTTGTGAGAGGCCTGCCCCCATGCCGAACGACAATCTCGTGGTGATCGCTGCGATGGCCCGGAAGGGAGGGAGTGGCAAGACCACACTCTCTCGCGCCCTGATCAGCGCTGCCGTTGCCGCTGGCCGTCGCGTCCTTTTGATCGATACCGACAGTACCGGCGTGCTCGGCACCTGGCACAAGCGGGCTGAAGCCGCGGGGCTGGGATCACCGCTCCTGCGATCGGCAACCGTCGAGAGCGTAGGGGCCGTGGATCGCCGGATCGAGCAGGTCTATGCGGCGGACTCGGCGGATTTCATCTTCATCGATACGGCAGGCGTCGGGGCCGAGTGGTCGGACGGGATCGCCGTTCTCGCCGATCACATCGTGACACCGGTGATGCTCTCGACCTCGGATCTCGATGTCGGCGCACAGACCGCCGACTGGTTCGAAAAGCTCCGCGCCCGCGTCGATGACCCCGACAGCTTGCCGCGGCACCACGTCGTTCTGAATATGGTTGACCCCAAGACCACGCGCGCAGATGCGACCCTCATCGAGGCGGCTATTGCGCGGTTCCCGGTGGTCGAGACCGTGATGATGCGCCGGAATGTCTACAAGGAGATGGACGAGAAGGGCCTCCTGCACGCTGTGGCGTTGCAAAAGCAGGCCGATCCGAACCCCCTCATGCGCCCCCATGTGCGGCATGTGGTCGAGGCACTCGAAGAGGCGACCGACATCCTCAACAACATCCTCGCGGCGTGAGGTCAGGGTTGTGAGGAAGAGAATCCCGACAATCACGCGGCCCGACCCGGCTTATGCTGCATCCCTTCGGCCAGAGGTGGGAGAAGACCCGGGAAGGGAAGAGGTTCTGCGAGCTGAGACAATGCCAGAAGCTGAAAACGTCGAGCCTGTGGTCTTGGACGGTCACGCTGTTTCGCCGCCAAGTACGCAGCCTGCGCCCGCTCCTCAGCCCAGACAGGAGACAGCTTGGCCTGCAGCATCCTTGGCCATGGTATCTCCCACCCGCCCGCGACGCGGTCCGGCGACGCGCAAGATCGACATCCGGGTGAACGCGCTGGAACGGCAGGAGGAAGCCCTGATCGACTGCGGCGTCGATCCGGCACATGTCATCCGCGCCGCCCTGCGTCGTGCAGTGAAGAACTGGGAGCTCGGGCCCGACTTCATCCCTCCCGCCGAGGAGCAGCGCACGCGGATCACCGAATGGCGTGCACGAACCTCGCTGGCAGTCGATGACGCCACTGTGACCACCCTCCTGCGCGCCCACGACCCGCTCAACGTGATGAGCAAATGGACCCTGATCCGCGGGCAGTTGGAGCCCCGAGTCTGGGCCGAGATCGACGCTATCCTGAGCGAGATCGCCGCCTATGCTGCGGTGCCGCACGGAGATGACGAAGTCTAACCCATTGTTTAGGCGCGTTTCCGCCAAGCATCCGATCACAATTTTCCCGAAAGCACCTGTTCATCTTGCAGTTGCAGAAACCAGTCATTAACAACCCTGCCAAGGATAGAGTGGCCTCCTTTTTCCCGGTGCAGAGGTCCAGGTAGAGGAGCAGATTATGTCCAACACAGCCCGCCTGACAGGCGAACCCATCATGCGCATCCTCTGCAAGAAGACCGACGCCCTTGTGGGCTATCTTTACCAGTGGAACAACGGCGACCTCCAACCGGCATGGATCAACGAGGCCATGGCCGAGGTCCGCTACGAGCCCATGGTACAGGCCGCCTGAAGCGGGGAGACGCCCAGCTGGTTAAACGCCAGCGCTCGGGATGATGCATAGAATTCGCTTTCATGCATCATGAGTCGCCATTATTGTGAGTTATAGAAATGGATCCTATAGCTCATGCGCTGGAACTGGAATCAACCCGACTGGCCGAATTTCGTCTATGACAGCGCTGCCATCGAACCTCTCGAGCGGCGGTTCCTACTGTCATCCGGCGAGATTCTCGGCGCCGTCCGCCATGTGACCGGCAATGAACGCGACCGCCTGCGCATCGAACTTCTGAGTGAAGAGGCGATGCGGACAAGCGCCATCGAAGGCGAGGTGCTAGACAGGGGCAGTGTGCAATCCTCCCTCCGGCGGCAATTCGGTCTGATCACTGACGGTGCGCCATCGAAGCCCAAGGAACAGGGCGTCGCAGAGATGATGGTCGACGTCTACTCGACCTACGGCGCGCCTCTGACCCACGAGACCCTCAGCCGATGGCACGGGATGCTCCTGGCACATGACCGCGGGCTCGAAACCATCGGGGCCTACCGGCGACATGCCGACGCGATGCAGATCGTCTCCGGTCGCATCGACCGGCCGACGGTGCATTTCGAGGCGCCGCCCTCCGCGCAGGTCCAGGGCGAGATGGACGTGTTCGTCGACTGGTTCAACCGAACGGCGCCAGACGGCACAACGCCCCTGCCAGCACTAGCCCGCGCGGCGCTTGGGCACCTCTGGTTCGAAAGCATCCATCCCTTCGAGGACGGCAATGGTCGCCTCGGCCGCGCCTTGGCGGAAAAGTCCCTTGCGCAGAACATCGGCCAGCCGAGCCTAATCGCGCTGGCCTATACGATCGAACGGGACCGGAAAGCCTACTACGACCAGCTCGAAACCCACCAGAAGACGCTGGACGTAACCGGCTGGCTGATCTGGTTCGCCGAGATCGTTCTGAAGGCGCAGCAGGTAACGCTGACACGGGTCGCGTTCTTCATCGCCAAGGCGAAGTTCTACGACCAGTTCCGTGATCGACTGAACGAGCGACAAGCCAAGGTGATTGAGCGCATGTTCCGCGAGGGGCCCGACGGGTTCAAAGGCGGCCTCAGCGCCGAGAACTACATCGCCATAACCGGCACGTCACGCGCCACCACAACGCGGGACCTGCAGGACCTGGTGGAGATGGGCGCGCTTAGCCGTACCGGGGAGCGGCGCCATACGCGGTATTGGCTCATGGTTTGAGATAAAACCGCTACAATCATCAGACCGTGAAAATGCCAGTTGGCGTCCCCGACCATGAAATGCGGAGAGCTTTTTTCGCCCGGGTCGCAGCGACATGCAGGAGGGACCGGTACTGCATGATAATGTCCTCCTTATCTGCCGGATCCACGGCGGCCCGGAGCGCACCCGGTGGCGGGAAGGCCGCCTCGGACAGGAAGGGGATCGCCACGGCGAAGAACTCGAGCCCCTTCGCCCGGTGCATCGTGGTGATCCGAATCCCCGGAACGGACCGGTCGTCCGCACCGGACTGGAGCATCACCGTCTCGATACCGGCCGCGCGGAGCGCCGCCTGAACCCGGTCCGCGTCGGCGCGACGCGCGCACAGGACCCCGATGTCGGAGAGGCGGATCTGGTCGGGCGGCAGGGCCCGGACCCAGGCCACCAGCCCGTCCAGCTCCTCCGCCTCTGTCCGGCACCCGACCAGCTCGGGGGCGGCCCCGCGCATGAGGCTGACATAACCGCGTAGGGTATCCGTCCCTTCATCAAGATCGTCAACGCTGACCCCCTCGAGAACCGAGACCGCCCAGGCCCGGATCTCCTGCGTGGTCCGGTAGTTCAGGCGGAGGCGCTTCGAGCGGCCGCGCACGTTGATCCCGCAGGCGGACATGGCGGCCCGCCGCCCATAGATCCGCTGATGCGCGTCGCCCACGATGAAGAGGGAGTTCCGGTCCCCCGCCGGGGTCTCGGGCATGATCGCGCGGATCAGCCGGAACGCCTGTTCGCCCATGTCCTGCGCCTCATCGACGATGACCGCGCTGTAGGGCAGGTTCGGCGCTTCGGAGGTCAGGATCTCGGTCGCCTCGCGGTAAGCGTCGTCAGGCTCCGCGAGCCCTTCGCTGATCAGCCGGGCCCGGTAATCGGCGAAGATGTCCCACAGCACCGCCCGCTTCTTGCGGTCGAGAGGGGTGCCCCGGCCGGCCCGGGACGCCTTCAGGTATCCCTTCTGATCGGTCAGCCCCTTCGCCTGGACGATCTGCGCCCATTCCGCGCGAACGAACGGCTCAGACAGCCCCTCGGGCAGCTCGTGATCATCGAAGACCTCCTTCCACACCTGGTCCAGCCGGTCCCGCGCCTCGCCGAAGAAGGCGACCTCGCGGGCGAAGCTCTTGCGCTTGAGGAACTGAGAGACCCAGCGGTCGAGGTTGATCACCTCGATCCGGGGCGGGCGGGCGTCCAGATGGTCAGGGCACAGGGTCCGGAGGTTCGCCTCGATGTCATGCGCGAGGCTGGTCGTGAAGGTGGTCAGAAGGACCCGCTGGCCGGATCGGGTCGGATCGTTTTTGATCTGGTCTGCAAGGTGCTTGGCCCGGTGCATCGCGACGACAGTCTTGCCGGTACCAGCCCCGCCCCGGACCAGAACCGGCCCGTTGTAGTCCCGGTAGGCGATCTTGCGCTGTTCGGGGTGCAGGAACACGCGCCAGCCCTCAAGCCCCTCCTCGAAAACGCGGCGCAGCTCCTCCTCGCTTTCGGGAATGAAGATGGTCTGGCGGCTCTGCTCGGTCTCGATCAGCTTTCCGAAGGTCAGCTCCGCGGCGGGCTGCTGCGGTTCCGCGTCCGGTTCCGCGCCGACCCCGGTCAGGGACTGGATTTCCTCATCCGCATAACCGGCCGCGACCGCGTAAAGGATCTGATAGGTGAGCGGATCGAACCGGTCCTCCGCGCCTTCCAGCGCCTCGATCGTGGGGATCTGACGAACGGCCGTCAGCTCCTCCTCCGGCACGCCGAGGGCGCGCAGCCTTGCATCCGTCACCTCGTCGAAGAGGCGAGGAGCGTAGGTATCCGGCGTCGCCACCGGTTCGACAACCGCGTCCACCTCCTCAATCACCCGGATCCGGTTCGTTTCCGGGTCGAGCTTGACCCGGCGCCCTGCCGCCCAGCGGTAGGCCTTGTCGTGCTCGTTGACATGCACGAACATGATGTCGCGGCCGACCTCGAAGGCGATGGCCCGATACCCCTGGTCGACCCGCATGGACTTGATCGAGCTGTCCCTCGATCCTTCCACCGTTTCCAGGTTCAGCCCATTCGCGGACGGGTCCGACATATACTTGGTCATCAGGTCCATGAACCGGAGCGCAACCCGGTCCGGCAGTTTCCGCAGGCTCTTCATGCAGCCGATGTCGTAGGAGACCCGCTTGGTCATTGTGTCTGTCATGTCCGTGCCTCCTGAAGGGCCGTGATAATTCGCGAGACCGTCTCCCCGATCTGATCGGTTTCCGGATCAAACGGGATCAGCGCCCAGCCGACCCCCACAAGGGATGTTTCGGCAACCGCGACGCGGGTATCCGACCATCCGAATTCCATAGCGCCCACCACGCGTCCGCCCGCAACCAGATCGTCCCCGAAGTGGTCCGGCCCGGGCGCCTCGGCCGCGATCAACGCGTCAATCAACGGGTGGAACGCGTCGTCGCACAGCGCCCGCGCCTCTTCCCAAGCGGCCAAGCCGGGGCCCTGGTCCCCCTGGTCGACGGGTTCCACCATGTCGGGTGGGGCCAACGAGTCCAGCCCGTCGAACTCGACATGAAGACCACGCACGCCCTGGAACAGGTTCACGATCCGCCAGAGCCCGCGCCAGGCCTCCGTGTAGAGGGTTTTCGCGGCCGGAACCTCGCCCGGATCGGGCAGGACCGAACGCAGGAGAAAACGAAGGTCGCGATCCGATTGGGCCCATTCGGTGGGCGAGATCTTCTCACAGGCCAGATAGAGATCGAGCGCCCCGACCCCGACCTGTTCCACAGCCTGTGTACCGGAGAGAAACAGGCGCCCCGCCTCTGAAAGGGCCGCCTGCCGGGGAAGCTGGTCGATGGGGCGACCGCCCTTCACGAGGCCCCGGATCAGGACGGACCGGATCACCGCATCCCCGTCCGCATCCCCGTCCAGAAGGCGCCTCAGTGCATCGAGCGTGCTGATGGTCTGAAGCGTCCGGACCGCCTCTGCATGTGGGGCGAGCAGCGGATGCGCCAGCGCACGCCCAAGGGGCCCGGTCATCTGCGCCCCGAGGGCGGTTTCAGAGAGCGGGTTCAGGTAGCCCTTGTCCTCTGGGTCAAGATCGCGCCAGGACAGGGTCCAGACCCGCACCTGCCCGGACCGGATCATCAACATCCGGTCCAACAGGTCCTGGGCGACCGTACCCGCGTGATACTCGATCCCGTCCATTTCGATGACGATCGGCAGGCCGCTGCTGCGGCCAACCGGGGTGAGCAGGAAGTCGACACGCTTGCGGGGCAGGCCCCGGAACCGCGCGTCAATCTGCACCTGCGGCTCGATCGTCCAGAGGCGCGGCGCGTCCGGCCGACCCGCGCGCAGGACGAACCCACGCCGTCCACCCGGCAGCACCTGCGGCGTCAGCGCCCCGTCTCCATAGAAGCCGGAAAGGGCGCGCAGCAACCGCTTCTCCAGCACGCTCTCGACCAGCGCGCCCCGAATTGACGCGTCGATCCCGGTCTCGGTCTGGGTCAGGCTGTCCCATTTCTCGAGGATCGCCTCCATCATCTGCCGCGCCCGGTCCCGATCTGGCTCGCCGGGCCCGAACTGTGACCGGTAGGGCTTCACACATTGGAAGCACCCGTTCCGGTCCGGCTCCTGGTTGCAGGGGCAGTCCCGGAGCGCCTCCGCCGCGCGGCTGACAACCTCGCGCATCGTGTTCGGATGTTCCGCGATCTGACGCAGATAGCCTGATCCGCCCGGCACGGAATCGTAGAGGTAAAGGCTGCGAACCGTGGTCATTCCGTTCAGCTGCGCCTGGAAGATGGTGGACCGGATATGGTCGACCTTCCCCGCGAAGTGACGCCGCATCCCGAGGTTGATCGCCGCGACGAAGCTTTTCAGGTCATCATCATCCGCGTCCCCGACCACCGGGATCACGATCCGGATCGCCTCCGTGTCGAACTTTCGCATCAGGAACACGCCGGTTTCCCACTGCTCGCGAAGCAGGTCCTCATCCCGCATGACAAGACAGTTCGGCGGGTGCGTTCCGCGATCGTCCTCGCCGCGTGGGGGACCCTGAAGCGACCCGCAGTGGCGACAGATCCGGAACGGCTGTGCGGGCCGACGCTCGCCCGCGATCCGCGGCCCGGGGAGGGTGGACTTCGTCCCGAAGTTGAAGTCGCGGAACGTGCAACTGGGCAGGAATTCAAACCCGAACGGGGCACCGTTCTCCCGGCTGGTGAACCAGGAGGCGACGATGTCTTCCGGTCCATGGAAGGGCATGAGAACCCGGTCGAACTGACGCTGGTCCCGCTGATCCCCGTCCCGGATCGCCGCCTTTTCCTCGCTGTCGATCGCGATGACAGACTTGAGCTGGACCACGTCATGCGCGGAGCCGCTATCCGACCACATCTCGTCCCCGCATTGCGGGCAGGTGCGGGTCTCGGCGCCCTCAATCCGGTGCGCGACATGCGAACAGGCTGGGCAAAAGGTCCAGCGGGCCAAATCTTCCTTGCCGATCTCGATCCGGTCGATCTGCACCTGGCGCCCGTTGGCGTAGAAGAACTGGCCCGGCGCGAATTCCGACAGGGCGGAGCTGGCGGGCCGGGAGTATTCGACGTGCAGAAGCCCGTCCTCGTCCCGTGCTGTCGCGCCATCGTTGCGCCGCGACAGGATCGACGTCAGCTTCACCCCTTCTTCGGGGAAGGCGTAGTTCGGCAAGATTCCCTTGTCGGTCAGAAACTTGATCACCGGCACATCGTCGATCCCGCTTCGGATCAGACGGTTGATCTCGGTCCGGTCCCGGGTCAGGTCCTGTTCACGACGCTCATATTCTTCATCGGTCAGCTCGGCCCGGCGCTTCTTGAGCCGACCAAGTTCCTTGGTCGCTTCCTCGCGCTTTTCCACCAGCCGGGCCCGTTCGGTGGCAGCCCCGTCGAAGGCCTCCCCGACGCGCCAGCCGATCGATTTCGGGTCCGTTCCGGTCAGGTAAGATCGGATCCGGTCGGCCAGATCCGTCCGGTCCTGCACCTCTTGCGGCAGGCCAGACAGGAACCGGTCTGCCAGTTCCGGCCCGGTTTCGCGAACCAGTTCAAGCCACTCAACCGGGAACCCTTCGGTCGCGCCGGAGGCCCGGCGTTTCAGCACGTCCCGGACCTTCCCGTAATCCCCGCTCTCCTTCGTGGCCGCGACATAGGCGTCGAGGGTATAGGCGGTCACCTGACGAAGCAGCACCTCTTCGGCCGCGAGGAACACGCCCGGCGGCCGGACCTGGCCTGCCAGCATCGGGGTTGGGTCTTCCCAGAACTGGAGGTCATGGGCACGCGCATTCGCCAGCACAATGTTCAGCGCGTTCCCGTCGCGCCGCCCGCTCCGCCCCATCCGCTGGACGTAATTCGCCTCCTCCGGGGGGACCGAGCTCAGAAGCAGGGTGGACAGGTCCCCGATATCGATCCCCATCTCCAGGGTCGGAGTGGCCGAGATCAGGTTCGGGGCCCAGCGGGTTTCGCTCTTGATGAACCCGGTCTCGATCCGCAGCCGCTCATCCGTTTCGAGGATGCCGGTATGTTCTCGCGCCACCACCCGGTGGTTTCGGTCCGAGCGAAGGGCGCGGCGCAGGGCGGGCCGGTCAGCCTGCTCAACCGCTGCTAGGTGCCCGTCACAACCGATCCGCGTACAGGGGGAGCCGATCAGGACACCTGCGTTTTCCGAAAGCCCGGTCTCGCGCCGACCGCACAAGTCGCAGCACAGCCCGATCGTCGCGGTGGAGACGGTGACCCGTTCCGGCACGAGAAGCCAGGCATGCCGGTTCTGCCCCTCGGGCCCGTTCACGCGTCGGACGATGTCGTCGGCCTCAAGTCGGCGCAGGAGGAGCGGATAGATCGCGTCAGGGTCCGCGCCGTAGCGCAGGTCGGACGGTCCGATCAGCCGGAACAGCCAGTCCCGGTACCAGCTCGCGGGGCCGGTCCGGGTGATCTTCTCAAACCCGGTCGGGGCGGCGCCGAGGGTCACCGGGATCGGCGCGAGGCCCCGCCGGCTGTCCGGGCTTGGCAGGGAACCGGTCTTCCCCACGCCCACCTGGATGGCGGCCGCGTACCAGTTCAGCCCGTAGTTCCCTTTCCCGTTCGCGATCGCGCTCTCGAGATAGGGGTGCGCCACGGACCCCTGCCGCCGCATCCGCTGCGTCACCCCGGCGAGGAGCCGGGTCAGAAGGGCCGGGTCGAACTCCGGCGCGCCCGGCAGATCGTTTCGCAGCTCCCGTGCCAGCCGCTCCGCGGACAGGCGCAGCAGATCCGTGGGCACATCCGCCGCCGCCATGCCGTTCAATTCAAGCGTGTGGTTGAAATGCGCCCTGTAGCTCAGGTCGACGAAATACTCCCAGCCGAGCCGGATCCGGATATGGTCGAGAAACACCGGGTCGGTGATGGTGGCCCCGCTTTCGACCAGCTCCCGGTAGCGCCGCCGCCAGGTCAACTCCTTCGGGATGAACAGCGCTGTGAACCCGTCCGGGCCGAGGTCGTTCAACTGGGCGCGCGGGACGTCCTCGATCACCTCTTTCAGGCTCATCGCGCCCGTTTCCGCAGACCGAAGCGCCCCGTAGAGTGCCTTCTGGTAGACCGACAGTGCGTTCCGGGTTTCGGCCACCGCCGCCCGGTGCGCCGCGTCCTGAACCGAATCCGAGAACATCAGGAAGCGCGGTTTTGCCTCGGGGCTCTCTTCGTTCTGTTCGGAGGTGTAAAGGGTACCGGTGATCCCGGTCGTCAAACGCGCCGCCCGCATCCCGAAGAGGAGAAGCCCGCGCGCCTGCCCGCAGGCAGGGCAGGTCCGGTCGATCCGTCCGTTCGCGTCGGTCGGGTTGTACAACCAGACCTGTGAGGCCGGTCCCGGGCCGAGATCCTTGTGATCGGCCGGGGTGAACTCGACCGTTTCCGCGTTCAGGACCCCCTTCACGATCTGACCACCGGCGCCGCTGGCCGGGACCATCCGGTCGATCGACTCGTGATAGATGAGCCGGATCCGGTCCGCCCCGTTCTCGTCGAAGAACTCCTGGTAGAGCTGCTCCAGGTCCGCATGTAGCGACTTCGACCGGGCGTCCTGCCGTCCGAGATGCGCGGTCGCCCCGCACCGGTTGCAGTTCACGACCGGAAGGGCCCGGCAAAGCTGGTCCCTTTCCAGGTCCATTTCATGGAAAAGGTCGATCTGTGAACGGACCCCGCCCGCCTCGAGTCGCGGCAGGGTTGTCACCATCCGGGCCATCTCCCGGATCCAGAGCTGGAGCCTGACGTTGAATAGAGGGCGCGGGCTCTCAGCCGACCCGGACCGGGCCCAGGCGACCAGCCCTACGACCAGCTCGGCGAGCGCAGTCAGGTCTGCCTCGGGCCAGTCACGAAGGACCCGGACTTGTCCCAGCCCAGCCGCAATCGCCTCAAGCGAAGCGGGTCCCTTGTGCTCGGCGATGATCTTCAGGGTCCGCTGACACAGGTGATGCTGGACGAGCCGGTCCCCGAGTGCGATCCGCCAAGCCGGGTCCGCTGGATCACCTGTGTCCAGAAAGGCGAGGTCGGGGTCGGTCCGATCCGGGAACAGACAGACAGCGAGCCGTCGCGCGGCACCCGGCTGGTCCATTTCCGTCGCCGCTCTCAAGGCGCCGTGGATATCGGCGGGATCCGGCCGGTCCAGATACTCCGCGTCGCCGAACACCTCGTTGGGGGATTTCCGGGTCTCCCGGACCACCGCGCCCGCGTCGAACGGCTCGCCGAAGATTGTCTCGGCGTATTGGCGCAAGTCCGTCGCCGCCTCTTCCCCGGAGCCAAGCGTTGCCGACGACCCCACGCAGATCAGGTGTCCTTCCGGGGTGTTCAGCCGGTACTTCAGGCGGCGCAGCAGCAGGGCCAGGTCCGCCCCCTGCGCCCCGTCGAAGGTGTGCATCTCGTCGACCACCAGAAACCGGAGCGTTTCCGGGTCGTTCTGCGCCCAGAGCGGCTTGTCCCGGCCGCGTAGAAGCAGGTAATCCAACATCTTGTAGTTCGTGAGCAGGATGTCCGGCGGGTTCTTCCGCATCGTCTCGCGATGCGTGATCACGCTGTCCTCGGTCACCTCATGCGCCGGGTTCTGCGGCTCCGCGTCCGCATAGATCCCGGCCCGCACCCCGTTCAGCGACGGGATCCGGGTCAGCGCATCCGCAATGCGGCGCGCCTGGTCCGTCGCCAGCGCGTTCATCGGGTAGATCAGGATCGCCTTGATCCCGGGCTTCCCCTTGTTCCGCCGACAGTGGTCCAGGATCGGCCACAGGTAGGATTCAGTTTTCCCCGACCCGGTCCCGGTCGCGACCAGGGTCGAGCGCATCGCCGTCCCGCTCAGCCGGGCAAAGGCGTCCGTCTGGTGCTGGTAGGGCGCGAATTTCAGTGGCACCTCCGGGAAGGGCTGCGCCCACGTCCCCTCCTTCGCCCCGTCAATCTGCCGGAACGGCATGTCGACCGAGATCCACGGCCCCTTCAGAAAGTTCCCGGGCTCGGCGATGAACCGGTCCACCATCCCCTCGAAGGCGGGGCTGGTGCTGTTCAGTGTCGTATGGACCAGTTCGCGCAGGCTGTCCTGCACATGACGGGCGAGGAGGATCGGGTTCATCTCAGGCGGCCTCTTCGGATTTCAGCCGCTCGAAATGGGCCCAGGCGCGGCGGTAGTCCTCGATCCGGTCGCACTGGGTGAAGGGGCCGACGAAGTGGCGGGTGACGGTGCGGGGGCCGCCGGGCATCGTGTCGTCGATGGCGGTGCAGGTCAGATGCGGCGGGTTTTCCTCCAGCTTCTTCTCCCAGGCAGCGCGGCCGGGGCTTTTGCCGCGGTCGTCAAGCCAGCCAACGCCGGGCAGGCCCTTGGAGCAGGTCCAGACGATCCGGCCGTTCTGGTCGTACCAGGTGCCCGCCTCGTTCTCTTGCAGGACCGGGAAATAGATCCGGTAGATCTCGATCAACTGGTCGAGGGTCAGGCCAAGCGCCTGGGCGACCAGCACGTCGATTTCGACCAGCGCCATGCGGCGGGCGAATTCCGTCCGGAGGCCTGCGGTCCGGTCCCAGGTGGCCGGGCCTTCGACCGGGCCTTCGAGGTGGAGGCGGGGGTCAGGGGACGACCATGGAAGGACGTCGAGCGTAGAGGCGTGACGGTTCCAGAGGTTGGCGTAGGCCGAGGTGATACAGGCGAGTCGCAGGGAGCGGTGCCGGGCGGTATCCTCCAGTTCTGGGAACGGCCACCGGCCTATATCAGAGGCAAAAAGATCACCGCGTCCGTTTGCCTTGACCAAATAGTCGAACAGGATCGAACAAGCGAACGAGTGTATTGCGAGAGAAATTGAAACGTCCGCACAAGCGATGCTTTCAACCTTGTGTATGTGCGCCGCGCCCGGCGGGATCATCGCACCGATCAAGCTGCGCTCTCCGTTTAGAGCAATCATGTTCCGAAACGCCACGCGATAGAAATCGGCGTGGCCTTTCGTCGGGTCCCAGCGGCACTGGGTCATCCGGTTCCGGTAGTCGGTCATCTCCAGTGCAGGACCGTAATTCGTGCGCGGGAGGTAGTCGTCTGGCGCGGTGGCCAGGTCGATGACGAGGTAATCCGCGTTAGTC
The DNA here is from genome assembly GCF_002043005.1 of Martelella mediterranea DSM 17316. Classification (NCBI taxonomy): domain Bacteria; kingdom Pseudomonadati; phylum Pseudomonadota; class Alphaproteobacteria; order Hyphomicrobiales; family Aurantimonadaceae; genus Martelella; species Martelella mediterranea. The sequence goes on along the minus strand of NZ_CP020332.1, from coordinate 37,727 downwards.
CGCGAAACCGCCTTGGGCGTTTTGTAAAGCGGGTTTCCAACATAAAAGAGCGGCCCTTGAAGGATCATCTGATCCGCCGCGCGGAAAGCCGTTTCGCGCCGGATGGTCCCGTCTTTCTGGGCGTTCGTTTCATCCCAGAGGCGGTTCATCTGCCACAGCGGCACCTCGACCGTCCGCTCCCCTGTTGCCGTGCTGACTCTGCGCTCGATCTTCGGGATCGCCGCGTCCAGTTTTGGAAACCGCGCCATCTGGCGGAACACGTCCAGTGTGCGGGCCGAATAGGGCTGAATGAACCGGGCTTCTTCAACCGGTACCCTTTCCTCCTCGGAGAGGGCATGGATCACCGCCAGCGCATCCCGGTCGATCCGCATCAGGCGGTCACGGTGACCACGGGTGTCCCAATTCCCTTCGGGATTTTTGATACTAGGGACCGGCCCGATGCCGTCCATATCTGCATACGAATCTTCGACTTGGGCAGCGGTAAAGGCGTAGGTGAATTTTTCGAAATCTGGTGTACGTTCCTCGCCGCGATAGACGTTCAAGCTGAACCTGCGGTTATGGTCGACCTCAGCAAAATTGCGCGCCGTCATCCGGTTGCTGAACTCGAAATGCTTCGCGGCCCGCGCATACCAGTGCCGCCGGAACGCCCCCGACTTGGGATCTCCCAAATGCCCGTCCTGATGGATCAGCGCCGCATAGCCCTGCGGCGCGACCAGCCGGAACGACAGGTCGATGAAACAGCGATAGAGATTGTTCGACCCGCCCCCGGCGAAGGGGTTCATCACCTCGGACGAGGTCACCTCCATCGCCCCCCGGGTCGACACGAAGTCCTGAAGGAAGGCCTCGACCGCCGGAACCGTCCGCCCCTCACGCCGCACGGGCGGGGCCTTTGGCAGCGCCTCGCCCAGAACCTTCTTCGCGTCTGACGCCGACAGACCCGCATAAAGCGGATCGATATCCGCCAGCACCAGCCCCTCGTTCCACGAGGGTTTGGCCCAAGGAGGGTTCCCGACGATCACGTCGAACCCGCCACGCGCCCGCATCACGTCGGCAAAGATCAGGTCGAAATGCACGAACCGCTCGCGCTCGGCCACTTCGACCGCGATGCCCAGCCAGTCGAAGGTCTCGACCAGCGCCTCGACATTGGTTTCGCGGAACAGGGTGTCCTGACGCTTGGACGCCGCCTTGAATAGATCGCGCGCAGGTGCGTCGGGTTCTAACATGTCCAGGAAATCGGGGGACGGGTCCTGAATGTCTGCGGTGCTTTCCATCGCAAGCGACCCGTCGGCAGAGAACCCGCCATCAAGGATCAGGCGCATGCCTTCCATGAATTCCCGCCGGTTGGGCAGCAGATGCGCCTTGTCCAGCGGCCACAGCCAAAGCGCGCACCACGCATCCATCGCGGTCTTGAGCCGCTTGAAGGGGAGCGTGTTCGTGGCGTGATCCGCACCGATCAGGTGGGCGTTCAGTTGTTCCTTCTGGTGGAAGTCCATCTGACGGTTGCCGGGGATCACCTTGTCAGGCCAGAGCGTGATCTCGTCATTCGCGGCGGCGCGCGTCTTGGCGAGGTCCTCGGCGACCTGGTCGAACAACGCCTCGGCGACCCGGCTGAGTTTCTGGACCAGCTTGATTTCGTGGGGTTCGAGCTTCTTGAAGAAGCCGTCCTTGCGCCACGCCTTGATCTGGTCTTGTGCGGATTTCGCGAAAGGGGCGATCGACTTGTCCTTGTCGAAGTTCGCCATGTCCTTGGCGGGCAGGAGCCACTGCCAGACGTGACCGTCCGGCAGGCGTTTGCGCCAGCCGATCTCCTCGGGTTTCCCGTTGAACCACAGGTCCCCCTGCGCCTTGGCGCTGAGAAGCGCGGGGGCATAGGCGGCCCTGCGCGCGCCGATCAGGGAGTTCCCGGCATGAAGCTGGTCCCCGAACCAGGGCGAGAACTCGCTCCCGTGCAGGCTGTTCAGCCACAGCGAGATCGCCCCCAGTTCGACGGCGATCGGGTTGAGGTCTACCCCGAAGCAGTTCCGGTCCGCGATATAGGCCCGGACCCGCTGCTTCTCGAGGACGATATCCTCCTGCGGGATGGTCCGGCCCGTCTCCTTCTGTTTCCGCTCAAGGTAGAGGTCGGCCAGCTGGTTCGTGGTCTCCACGAGGAAAGCGGCGGACCCCATCGCCGGCTCGAGGATCTTCAGGTCCATAAGCTGATCAGCAGTCAGGTCCCGGCACCGCTCCATCAGCGCGTGCTTGACCAAAAGTCGGGCTAGGGGTTCGGGTGTGTAATAGGACGCGGACTTTTCCCGGTCCCGGCCGGCGAGGCGGTAGATGAAGGTCCCCTTTTCGTAGACGAGCGCTTCGGACCCGTTGAAGACGATCTCATCCGTGGCAAATTCGTTGATCCGGCTGCGGGGGACGAACCAACTAGGCGCCAGCTTGTCCACCTTGTCACGGCGGAAGGCGTCCTCCTGGTCAGCCTCATCTTCGCCGAACAGGTCCTCCTCGTCGTCCTCTTCCGGCTCGGGCGCTTCCGCCTCCTCCACGTCCTCGGCCGCGTCATTCGACCGGCCCTTGCGGGGTTTGAGTTCGATGAGATCGGTCTTGGCGACCACTCCGGTGAACGAAATCAGGGTCTCATAGACTGCGCCCAGCTGTCCGATGCCAAGCTTGGCGTAAGAAATTCGGCCAGTACTCTTGCCAGTGGACCGGAGCGACAGCAGGCGGATCACCTGTTGAACCGCCTCGTTCCGCAGCTGCAGCCCGTTCAGGAGTGGGGTGCTCTCCGGGTCGAGCAGGGACACTTTGACGGCCGGCAGGCGAAGGCCAGTGCCGCGTTCTTCATCGGCGAGGTCGAGGCCGGTGTAGAGAAGGTCGAGGGTCCTCTGGAGGCTTTCCCAGAGGAAAGTCCCCTCCCGGTCCGCCGTGGTCCGGAGCGGGACAGATTCCAGTTCACGCAGCGCCTCCAGCGAATACCCGGTCGCGTAGATGGGGTTGCGCATGTCCAAAAGGTTCAGGCGCGGGTTCGCCTCGGCGTAGAACAGGAAGAGGAGCCGGTACATGTAGCGCAGGCACTCGCGCGACAGATCCGGGCCGTCGATCCAGACCCCGCGTCTCCCCTGGTCCCGGAAGGTGGACGGGTACTTCCCGCCGGTAACCGCGATCACCTCCTGGCCGAGCAGCTCGATTGCGTCCCGCACAGTCCGTTTCAGGGAGGTGGTGACAGCGTTCGCGTTCCGCTGCGCCTCCTCTTCGAGCCGATCCGAGATCGGCGCCCCCTGATCCGGGACGCGCGCCTCGCGAGAGATCAGGCAGGCCATCACGGTCAGCGTGTCACGGTCCGCCCGGGCGAAGATCTCCTGGAGGTCGAAGCGGAGGACAGACCGGGCCGGCCATTTTCGCTTGTCGATCAGCACGATCTGCGAGAGGCCGAGGACGAGAACGTGACGCGGGCCGTCGGACAGCTCGAACACCCCTTCGGCAAGAACGGACTCGATGGTCCGGTCGGTCAGTGCCGCCTCGCGCTGGTCCGGCGGTAATTGATCTTCGGTGAAGCAGGCACCGAGTGGGTCCGAGGCTTCATCCTCCGGGGCCGGGATGGGCGCCTCGATCACCCAGAGCGCGTCACGACCGCTGGAATCCGCGGCGCGCGACACAAGGGGGATCACCGGTGCCCCGTCAAGGGCGGCGAAGGCTCCCTCGCGCCGCCACATGTAGCCGAGAGCAGTAAGCACCTCGTGATGCGCGTCCCGGACCAGCTCGGCGCGCCGGGACCGGTCTGAACTGTTACGGACCTGGCGGAGCGCCTCGATGGTCGGGCCGGCGACGCGGGCCAGCCGTTCCACCGGATGGGCGGCCCGGTCCAGACCGGCCCAGCGTGCGGTGATGTCCTGAAGCTCCTCCTTCAGCACGTCCGAAAGGGTCCCGGATGGGAAGAACTCAGCTTCGTTTTCGATCCCGATCAGGTCCATTCGATCACCCCACAAACACAGCTTTGACGTCAACATGCGGGTTCGGGTCCGGAATCATCTTCCGGGTCCGCTCGAACCAGTCTGTCCAGTCATGGAACAGCTTCTCGATCTCCTGTTCCCGCTTGCGGCGGATCGTCAGGCGTCTCTTCTCAAACGGGCTGAGCCCCTCATCGGTACCGGGCAAGTCGCCGAGATCAAGCGTAAGCTGGGCTCGGAACCGCGTCTCCAGGGCGGACAGCCGCTCAAGAACCGCGTCGAGGGCGCGCTGGATGTCCGCTTCTCGCGCCTTCCGGAGATCGACCAGGTGCGTCTGGAACCGGTCCACCGCAACCGGGATCGCTGCCTGCGCCGCCGAGAGGTCCTCCAGTGAGCGGCTCGGAGTGTCCCCGGCGAGCCGGGTCCGTTCCAGAAATGTGCCCACCTCCTCGATCCAAACGGTCCCGTCCGCCGACCGGATCACCACGGCCCACCGGTCCACGACCGGGGCCCCGTTCGCGTTCGGGATCGCCCCGTGAAGGACCACGGCCACCTCCCCCGCGGGCATGCGTCCCTGTAGCGACGCTACCGGGGCGGCGTGCTCCGGGAAGAAGGTGCTGGCCTGGTCTGCGAACCAGTGCAGGATCGGGTGCCCGTCCCACAGGAATTGAACGGTCGGCCAAGCCCGCTCCTGCGCCTTCGCGTCGTTGATCGCCTGGTTGATCACCCCGGGTTGGTCGGTCAGCTCGACCCGGCCCCCAGGGCCGACGGCTTCCTCCGGCATGAACCGGCTATCCACCGCTCCCTCGCTCGCGTAACCGAAACCGTCACGCGCCCGCATGTCGTCCGGGATCGAGAGCCGGATGACCCGGTCATCCGGGAATATCCCGGGCTGCTCCGGGAAGATGCGCCCCTCCGATCGGGAGAGCCGCTCAATCATCGCCCGGGCGTAGCTGAACGTATCCGAATAGAGGCGCGGCGGGGCCTGATCCGTCGGGGGCGCCGCGTCGGCTGGAGCCGGGGCCGCATAATCCCCGAAGAGGGCCGCGAACTCATCGTCGACCAACATGTGGGTGACGGCCTCCGCGGCCCGGGCGTCCATCTGGCGCTCAAACGCCTCCGCACCGATGCCGGTGGCGACCGCCTCCGCGACGACCGCCTCCTCCCCATCCGCGTCCCCCGCGCCGAGGAACACGGCCGGGTCCCCGACGCCGGCCTGAGCCGCCTCGTCCTTCGCGACCAGCTTCTCGAGAACCCACATCTGCCGCACCTTCGGATGCGTGCTCTCACCGACGAAATAGCTGATCTGCGGGGGTCTGTCCTGCCCGTACCGGTCGATCCGCCCGTTGCGCTGCTGGAACCGCAGAAGGGACCAGGGGAGGTCGAAATGGATCAGCCGGTGGCACTGGAAATGGAGGTTCAGCCCCTCGGACGCCATGTCAGAGGCGATCAGGATCCGGATCGGCGACCGCTCCTGGCCGAACGCCTCAATCACTTCCTGGGTCCGAACGTCAGCCTCGACGCTCCCCCCATCCACCCGCGCTACCTGTTCGGCCGACAAGTCTAAGTCCTCGCGCAGCCGGTCGGCGAGCCAGGACACGGTCGCGATCCGTTCCGAGAAGATGACGAGCCGGTCCCGGGCGGCGCGCCCGGTCCAGTTCAACTGACGCAGCAGGCGCAGGAGCTCCTGGTACTTGCTGAACGCGCCCGTATCGATCGCTGCCACGTTGTCCGCCAGCGCCCGCAACCGGTCCCGGTCAGCCGGGGTGCCGCGGGCTGTCCCGTTTTCGATCCCCCGGATCCGCCGCTCTAGTGTCTCGCGACAGGCGGCCGGACTGGAAAAAATCGCCTTGGCGATCGTGGTCCGGAACAGGTCGATCGCGCGTCCCCGGGTCTGCTCTTCATCAAGATCGAGGTGCAGGTCCGCGATCGCCTGATAGGCCACCTCTTCCTGAGGGCTGAGCGGGAAGCGGCGCGGGAACAGCTGCCGTTTCGGGACCTCTCGGCCGATATCGGCGACCACCTCCGGCGACGAGCGGAACCGGCGGATGACAAGATCCTCGATGTCAGACCGGTGCAGCCGGGTCGGATCCGGAACCCGGGTTGGGTCGAGCATCTTGATAAGACTGGCGAAGCTTTCCTGCGATCCATCATGCGGGGTCGCGGTCAGCAGGAGCAGGGAGTCGGTGCGGCGAGACAGGAGCTGCGCCAGCTCCGCCCGCTGCGAGTTCGACCCGGCGACCGACTTCCGTTCGGCGGTATTATGCGCCTCGTCGATGATGATGAGGTCCCAGTAGGAATGTTTCAGCGCGTCCCGGATCTGGTTGTCCCGTTTCAGGGTGTCGATCGAGACGATGGACCGGTCGAACTGGTCGAACACGTTGTAATGAGCCGGGATCTTGTTCCGCATCCTCCGGATTGCGGCGCTGTCGAGCCGGGAAAGCGGAATCGAGAACCGGGTCCAGAACTCCTTCTGAAACTGGGTCAGCATGGCTCGTGTCGTGACCACAAGGATTCGGTCCGCCCGGCCGCGCAGAGCGAGCTCTGAGGTGATCAGGCCCGCTTCAAGGGTCTTCCCGAGGCCGACATCATCCGCGATCAGGAGCCGAACTCGGTCTTGCGCCAGTGCCCGCTCCACTGGCAGATGCTGGAAAGTCAGATCGTCGATCGCGGCCCGACCAAGCGTAAGCGGGCGGCGGGTTGTTGTCGGTGTTGCCCGAAATGCGGCCGCGAGGTGAAGCTTCGTATCGATCAGACCGGGGGACGTGTCCGGGACGAGCCTGACCGCCGCCGGGTCAAGGACGCGCGCGTCCTTCTCGAGGTCCCAGACAAACCGGGCCTCCTTGTCGCGAACCAGACCGTTCAGGCCCCGACAGTGGACCTCCCGGAAGCCGCGCTTCAGCGTCGAGGTGCCCAGCACCTTCCATGTGGCGGAGCGGAGGCTGATGACGGACCCGGGGGTGGGGATTGCTGAACTCATTTGAGACGCACTCTTTTCAATCCAAACCTGGCGAGCCGTAAGTGTTCGACAGCAGACGAGAGAACCATTTTCTCATGGCGCTGTCGCCTCCAGTGTCTCACGGTTAAGAAGCACAATTTGCTGATCTTTGGGCGGTCGCGCGCTTGGATCGGTATCCAGTCCAAGCCGTCGCAATGCGTAATAGAGAAGGGCGCGCCTGACCTTGATCGCCGCCTTTCCACCATCCATGCCGTAGTCGAGCGCAATGACCTTTGCCTGCGTCGGGGAAAGATCAGGATGCGGACCTATCTCGAGGACCACGTCATCATTCCAATCCGCGTCCGCCGAAGGCACCGCGGCGCTCTCAGTGCACCCGCGAATTTCGATCATCCGAGAGAGCAGGAAACCCTTGAAGACTTCGTCGGAGAGACAATAGGCGCGCGCATGCCACCTGAAGCCATCAAAAGCGATGGCATGGGGCGCAATCCAGCGCCAACGTGGCTCAGGGTTCGACAAGGACTGATATTTGACCTCGATCGCCTCCGAACGCCGGATAGCCCCGACCACTGACCGGAGCGTGACAGGGTCGACGCCTCGCACGGGCGTGGGCGAGGCTGCGTAGGGCGGCAAGTCGGCTATCCAGGAGTCTTCTCTATCGAGGATACCGTCAGCGACAGACCGCAGCTGGGCCAGATACCGGCTTGCGTCAGGCTCTAGAAACTGTGGCTTGAACCCTGGCCCGCGCACGTAGGTCCGAGCGCTTTTGTCGTAGACCATGTTGTCTGGTGCGAAGCCGATATAGCGGTTCAGATCCATAGAGGCCTGGTTCACCGAAACCCCGAATTGATCCATCAGATCAATGCGGTTCACGTGCCCCTCCCAGAACAGGCGGAACTCTATGAACTCGAGACGTTGCTCGACTCCCCAGCGTAGATCCGACTTGTCGTTGGACACGACTTCCCCCCCAAGCATACCCGTGCGCATTAAAACTATGCGCGCCCAATAACTGGGCTTCCGCTGACCGTATGGCTTAGGCTTCGGTTTTTCAACGCAAATCGGGCGAGCACATGACGATAATGAACTGTCAGTGCTTCGTGGCGCGCTCGTCTGGTCTCAGCGTCAGTCGACGTACCCGCGCCGCTTCTTCGCCCCTGCGAGCTTCATCAAAGCCGTGATGGCCTTGCCTTCATCAGGGTGCGTCTCGACCATCATCTGCCCCCGAAAGCCGATCCGGCCCCACTCGCGCACGAGGCTGGCGCGACCGAAGAGGTCGCGTTGCACACTCAACCGATAGTAGCGACGCATGTTGCGCGCCGGATCGATCCGGCGCATCTGCACGTCGGTTGGGAAGACATCGAGCTGGATCGGGCTGTGGTACATGTAGTGATCGACTGAGGTTTTCTCCACAATATCAGGTGGAAGTCTGCACTTCCACCTCGATTTCCCCGCAAGGGGAAAAGGGGGCTCACGCCCCCTTCTCGAACTTCATGACCGGGATGCCCAGCTTCTTGGCCTTGTCGGCGAGGTTCTCCTGGATGCCATTGCCCGGGAAGACGAGGACGCCCACGGGCAGCACGTCCAGCATCGCGTCGTTGCGCTTGAAGGGAGCTGCCTTGGCGTGCTTGGTCCAGTCGGGCTTGAAGGCCACCTGCGTTACGCCGCGGGCCTCGGCCCATTTGGCGGCGATGAGTTCTGCGCCCTTCGGGCTTCCCCCGTGCAAGAGCACCATATCGGGATGTTTGGTCCGGACCTGGTCAAGCTTGCCCCAGATCAAGCGGTGATCGTTGAAGTCGGTCCCACCGGTGAGTGCGACCTTGGGGCCCGCGGGCAGCATCACCTCGGTCTCCGCGCGGCGCTTGGCGGCCAGGAAGTCGCGGCTGTCGATCAGTGCTGCGGTCATGTGCTGGCGGTTCACCATCGAGCCAGTGCGGGGGCGCCATGTTGACCCAGTGTGATGGACGAACTCGGTGGCGGCGTGATCGCGCATCATGTCCATGCAGTTGCGCCGTTCGATCAGCGTCAGGCCTTCGGCCGTCAGGCGCTCGAGCTCGGTGGATTTCACCTCGGAGCCGTCCTGCTCGCGCTGGAGGCGGCGCTGCGCCTGCTCGTTCTCATCGAGCGACCGTTCGATCCGGGCCGTGGCGCGGTGGAAGAGGTTGACCTGACCCCAGAGCACCTCTTCGAGGTCGGGCTCCATGCGGGTGTCTTCCAGGGTCGCGACGAGGGCATCGAAGATGTCGGCGACAGCGACCGCGAGGCGCTGCCCATCGGGCATCGGGCGCGGATCGGGCTCGTCGAACGGGCGGTAGCCATAGAGCTGCAGCTCGTCGAGCGCATGGGCGGTCTGGGATGCGGTGTGGGCGGGTTCATACGCGTCGTTGTGGGTGTGGATCTTCATCGGTTCTTGCCTCCGGGCCTGTCTCGTCCGCGCGTCATCCCGCGCGGCCTTCATGGGCTGCGAAAGCCGTGGGAGGGGCTGGCCCTTCACCCCGCCTTCGGGGCCGGAACGCATGTGGAGGAGGACGGGGGGCGGCTGATTTGCTTCGCGATGCAAAGGCGGCTCTGCCGCCGGCGGAAATCAGTCGCCCCCCGTCCTTGAAGGGGCGGCACCTTTGACGGCCGCCTGCCCATCTCTTGAAGGCCGCTCGGGTGACGGGTGGATGAGATTGCCCGGGAAGGGGCAAAGCGGCGATCCACAGCCATGACAGGGATCCGTACCCCCCTACCCCGCTATCCCCGACCGCCCCCTGCTCGATGCTGCTCAGCCCAACAGGCGCTGCCGATCCTCTGGCCCGATCTGACATGCCAGATGCTGGCGCAGTGCCTCCTTGCCGTTCGCCCGGAGATCATCGTTGAAATCCCCGAGAAGCGGTTCCAGCACATGGCAACCAATCCCGACCTCGGTGGCTCTAGCGCGCAACCTCTCTGCCGCGCCTTGCCCGGCCGGATCGCGGTCGATGGCGATGTAGAGGCGCTGCACCCCCTCCGGCAGCAGGACCGCTCCGAGGTGACCCGACGAGAGCGCCGCCCAGACGGGAAGGCCCGGCAACGCTTCGACAAGGGACAGCATGGTCTCGATGCCTTCACCGACCACGAAGATGTCGTCATGCGGGGTCAGCCTGACGGCATTGCCGAGGAGGTGACCCATGGCACGCCGCTGCGTTTCAACCCGAGCTTTTCCCTGTCCGTCAGGCGCCAGCCAGGTGCGATGCACGCCCTGCAATGCCCCTGCCCCATCGGTGACTGCAGCGATCAGCGCTGGTCGGGGAATGCTTTTGGTCTGACCCTCATCCCGATGCCAGCACTTCGGGTGGAAGCGCAGGGCGCTCATTGTGCCGCCTTGGGTCAGGCCGCGGGAGCGGAGGTAGGTGTCGGCAAGCGTGCCTGCGACCGGCACCGAGGCTGCAAACAATCGCGCCGCCGCCGCCGGAGTGCCGCCGGGGCCCTTGGCCTTTTTCGGCATTGCCGCATCCAGGAGGACCGGCTGCGGACGGCCAAGATGCGCCCGGGCTTCAGCCAGAAGATTGGGAAAGCGGGAGATCCCGGTCCTCTCACGGATGATATCGAGAAGATCACCATGCTCGCCTGTGGCGCCATCGGTGAACTTGCCGGCCGCGCCCGGCCCTGAGGCTGGCCCGGTCAGCCGCACGAAGAGCGACCTGCCCGGGTTGTTCTGCAGATCGCCCACAATCCAGTAGGACCCTTCCCGCCGTCCGGCGGGAAGGTAGGCGCGACAGACGCTCTCTGCATTCTCCGCCAGTGCGCGGATCACATCTTCAGTCTCGGAATACATGGATCAACAACCTCCGCGTTGATGTAGTCCCGTTACAGGACAACGTGCAAGCAGACGATCCAGCACGGCAATGCCGCCCGAGTCCGCCGGGCAGAAGAGACGCAGCTTCCAGCTGATGATCTCCGAGAAGAAGCCATCGGCCTTGAGGCGGTCCTTCGCCGCTTCTGTGAAGCCGGACAGTTCAATCCGGTTCACCCCCATGACGCGGGAGCGGTGCAACTCCATCCCTTCTGACAGGCGCACGAGTGTCTTTCCCTCCAGAACGAGGGCATGGACCTGCGCCGCTGAGAGCTTTGGGGCGTCGCTGGCCAGCGTGGTCGCGACCCAGGCAGGCGAGACGCGGCGGCCGATGATGCGCTGCCCGTCATCGGTCTGCAGGCGGTAGACGCGGGTTTCGTCCTGGGGGAGCTGCTTCCAGATCGGCAGCAGCAGGCCTGCCACGATGTGCAGCGTGGAGTCCGAAAACTCCGGCACCTCGGCCAGTTCCGCGGTCCAGGCGGCGGAGAAGGCCGCGCGGTCGGCCTCGAGCCAGTGGGTGTCCTCCATGATCTTTGCCGGGACTGTGCTGGCATCGGTCGGGCGGATCAGGCGCAGGCGCGGCTCGATGGTCCCATCTTCCAGCATGTGACTGGTGGCGGGAACCTGCACGGCAGCCCGGCCCGAGCGGCTGTTGACCAGAAGCCGCGCCTTCGGGTCATCCAGCCAGTCGAGCGCATCGGCCAGCGAGGTAGGTTTGTTGCGGCGCTTTTCCGCGATGGTTAGCAGTTGGGTTTCGGCGCCGGAGCCGGGATGGGTGTAGATGACCTGTGCGTCGGTCACCCGGAAGCTCTCGGCACGGAGTGTCTCGAGCCCGAGATCATAGACCCCGGCGGCGATGGCGCCCTCAATTCTCTGATCGAGCAGCTCCTCGAAACCCGCGAACAGCACGGCCTGCATGTCGATCGTCAGCGCCAGCAGGCGATTGAGGAAGGTCGTGATCGGCGGCAGGTCGTCCTTCAGCCCGTTGTCGTCGGTCAGGCTGAGGCCTGTGGCATCCTCGAAAGCCCCAAGTGAGCATCCCGCCAGATCGCCGCGATAGATGCGGCGGTAAAGCTGGCGCAGGGCGTCTCGGGCGTAGGGCGACTCGAGGTTATCCTCCGGGCGGAACAGCCCTTGCCCGCCGGTCTGCCGCTGACCGCGCGTGATCGCGCCAAGCGTGTCGAGACGTCGCGCAATGGTCGACAGGAACCGCTTCTCCGCCTTCACATCGGTGGCCACTGGCCGGAAGAGCGGCGGCTGCGCCTGATTGGTTCGGTTGGTGCGGCCAAGGCCCTGAATCGCCGCATCTGCCTTCCAGCCGGGCTCCAAGAGGTAGTGGACCCGCAAGCGCTGGTTCTTCGCCCCGAGATCGGCGTGATAGCTGCGCCCGGTGCCACCGGCATCCGAGAAGATCAGGATGCGCTTTTCATCATCCATGAAGGCTTGGGTCTCAGTGAGGTTCGCGGCTCCGGCCCGGTTCTCCACTACGAGCCGTGCCGAATGCCCTTCGCCCTTGCGCACGATGCGCCGTGAACGCCCCGTGACCTCGGCCACGAGATCCGTGCCGAAGCGCTGGACGATCTGGTCGAGCGCACCAGGGACCGGCGGCAGCGAAGCCAACTTTTCTATCAGCGCGTCACGATGGCGGACGGCTTCGCGGCATTCGACCGGTTGGCCGTCGCGCGTGACGGGGCGCGACGAAAGATTACCTTCGCTGTCGGTGAAAGGCTCGTAGAGCTGCACCGGGAAGGAATGGGCGAGGTAATCCAGGACGTATTCCCTGGGCGTGATGTCACAGCGGATATCGTTCCATTCTTCGGTTGGGATTTCCGTCAGGCGGCGTTCCATCAGTGCCTCGCCCGTCGAGACGATCTGGATGACCGCCGCATGACCCGCAGCCAGATCGGCATCGATAGATGCGATCAGCGTGGGGGTCTTCATCGAGGTGAGCAAATGGCCGAAGAATCGCTGCTTGGCGGACTCGAAGGCTGACCGCGCGGCAGACTTGGCCTGCCGGTTGAGCGTGCCGCTGTCGCCCGTGATGTTCGCCGCTTCCAACGCCGCGGTCAGGTTGTTGTGGATGATGGCGAAGGCCCCGGCATAGGCATCGTAAATGCCGCGCTGCTCGGGGCTGAGAGCATGTTCCAGCATCTCGTATTCGACACCGTCATAGGAAAGCGACCGCGCTGTGTAGAGGCCGAGCGCCCGGAGGTCGCGGGCCAGGACCTCCATCGCCGCGACACCGCCAGCCTCGATGGCTTCCACGAATTCCGACCGGGTCTGAAAGGGGAAATCCTCCCCGCCCCAGAGGCCGAGGCGTTGCGCATAGGCAAGGTTGTGGACCGTCGTCGCGCCGGTGGCCGAGACATAGACCACGCGGGCATTCGGAAGCTTGTGTTGAAGGCGCAGGCCCGCCCTGCCCTGCTGCGAGGCCATGGTATCGCCCCGCTCGCCTTTGCCGCCAGCGGCATTCGCCATGGCATGGCTTTCGTCGAAGAGGATCACTCCGTCGAAATCCGCCCCGAGCCAGTCGACGATCTGGTCGACGCGGGACTTCTTGGTCCCCCGCTCTTCGGAGCGCAGCGTGGCGTAGGTGGTGAAGAGAATGCCCTCGGAGAGCGGGATGTCGCGGCCCTGCGCGAAGCGCGAGAGGGGCGTGACAAGCAGCCGCTCCTGGCCGAGTGCGGACCAGTCGCGCTGCGCATCCTCGAGAAGCTTGTCGCTCTTCGAGATCCAGAGCGCCTTGCGGCGGCCTTGGCACCAGTTGTCGAGCAGGATCCCGGCCGACTGGCGGCCCTTGCCCGCCCCGGTGCCATCGCCGAGGAAAAAGCCGCGGCGGAAGCGGACGGCGTCAGCGGCATCGTCCGGTGCAGCGGAGACCACGTCTCCGGTTTCATCGACGGTCCAAGACCCAGTGAGATGCGCGCCATGCGCCTCCCCCGCGTAGATGACAGTCTCAAGCTGCGCGTCGGACAACAGGCCGTCGCGCAGGATGGCCGCCGGAAGCTTGGGGCGATAGCTGGGTTTCGGCGGTGCGACAGAGGCCATGGCCGCCGATTGCACAAGTTTGGTGGGGTGCGGCGCCGCGCCGGGGATGTTGATGGCCTGCAGGCGGAAGGTCTCGTAGATCGCGTCGGACAGCCGTGCCGTGTCTTCGTCTTCGGCGGCGTCGCGGAGAGCGTAGTCCAGTTCCTCGGCCTCAATCTGGGTTTCAGGCTTCGCCGGATTGGCTGCAGAGGTCGCGTGCGATCGGCTGGCGGGTTTGCGGGTGGTGAGGTGAAAATTTCCCGGAAAGGGGGAAGAATGGCCCTGCCCCGCAGCAGGAGCTGGATCCAGTTTGAGGCGCGGCGGAACCTCGGCAGTGACCCGGGACATCAGATGCGCCACGTCCCTAGACATGGGTTGGCGCAGGTCTGCGGTGGTGCCGCCCGGCTCGCCGCCGCGGCATTTGTCGAAGACAGAAATCCGCGTCTCGAAGCTGGTGCCGTGCTTGGCGAAAGCGGCGCCCGACACCGCGCCGGTGAAGACGAGATGGGCGGTCTCGGTCAGACGGCCGAAGGTCTCGGCCCAGGCCGGCGCATCCGGCGCGAAACCGGCCCCTGTGATGGCCACGAGCCGTCCGCCGGGAACTAAGCGCGCAAGGGCCGAGCGCAGATGTCGGGCGGTCGCCTCGGTCGACCGACCATCGACATTGGCTTGGGCCGAGAAAGGCGGGTTCATCAGAATGACGCTCGGGCTTGAGCAGGCATCGAGATGATCGTCGATCTGCGCGGCATCAAACCCCGTGACCGGTCGGCCCGGGAACAGCAAGCGAAGAAGGTCGGCGCGGGTGTCCGCCAACTCGTTGAGAGCCAGAGCGCCGCCGGCGATCTCGGCGAGGATCGCCAGAAGCCCGGTCCCGGCAGACGGCTCTAGGACAAGATCATAGGGCGTGATCTGTGCTGCCGCCACAGCCGCGAGCCCCATGGGCAGCGGCGTCGAGAATTGCTGAAAGCGCTCCATCTCTTCCGACCGCCGGGTGTGCGTGGGCAAGAGGCCTGCCACCTTGGCGAGGATCGGCAAGAGCGCCGCAGGCGAGCCGGCACGCGCAAGCAGCGCCCGACCGAACTTTCGCAGAAAGAGGATCAGCGCCACCTCGCCCGCCTCATAGGCGAGCTTCCAGTCCCAAGCACCGGTCGCATCGGAACCGCCAAAGGCATGTTCCATCTCGCGGCGGAGGCGCAGCGCGTCGATCTGAAGCCCTTGCGCCAGATCGGGCTGCAGCGCTTCGGCAACAGCAACGATCGCAGGGGCAGGATTTGCTGCCAACGGGACAATGGGCGCAGGCAAGGACGCCTGCGCAACAGGGGCAAGATGGGTCATCGGGAAACTCCGGAATGAAGGACAGGATCAGGCCCGGACACCCTCTCTCGGGCAGCCTCGGACCTGATCTTTCCCGGCCCCTCTCTCCCTCTCGAATCTGACGCGTCCCGGAAGCTCGGCTTGATTTTGTTCTTGTTATGTTCTATATTCTGAGCCAAGCCAGAAAGGGGGTTCCACCATGGAAATCACCACGCACGCCCTGCCGGCAACGCCCAAGCAGATCGCCTATGCGCGATCGCTCGCGCAGCGCAACCGGACGCTCCTGCCCTGGGAAGTTCAGCAAGACCGGCGATCTTTGAGCGCCTGGATCGAGGCTCAGGCCCGGCTGAAGCCCGTGTCGGACATGGACCAGCTGCCCACCTCCAGGCAAGTGGCCTTCGCTGAGAAGCTCGCCCGGATCAAACGGTGCGCCGTTCCAGACGAATGCTTCCGCGACAAGGGGCTCATGTCGAAGTGGATCGACGGGAATAAGTGAGCACCGCACCGGCTAGTGACGCTCTGTGCGATCGTCCAGCTTTTTGCCACATCATAGTTTGGCAAACCGAGCGCAGCTGCCAACCTGTAGGTTGGCAGACTGGCCCTTCGGGACATCAGCCTCGGTCAAGCTCCTGTCCGAAGGACCAAGGTCTGGTTCCGGCGGCACGCCGGGATGTGCACCGCTGCGACCTTCGGTAACCACCGCAAGTCGTAGCCGTCTCTCAACCCAGCGTCTTCAGATCTCCCTCCCCTTGGGGCTAGTCCCTAAGTTCTTTGGAAATGGTGAGATAGGAGCGTCCATAACGCAGGAAAAGCATTTTCATCAAAGAAAACTGTAGATGTCTCTTTGAAAATCTGTCACTTTAGGTATCATGGACACCGCAAGGTCACAGAATCTGAAGAAAGTGCTCGATGCCGTACCCGCCGGGTATCTGGTCGACGCGGCATGGCTCGTCTCGCAGGGCATCGCCTATGAGAGCTTCCGTGACTATGTGAAACGCGGCTGGCTGGAGCGCATCGCACGCGGTGTCTTCCGCCGACCAGTCCCGAATATGCAGGCGTCCAACAGCATCGACTGGAAGACCTGCATCCTTTCGATGCAACATATCATGGGTCATGATCTGCATGTCGGGAGCACAACGGCACTCGGTGAACAAGGACATGCCCATTACCTCCGCCTGGGGGAAAGCGCTCCAGTCTGGGTCTATGGGGACAAGGTCCCGAACTGGCTGATCAAACTGCCGACGGATGCCCCTTTCAGTATCCGCCCCCGTTCCTTGTTCACCGATCCGAAGCTGGGCGTGATCGAGGGCAAGAATTCTGGCCTGCCATGGGACTGGGGTCTGACGATGTCGACGCCGGAGCGCGCAATCCTGGAAGCCATGGACGAGTTGCCCCACCATGAGAGTTTCCACACGCTCGACATGGTCTTCGAGAGCCTGACAACCCTGCGCCCAAGGCTGATTTCCGACCTCCTGCAAGCGTGCCAGAAGATCAAGGTCAAGCGCCTGTTCTTCGTCTTCGCGGACCGCCACGATCATCCCTGGCGCAAACGGATCGACCCGCAGGCATTCGACCTCGGCAGCGGCGACCGGGCTCTGGTCCAGGGCGGCAAGATCCACCCGCGCTATCGGATCATGGTGCCGGAAGAATTCGTGAAACCGGAGGCCGAAAATGGCGCGTGAGACCTATGAAGCCCAGGTTGCGCTCCTGGTGCGCGTCCTGCCCCATGTCGCGGGCGAAAGCGTCTTCGCGCTCAAGGGCGGGACGGCCATCAACCTCTTCTACCGCGACCTGCCTCGGCTGTCGGTCGACATCGACCTGACTTACCTGCCAATCAAGGAACGCGCCGAGAGCCTGGACGAGATCAACGCCGCGATGGATCGCATTGCGGCTTCCATCGAGACCGGAATCCGAGGCGCGAAATCGCAGCGCATCCAAGGGGGCGGCGGCGGAGCCACCCGGCTCCTGGCGCGCCTGGACAATGCCGAGATCAAGATCGAAACCTCGCCCGTGACCCGGGGCGTGGTCCACGACCCGGAAGTCCGGACCGTCTCTGCCGCCGTGGAGGATGCCTATGGCTATGCCGAAATGCAGATCGTCTCGTTCGAGGATCTGTTCGCTGGCAAGCTGCACGCCGCCCTGGACAGGCAGCATCCCCGGGATCTCTACGACGTCACGCTCCTTTACGAAAACGAGGGACTGACGCAGGACCTCTTCCACACCTTCCTGATCTATGTCGCCAGTTCGCCACGACCGGCGCATGAGCTTCTCGATCCGAACCCGATCGATCTCGAGCAACCCTACGCGCGGGAATTCGAAGGCATGACCAGAACACCCGTCCCGCTCGCTACGCTTTTGGCGACGCGCCTCAAGTTGGTCGCCGATCTGCAATCGAGGCTCGATGACAAGGCGAGGCAGTTCCTCCTGACGCTTCAGGACGGCGAGCCTGACTTCGCGGCGATCGACCGTTCGCAGGCCGCTGACCTACCGGCCGTGAAGTGGAAACTTCTCAACCTGAACAAACTGAAGCGCGACAACCCCGAAAAGCACGCAGCGCAGCGCGACGCCTTGTTGAAGCTCCTGGGTTGAGCCACGGCCATCACCGTCGTGAGGGGCGCTTTGCGTTGGCCGTCCTCATCGCGTCGATGGGAGGCGCCGAAGACGGGTGAACTCAGTCGGCGCTTCCAAGCCCTGTGTTTCGCTGAAATGACCGCGTTTTCGCCCGACGAAAGGCAGAGCGCAGTGCTTCGGTCGGCAAAGGCGGCGAGTCCATCGCTTCAAAGAAGTGCGCATGGTCGATCTGCTTGAGATCGGTGCGGTCAGGGCTTTCAATATCAGGCGTTGCCATCCTTATAGGCCTCCGGGGCAATTACGGTTTTGCGGATTAGCTGACAGCCGCAATCGAGTAGTGCGGTGTCCCATCCCAAACAAGATCCCAAGACGCGCCCGGACGAACGTTCTGAATTGCGTGGGGCTCGAAGCAGACCAGGCAATTCCCGCCCGGTGCAGGAGCCCGGACCGAAGGGTAAATCAGGCCCTTGGATCCGCCCCGACGCAGATGCTGTGCCAGGCTTTGGCCCTCGGGATACCCGACAGCCGGATCCGGATGCAGCGCCGGATGACCTGCCTCATCGGTCATGTCGTTGAAGACGCCGATGAAGTCGGCCAGCAATTCCACATAGCGGGCGCTGTCGTGGAAGCTGCCGGTAAAGCCGAGTTCGCGTGTGCGGTGCCAGGCCACTTCGCTGACAGAAACCATCACATCCCATGCGCAGTACCAAGCGCCGCGCTCCTCGGCGTTGAAGCGGTTTCCGCCGGCGCGGGTGTAAGTGAAGGCTGCGTTGACGTGACTGTCCCCATAGATGCGCAGATCGCGGCTACGGCGTTGCCAAGCGAGTTCGCGCGGGTCCAGATGTGGGTTGCGCCCGCGTTCGGCCTGTAGACGTCCACTGGTCAGGCCCTCGATCTCTGCCAAGATCTCCATCTCGTCATCGGTATCGACGAGACCGCGCAGGGATGGCGGCTTGTGGTAGGTGGCAGGCAGGAGACGAACGAGACCGCGATCTGAAACCTCGGTCTGCTTCATGCCCCACCACGCAACGCATCGAGATAGGTCCGCACCGCCATGATCTGCGGCAAGCCCCCATCGATGGCCGTGTCGACAGGACGGTTGCCCCCGAACAGCGGGCCGGTGTTCGGTCGGGTGAACCAGCCTCGCGCCAGCGGCTCGGAGAAATAGAGTTCGAGCGACTTGTAGATGCCGATCACCGCACTGAGCCTCAGCAGCTGGTCCTTGGTCAGTTCCCCCGCAAAGTCAGGCTTCTTGGCGCGCTTCCACGTGCTCTCTGACATGTCGGCAAGGCCAGCCGCTTCCTTGAGACTGAGACCCCAAGCATCGGCCACGCGTGCATAAGCTTTCAACGCGACGGCGTTGATCTGTGCGGGTTCCCGAATTTTCTCTGCAACGTACATGGCGTCCTCCATTGGCTTTAATATAGTCCATATGGACTTACTGTAAAGATCAAATGAACCTTGCGCTTTGATCACTGTTACCCGAACCTCCGCCCTCCTTCCGTGAACGTATACTCGTTGACGATGATCCCCTCCTCGATGGCCTCGTCCGAGGTGAGGTGGTCGTATTCGGCTTCAAGCTGGCGGTAGAGCCAGCGGGCCAGATCGCGCAGCGCCTCGGTCACGAGCTCCTCGGCGTCCTCGGTCGGCGGCTGCCAGGTCGCGCTCTCCCGCGTGATGTCCACCGACATGGTGTATTCATGGTAATAGCGGCCACGGTGGCTGGCCTCCGCGGCGAGCTGGTAGAAATTCCGCCGCTGAATGGCCTGCAGCCGGTCGGCAATTCCATGCAACGTCACATCCGTCGGGGCATAGTCTCGGATGCGCGCGGCAGCGCCCTTGGCGTGGGACCAGTAGCCCTCGAAGCAGGCGCCATCGCCCTGGCTCCAGAAGCCGGAAAACCAGATGCAAGGCTTGGCCCGCGCCCCGCCACCCATCATGCGGACAGGCGTGGTTTTCAGGCGGATGCCGAGGATCTCGCAGACCCGCTCAAAATCCTCATAGACCGCGTCCCACCAATCGTCATGGGGGCCAAGCTCGCGATACCAGCTGCGCGCCTTCTCCTTGGCGGCATCCGAGAGTTCGGGGAACTTGTAGACGGTGGTGCAGATCACCTCAGATGCCGTAATGGGGCGGCCGCCCGACGCTGAAGCGGAACCCGAACTTTTCCCGCTGGGAAATTCGGGCGCTTCGTTGCCTGATTCAGGCTGCCTGTCATTGGGATCAAGAGGGGAATGATCTATGGGTGTTTTCGTTGGCATTGACGTATCTCTCGAAAATTCTGCGGTTTGCGCCGTGGACGAACACGGCAAGCTTGTGAAAGAAACGAAAGTTGCGAGTGACCCTGCGGCATTGAACGCCTGCATCAGGGGCATGCCGGGAGTGGTAGAAGCGATCGGTATTGAAGCCGGACCCTTGTCCCAGTGGCTTCATAAGTCTTTGACCGACCTTGGACTGCCAGTGGTGCTGATGGAGACGCGGCAGGTCAAAGCCGCCTTGAAGGCCGCGCCGGTAAAGACTGATCGCCGCGATGCTGCTGGCCTGGCCCGCTTGCTGCAGATGGGCTGGTTCCGGCCGGTCCATTGCAAGTCGCTTTCCGCGCAGGAACTGAGGGTGCTTCTCGGTGCACGCCGATCGGTGCAAGACGCTGCTATCAACATCGAGATGTCTATTCGGGGCATGCTGCGCAATTTCGGACTCCGACTTGGTCGGATCGGCAAAGTCAGCTTTGAAGACCGGGTTCGCGAATTGACCGAGGGCAACAAGCTCATCCAGCTTTCAATCGAACCGATGCTCAGGGCTCGAGCTGCGTTGCGCAGCGAGCTTGTGCGCCTTGAACGCATGGCACGGGACATCACGCGCGAGGATCCGGTTTGTCGCTTGCTGATGACGATGCCCGGCGTCGGCTCGGTCGTCGCTCTGACAGTCCGTTCCTCCATCGATGACCCCGGCAGGTTCCGGCGGTCGAAAGATGTCGGTCCGGCAATCGGTTTGACCCCTCGTCGCTACCAGTCCGGAGAGACGGACATTGTCGGCGGTATCACCAAAGCCGGCGACCTGGATATGCGGACCGCGCTCTACCAAGCTGCCACAGTGGTGATCCACCGTTCGAAAAAGCCGACTTGGTTGCGCGCATGGGCGGAACGGGTTGTTCGTCGGCGTGGAGCGAAACGGGCAGCGGTCGCGCTGGCCCGCAGGATGGGCGTAATCCTGCATCGCATGTGGGTCGACAACACAGAATTCCAGGCTGCCAGACAGGTTTAAAGCAAGCCAGTCGAGCCGCCGCGAATGAAAACAACAATCTGGCCGACCTGAGAACCGGCCATCGAGGTCCTCACCAGGACGCGGTTTCCGACGACGCCGCCCGATGCCTTGTTGCCGAAGCTTCTGCTCCGAGCACGTATCTCAGATAGGCGCGCGGAAACCGCTACGAACCCGCATCAAGTTGGCGACCACTGCGTCGACCACGGACAGAAGCGCGAACCGGTGTAGGATCATGACCGATGGAACGGCATCGAAAGCGCCAGAGGGGGGGTGCCCGCCAAGCCTTGTACATTCCGTCGAGCCATGCCCTCGAAGCGCTCAGCTTCGAGGCTGCTTTCGTTTGGAAGTTTCCCATTGACAGCACTGGCCCCATTACAGAAGGCATCGATGTCCTCCCCGTTCAATGCGGCGGCCAGCCATTCTTGCGTGCTGGACCAGCCGATGGATTTGCGCGCCCCGAGATCAATGGCATGCGCACCGCCGCCAAAGGCGTCGAGTCGTGGCCGAGAGCAGGTCAGAGAATACTGGAACCCCCAAAGGCCCGTGAGGTCGAGCTCTTCAGCAAGACGCAGGACGAAGCGGATGACCGCTTCGACATCGCCGTGTTCGTCATCATGGATCCAGAGGCTGCTGCCCTCGGGGGCATCCTGGTGCACGAGATCGAAGCCAGCGACATCTGGGGCGTCAGCGTCCTGATCCGCAGCGCGGAGTTCCTGAAACAGCGCGAGCGCGCGGGCGGCCTTGTAGGGGCTGCCGACGTCGATCAGGCATGAGAAATGGGTGAAGTAATCCGCCATGGGGACCTCCTGAATGGGAAAACCCGGCCGGGCGGCCGGGCGTTGTGTTGGAATGAAGGGGTGGTTGGGGGCGATCAGCCGGTGAGACTGTCGCCCGCCGCCTGTCGTGCGGCATGCGCGCAGAGCATCTGCCAGTAGAAACGCTTGCGCGCGGTCCGGAGGCCGCAAACGGCGCGTGTGTCGGGGTGCAGCGCCCGGACCGCCGCGCGAACCACTGCCAGTGGCGAAGCGGTCGACGGCAAGCCAAGACTTAGATAAGTGGGATCGGTCATGTCACGTGACCTCGACCACGGGCGAAGCGAGATGCGGATCGACCTGTGCCTCGATCCGCTCGGCCCGGCCCATCCAAGGCTCGGGCCGGATGGCCTTCACCCAATCGGCGAAGCTCGGGATGAAGCCGAGGTCTTCCTTCACATGCTGCTCACCGACCCAGCGGGTCGGGATGATGCGCCCGGTCGAGAGTGTGAGGGTGCGACCGAAGATCGTCTCGGCCATGAAGATGCCCTCGGCATGGTGGCGCAGGGCCCGGTGCCGAAAATCTGCAGTGATCTCCTTGCTCTGGTCGAACCAGGCATGCACCGCCATGAAATCATCGACCGTGCCGCCCCATTTCTTCACCGAGGAGAGGGCGTGGTGATAGGGATGTGCCATCGCCGCCTCCTCAGAAATCATGGGTGTAGAGTTCGGACGAGGTGAAGCGCTCATTGAACTCGAGGTGGATGCAGCGGGCCGCCGCGTCGAAGCAGAACTCGCCGTAAGCGCCGTCGTTGTTTTCCCAACCGTCATGGGTGTCGGAGAGGAAGTCGTAGGCGAGTTGTTCGACGACATCCTCCAGCGAGAGCTTTCGCATCTCGACCTCAGGATTGTCCCAGGTCAGCGCGGCGTATTCGATCTCGGTCGCGGGGAAATCGACATTGGTCTCGCCGGACCATGCGCCGATGCTTTCGATCTGGCCGCTGTCCCCGGCCCCGTCGAAGGTCACGGTGACATGGGTGATGCCGGCGGCCATAAGACCATCGAAGAGGCGGTCCTTGTTGCCGGGGCGCAAGGCTTCGATGCGGGACGCGCGTTCGGCATGAGCGGCGAAGATCTGGGCCATGTCGACGGTCGTGGGGGCCATCGGCGGCGCGAGGGTGGGTTCAGTCATGTTCATCGGGTGTCTCCGGTAAGGGGAAGGGATCGGAGCCGGGCCGGGCGATCTCTCTCCCCCGGCCAAGCTCCAAATCCCCCTGCCCTTCTCTGTCTCTCGGGCCTCACGCAGCGACCTGCAGCGACCTGGCGGCGAAGGCGCGCCAGAGCGGGTCGACGAGCCGCCCATCCAGAAGATCGGCGCGGTGGCGCAGCCGCTGCGCAAGATCGGGTTCACCCCAGGTCGCCGCGCGGCCCGCCTGCGCGCGCAGCTGGCTCGCCTCGGTCACCACGCCCCGCGCTTCTGTGGCGCTCATCACCGGGTGACACCATGCGACGGCGCAGTCGCTGGCGGCCCCGGCCAGCACAAGGCGCTCGTCGCGGTCGAAGATCGCCAGCAGCTGGGGCGCGGTGTTCGTGGCCATCCCCTCGGCATGGTCGATCGCGCCCAGCATGGCATCGGCCAGCGTCGCAAAGCGCGCGAGAACCAAGGGTGCGGCCCGGCCCGACATCAGATCCGCAGGCGTGCGGCGCGACAGGGTCAGAGCAAAGGGGTGGTTGGGATCAGCATCGCCCACAGCGAAAACCGGCGCGAAGCCTCGCGGGCCGGTGGTCGGGTGGATGGGCAGGGGCAAGTCGAACATAGGAAAATCTCCGACGGCGCGGGAAGCCTCTCTCCCCGCCTCATCCGTCAAAGACAAAACCGCCGCCCTCTTCCTCGAAGGGGCGGCGGCAGGTCTGCTGGGACCATCAGAGCTTGCCGAGGGCCCGCAGGCTCAGCTCTGTTCCGGCACCCACGATGATGTGGTCATGCAGCGTCAGGCCGAGGTACTTGCACCCCTTCTGGATCTCCTTGGTCATGCTGAGATCGGCCTCCGAGGGCGTCGGATCGCCCGAAGGGTGGTTGTGGATCAGGATCAAGGCGCTGGCGTTCAGCATCAGCGCCCGCTTGATCACCTCGCGCGGATAGACGGGCACATGGTCAACCGTGCCGGTCGAGAGAAGCTCATCGGAGATGATGCGGTTCTTGCGGTCGAGGTAGAGCACGTGGAACCGCTCGATTGGGCCGCGAACGGTGAGCGCACAATAGTCCATCAGCGCCTGCCAGCTGCCGATCACCGGGTTCTGACTGAGGTAGCGGCCGAGGATGTCGCGGGCCTCGAGAATGACGGTTTCTTCCTGGGGGGTCATGGGGGTCTCGCTGAATTGCGCATGCCAAAGCTCCCTGCCCTTTCGGGGCGGGGCCAGTGGCATGCGTGTGGAAGAGGAAAGCGCGACCGCCGCCGCGTGCGAGGGCGGTCGCTGTGGCGGGCCCCGGCGTCAGCCGACCCGGTCGAGCAGCTTCTTGGCGCGCCCTTCCATGTCGAGGCGGGCGTCCTGCTGGGTCTTGTCGCGCGCAAGCCGCGTGATGCCCTGCACAAAATCGAAGATGCTCTCGGGCGGGCGGCCTTCCTCCATCAGAACCTTCTCGATGATCTTGCCGGATTCGGCTTTCGAGAAACCGCGCTTGCGCAGGAAATCCGCACGATCTTCGTCGCTGCGCGCCACGATCTGTTGCCGCGCCGCTTTGATGCCGTTCACGAACCCCTGGGGCGAGGAATCGGCGAAGCGCGTCAACGCGGGCGCCGCCTCATGTGCGAAGCGCGACGCGGCGTATTTCGAGTGGCGGATCTTGATCTCCTGGAAATCCTCGACGCCCCACAGGTTCCGGTTCTGGCACACCGCCCGCAAGTAGAAGCTCGCCATGCCGAGGGTCTTTGCCCCCACCTCGGAGTTCCAGCAGTAGAAGCCCCGGAAATAGAGATCGGGGGAGCCGTCGGGCAACTTGCCTGCTTCGATCGGATTGCGGTCGTCGACCAGGAACAGGAAGACGTCGCGGTCCGAGGCGTAGAGCGTGGTCGTGTCGCGGCTGATTTCGACATCGGGGTTGTAGACCCCGGTCGACCAATCCAGCACACCCGGCACCTTCCAACGCGTATCGCCCGTACCATTGCCCGCGATGCGCTGAACCGCCTCGACAAGCTCGAAGTCATGGATGCGGCCGTAGTCGGGACCGGTCACGGCGCGCAGTTCCGTGCGGCCATCCTCGGTCTCGAAGGTCTTCACCTGCTCGGCGCGGTGGTTGGTCAAACCGTATTGCAGGTTGATCCCCGCCAGAGGAGCAGGCAGCTGCCGCAGGTAGGAGGCCGGAGCGCCGACAATGCTGGCGAGCTGGCCGAAGGCCCAGTGTGTGGGCGCTACGGGTTCCTGCGCTTTCGGCAAGACCAGGTGCAATCGCTCAGCGCTGTCGCGCGTTGCCTCGACACGGATGTCGGCTGTCTGAACCACCCTGCTGCGGCTGCGCTCGGAGCGACCTTTCACATTGGCCCAGAGATCGTCGAGCGACAGATACCGCTCGTCATCGGGCCGGTTGAACCATTCGGACGACACCCGCCTGTTCCGCTCACCCCGGCTCGCGTCCACTTTCCAGCCACCCGCCCGCGTCGGTACGACCGGATCCAGAACTTCCACAACGCCCATCGGCTATCTCCCGCGACGGGCGCCGGAAGCCACTCTCCCAGCCCTCAACCCGTCACCGGGAAACCGGCACTCCTCTCACTCTTCAGCCGGAACGCGAATGGCAGCAACGCGGGACAAAGCGCCATTTTGCTGCGGCTGCGCAAATGGCTGCTTTAGGCCTGGCGCACCAATAGAACATTGCAGCAGGACACGTCGGTTAATCCGTATAGCTTCGGCAGGCATCGACCCCTACGGCTGTCGAGGCAAGTAGTTGATCTGCGTCGCGGATGAGATCAGCGATCCGCCTGTCCGCAAGGCGATACCGGACGAACCGACCTTCGTTCCTGCGACTGACCAGACCGCAATCCAAAAGGCAGCGCAGATGGTTCGAGACATTGGGCTGACCAAGCCCTGTTTGGGTAACGATTTCCTGCACGCTGCGTTCGTCCGACAGTAGCGCATCGAGGATCGCAAGACGGCTAGGGTCGCCGAGACCCCGGAAGAGCTTTGCCCGCGGCTCAAGGGTGTCAGCTGCCGAAAGATCGTCTTGAATGTTTTGCAATGTCATATCATTATCCACTGATACGTTAGCGGCGACTTCTTTCGCACGCTACCTTCAAGAGGATCGCATATGAGCCGAGCAGATAACACCACATTGCCTACAACGTCTTTGCCGATCCGGATGCGGGTGCATGGCATGGACTGCGCCAAGGATGCCGCCGAGATCGAACGGGCCGCTCGGTCTGCGGGCGTGGCTGAAGGCGATGTGAAGGTGTCTGCCGCAACCCATGTCATGACATTGCGGATCGCCGAAGACGACTTGCCGAAAGTGCGTCCAGCACTGGACGCAACCGGCTATGGCTTTGAGCTGATCAAGAGCTGGGATACATCGTCCGATCCGGCTTACAAAGACCCGAGCTATCGCCGCGCGCTCTGGATCGTGGTCCTGCTCAATCTCGGCTACGGGGTGATCGAGATGTTCGGCGGGTTCCTGTCCGGATCGCAAGCTTTGAAAGCAGATGCCCTGGATTTTTTGGGCGACGGCGCAATCACCTTTCTGGGCCTGCTCGCTATCGGTTGGAGTCTGACATGGCGGGCGCGGTCGGCGATGATCCAGGGCGTGTTCTTGGGATTTCTGGGGCTTGGCGTTGTCGGCAGCACAATCTGGCGTGTCCTGAATCAGACGACACCAGAGGCCGGGTTAATGGGAGCCTTCGCCGTGGGCGCGCTGATCGTAAACATTCTTGCGGTGCTGCCGCTGCTAAAACACCGCAAGGGCGACGCCAACATGCGGGCCGTATGGCTGTTCTCCCGGAACGACGCCATCGGCAACCTCGCCGTGGTGATCGCTGCCGGACTGGTCGCCTGGCTCGGCAGTGCCTGGCCTGACCTCATCGTTGCTTTCGCCATCGCAGGGCTGTTCCTGCATTCGTCATGGATGATCATCCGGGATGCGCGGAGTGATCTGTCAGAAACCGAGTGATCTGGCGGAAAAGCTGACGTGCGAACCGGAAACCGACATTCGCCACTGCGCAGCGAGTCCGGAACTTTGGGCTCGAAGCTGCCTTGCGGCAGTGCAGCGGGCCCGGCGGTTTTCCCGCCGGGCCCGAGGAGGGACCCCGTTCCTCAGAACGGGATCTCGTCGTCGCGGTCGACCAGCTCGGGGTTTTCGTTCTCGGCCGACTTCGGGCGGCTCAGGAAGTCGACCTTCTCGGCGATGATCTCGCAGCCGTAGCGGTCGTTCCCCATGCTGTCGATCCACTTGGTGTAGTGGATGCGGCCGTGGACGAGGACCTTCATGCCCTTTTCGCAGTGCTCCGCGACCGTCTTGCCGAGACCGTTGAAGCAGGTGATGCGGTGCCATTCGGTGTCCATGACCCGGTAGCCGTTCTCGTCGCGCAGGACGCGACCTTCCGAGAGGCGGGGGCGGGAGGTGGCGAGGCTGAAGTTGGTGATCTTGGTGCCGCCCTGGGTGGTGCGGGCTTCGGGGTTCTGACCGATGTTGCCAGCGAGGATGACGATGTTCTGCATGGTAAGCTTCCTTCTGTGTCCTGTCTTCGGGACCGTCCCTTCGACAAGACCCGGAAAAAGCCCGTCGGGTGACGCGTGCACGGTGGACGGAACGGACGCCGGAAACCCCCAGAGGACCGGGGTGGAGCGGGCAGCCCCAAAGGGGCAACACGGCCCGGACTGACGCGGGGTTGCATGCAGGCAAGCGAACGGGATTAGGGGATTGTCAGTCGAAGGGATGGCCCAGGAGACAGAGATGCGCGGGGAGCCCAAGCCAGAACTTGGCACCCTGCCGATCGGGACTGCCCGACCCCCAGTTCAGCACCTCCCTGGCGGCGAAAACGGCGATCACCAGCCTCTGCCGCCCCTGCCCTAGCCTTCCGGGAGTTGCAGCGCCCTGCATCGACGGGCTATCGATACCGGAGCATACAGGACGCGGACCGCATCAATGGCTGATTACGATCTCGAGGCACTGTCGCTCAGCGATCTGAAGAAAATCTAGAAGGACGTCGCCAAGGCGATTTCCACATTCGAGGATCGGCAGAAGGCGGAAGCCCGCGCCAAGGTGGAAGCGCTCGCAAGGGATCTGGGCTACTCCCTGGCCGAACTTGTCGGCACCGAGACGAAAACCGCCCGTGCGCCTGTCGCGGCGAAATACCGGCACCCTGAGAACCCTGCGCTCACCTGGTCCGGTCGCGGTCGCAAACCGCAGTGGTTCGTGGAGGCGTTGGCTGCTGGGAAAACGGCTGAGAACTTAGCGATCAGTTGAATGGTCGTACCGACGCGCTACCCACCACAACAGATGGCTGGTTATCCCGGGTGGTCGTCTGCTCCCACTTTATTCATGTGCAGAGAGCAGATCAGGATGCTAACATTTCCACACGGCGTTAGGGCAGTAACAAAGCGGAGATATCACTTCATGCCTCTGTGCACATGCGGATGCGGCGAACAGACCAAGGGTGGAAAGTGGCTGCCGGGACATGATCAAAAGCTAAGATCCGCTATCGAAAACGCGGTAGGTGGGTTGGAAAGCCTTCGGGCTCTAGCTGAAAAACAGCTTGGGCACGAAATCAAAGTGAAGAAGTGACTCAAATGAAGCCCTATACGCGTTCCATTATCGAACTTTTTGACGGCAAGAAACGTTTCCTCATTCCTCTATACCAGCGCCAATACGCTTGGAATGTTAATCCTCAGCTTGAATTGCTGTGGGAGGACATCGAAAGAGTGGCCAAGCGGATCGATGAGGACCGGATGTCTGTTGTTCCACATTTCATGGGTGCTATGGTCATCGCCCAAATAAAGACATTTGGAAAGCAAGTCCAAGCCTTCGAAATCATCGACGGCCAGCAACGGCTTACCACCTTTTCGATCTTCTTGGCGTCGCTGCGTGATGTCGCCGTTGAAGGCAAGTCCAAGTATGCCACCGAGCTACAAAAGTATCTCATCAACGACGGGGTAATGGAGCATCCGGAGATCGAACGATATAAGCTCTGGCCCTCGCTGACGGATAGAGGGACATTCATTGCAATAATCGATCCAGAAGCTGATTTGGATGGGATTGTTCCTAAGCAGCACGATGATGGGTTCGTGAAGAAAGCTACCCTCGCGCATGAGTACCTTAAAGACGTAATTCGGAAGCACGTCTTTCTTGACGGTTCGTTCGATGAACATCGCTTCGAGACAATCTTTGAAGCCTTGAAAGAAGGCTTGGCAATTGTGTCTATCGAATTGGAAGGCGGTGACGACCCCCAGACTATTTTCGAAACCCTGAACAGCCGTGGTGTGGACCTGTCGCCAGGCGATCTGATGCGCAATTTCATCTTTCAGCGTGCAAAGGGCATGGGACAAGTCGGCGGTTCACTGAACGTTGACAAGCTCTATGAAAAGCACTGGTTTCCACTGGACCGGCCATTCTGGTCCCAGACCGCTTCTCGTGGGCGCCAGACCAGATCGAGGCTGGACTGGCTCTTGACAGACCATCTCTCTATGAATGTCGGCAACATCATTTCCATTGAAAACCTTTATGACAACTATCGTCGGTGGATCTTGAACGAGCGCCCATTCGCAAGTGTGGTGCCAGAACTAGAAGCAATCACTTCGTCAGCGTTCGTCGAAGAGCGACTTTTTGAACAAGACAAGAATGATGCGCTTGGGGACTTTGGGCGCTTTGCGAACGCTTTCGACGTATCTACTGCTATGCCACTGGTTCTCTACCTGGCGACCGAAGCAAATCTTGGCGGTCAGTTGAAGGACGCACTCTCTATCCTAAAGAGTTACATCTTGCGGCGAGATACCTGCGGTCTGACCACAAAGAACTATAATAAGCATTTCGTCGGCCTCATCCCCAAGATGCGAGAAGCAACAATCGACCAAGTAGACTTCCTACGTGAAAGTCTCTCGGAACGGAGTAGCGATATCGACCGCTGGCCTGATGACCAGGAGTGGAAGACAGCATGGATGAGTCGAGACCAATACGGAACAGCACGCCAACCCCGTCTGAACTACCTCTTTGAGGTAATCGAAAAGGCACTGCGAAGCGAGCGTAACGAGGACATCGACATAAAGTCTGCACTGACCATCGAGCATATCATGCCCCAGAAGTGGCAGGGAAACTGGGTTATTCCTGGCTATGAAGATGTCGACGTTGATGAAGCTGATCCTGACTACCGTAATAAGATGTTCACACGGAACCGAGTCGTAAACACGTTTGGCAATTTGACATTGCTTACACAAAAGCTGAACTCCAGTGTTTCGAACGGTCCCTACAAGGTTAAAATGCCTGCGATCAGAGCGCATTCCAGTCTCGCTTTGAACAGAGATTTGAATGCCTGGAATCATTGGGACGAAGACACCATCCGGCAGCGTGGAGAGATGCTTTTTAAGGAAGCCCAAAAAATCTGGTTGGCGCCTCAACGCAAGGATGGCTTCGTAAAGACATCCGAAGGCTTAGCAGGTATGACCACAGAAGTGCGAAAGGGTTTTCCAAAAGACGGCACAAAGTGCGATTTCACTTATGGAGAAACGATTTATAGAGGTGAGATCGTTTCCGGTTCAATTGTTTTGGCTGGAGTTGCAGAGCAGTTTGGAAGCTTTTCCGCTGCCTCCAAACATATCACAAAGACGAGCCGAAATGGCTGGAATGATTGGTATCTCGACTTGCCAAACGGCCAACGGATGCTGGCTGATCACTGGCGGAAATCCTCAGAAGCTTAGTGACCACCGAGGATTGCGGCAATCCGCCAAACGCGCAGGAGCCACAGGCTGAGTTAAGCTTGTGCGCAACGCTACAAACAGTCGAGTTGACGGTCATGCAGTCGCCAATAGGCCCGGGGGCGCACCCGCCCGGGCCCCCGGGAAGTGAGGCCGAAGCCTCACCCAAAGGGATCGTGCTCTCCCACGATCACGACTTCGTCGCCGTCGATTTCATCGGCGGGGACGGCGCCGAAGGTTCCATCCCCTGCCTGGAAGACGACGATCGAGACCATGAGCGTGGCAGCGAGGGAGGCGGCGAAGGCGTGTGCATCTTTGCGGGACATCTGTTTGGCTCCTGTCTTGGAGGCGGGGGACCATCCCCCGCGCGACAGGACCCCGCAGGCCCGAAGACTGGCTGACATCACCGGGTGCGTTCGGCTCGTCCGAATCCACGCGGCGGCACGGGCTCGCCCGTAGTCCGACCCCTCGCGGGTTGATCTCGAAGACAGGATTCGGGGCAAGGAAGGGAATGGCGAGCGGGGGATGGTGCCCCAACGTCAGGAGCCGGTTGTCCCGCTGATGCTTGGAACGCCGCGAGCCTCCCGGGGCAGGCTCTTGGTTGAAGACCGCCATCTTGGGGGATGGAACCTTCGGCGCCCCGCGACATCGCGGGACGATAGTGTGATCGGTGAGGGGCTCGCCCGTCGGCAGGCCCCTCACGCCTTGTCAGGGCTCAGGCGGCCAGATCCGCGCCCCCTGCCCTCTCGCCGACCTCGGCACCGACGAAATCGAGCCTCGCGTTGCGATAGCCTTCCCGTGCGATCCAGAGCTCGGCCGCGTTGACGGATTCCGCCAGATGCAGCAACTCGGTGTTGCCCCCGAAGTCCAGTAGCACGCGGACCTGCCCGGGCTTCGGCTCCTCGGCGACCTCGAATACCAACCGGCTGTCCGCCGAGTGACTGCGCATGATGGTGACGAGGATGACCCCGTCCGAAGAGAAGTTGCCCTCATGCAGCGTGAAGGAGGCCGGAGCGGTCCAGGTCGGGTACGGCCGGGGCGGCTCCTTCTTCACGAGACGGCCCACGCCGTTCGAGCGCTCCCAGGCGGCAAGCTTCTTAGTGAAACGTGCCGGCGGCTTGGGACTGCCATCGGTGTAACGGATCAGCGCCCCAAGGGGGGCTTTGTCGATGATGGTTGTTGCAGACATGATTCCTCATCCCGAATGCGAGCGTTCGCATTCATCATATTGATATTACTTTGTTTTGTGAGAGAAGGGGGCGGGTTCCCCCGCCCCCCCCGGATGGCTCAGATCACTCCGCCGCCATCATCGACGCGGCGCTGTCCGGCAGATCGGCAGTCAGGAAGGCCGGGAGATCGATGTCGTCGGGCTCACCCGCGTCCTGCCCCTGCCCTTCCGCGATCGCCTCACCATCGCGTGCCGCCAGATCGGCTCGGCGCAGGACCTCGGGCAACCAGCCACTGCCTTTGAGAAGCCGCTCGGCTTCCGTGGCCATCTCGCCCTTCTTCAGGTGATCGAGAAGCTGCGCGGTCCCTTCCCCCTTCGCCTCGCGCACGGCCTCGAGGATCCGGGCTTTGGGCACACGGTTGAGGTAGCCATCGACTGTCGGCTCCCACCCCGCTTCGACCATGTCGAGATCGACGGCACGCGCCACCAGATCGGCATGGGCCATGCGGCGGGTCAGGCCGGTGGCTGAGATTCCCGCCCCATAGGGGTTCACCTTCTCATGGAGCGCGTTGATGCCGAAGCTGAGGCAATGCGCCAGGAGCGCCAGACGGCTGCCATGGTCGAGCACGGTCAGATAGTCCCAGAGCGCGGCATCGTCACCGAGGGGCAGATCAGACTCCCAGGCAGCGTGACGCTCATCGACCAGCTTTGCGACGACGCTGTCCTTGAGATTGGGCGCCTGCGCCGACATGTAGACATGACGCACGGAGGCTTCGAGACAGCTGCCCGAGGCTGAGGAGGTGTGGAAGGTATCCGTCACCAGCTTCAGGAGCAGAAGCGTCAGCGCTACGTCCGGCGAACGCCCGATGGCCTCGCGTAGCGCGAGGGTCCGGTGGGCCGTCAGTTCCATGACCAGCCGTTCGGGCAACGGCTTCAGCGCGCCGTCATCTTCCTCGTCGGACGGATCAGCACCGATCGGCTGACCTCCCAAGGTGATGACGGTACCCCGAGCGGAGGCTGCAGAGGGCGTCCAGCCAGAACCCCCGACGTGCTCCCCCTGCGCCATAGCATCCACGGCACCATCCTCCTGGACCGCGGTCTCCTCGCGCGGCTCGTCCTCGGGCCGGACATAGCCGCGATAGATCGCAAGGCGGCCGTCCCGATCCAGCGTGACGAAGGCGCCGGCGCGCCCGACCTCGGCCGGATCGTAGATCAAGGGCCGCTGCTCAAGCGATTCCATCGCCGTTTCGAGCTGGCCCAGCCGAGCGTCGATCTCCTCGGGGTATTCGTCTTCGCCGGAATACTCTTCCTCCAGCGCGTGGTACTCGGCGAGGAGCACAGCGTGGGCCGCGCTTTCCTCCTCGGTCATTGGCGCAGGATTACCGGCCACGCGCCGCAGGCCGTGGCTGTAACCATAGGGCAGGTCGGTCGCGACCTCGATCCACTTCCAGCCCTCGGACGCGAGTGCCTCGGCCTCAGCCTGAAGCTTATCGGCGACCAGTCGGTCGAGGAGGGCAGGGTCCTCGAGCCAGCCACCATCGTCACCTTGGAAGAGATCGCGCAGCACGACACCGCCCGCGGCCTCATAGGCATCGACACCGACGAAGACCGCACGACGATCCGAGGCCCGGACCGAGGTTTCCGTCAGCATGCGCCGGATGGCGTAGGGCTCCTTGTTCCAGGAGTTCTTCACCGCATCCCAGACCTGCACCTGACGGTCATGATCGGGGTTAACTGTGAAGGCCATCAGCTGTTCCAGCGTCATCCCATCCTCGGCGTAGACCGCGAGCAGGGCAGGGGCCATGGAGGCGAGCTTCAGGCGCTGCTTGACGATCTGAGGCGTGACGAAGAAGGCTGCCGCGATCGCTTCTTCGCCCTGACCCTTTTCGCGCAGGGCTGCGAACGCACGGAACTGATCGAGCGGATGCAGGGCAACGCGCTGCATATTCTCCGCCAGCGAGTCGTCCTCGGCGAGGATCTCCGACGCAGCATCCCGCACGATGCAAGGGATCGGCGCCGACTTGGCCAGCCGCTTCTGCTTCACCAGTAGCGACAGTGCCTGGAAGCGGCGACCACCGGCCGGGATCTCGAACATGTCGGTTTCGACCCCTTCAGCATCGACCACGGGCCGGACGTTCAAGCCCTGCAGCAGGCCGCGCCGCGCGATATCCTCGGCCAGTTCCTCGATCGAGACGCCTGCCTTGATACGCCGTACGTTAGACTGGCTCAGCACGAGCTTGTCGAAGGGGATGTCCCGCGAGGGGGACAGCGTGATTTTCTGAGCTGCTTTCGCCATCAGATCTTCTCCACAACGGTCGCCGGAAGCCACTCTCCCGATCTCACTTCCCGTCACCCTTCAAACCCCCAACCTTTCCCTCTCTACGTTCAACGTCGCGCGACCCGTCCGACAGTTCACAGCTGTGAACTGTCTCGAGCGTGACAAGAGTTCACAGCTGTGAACATCATGCCGCGGTTCGTCGCGACATCAGTGCCATGACCATCGGCCCGCAGGAGAACTCGCCCGCAGCCGCCTTCGATGTCAGCGCACGGAGGTATCCGCCGGGCGATCTAATGTCAGCAAAGCGTTCCAGCATGGCGACAACAACGATCGAGGCCTGTTCGGGGCCCATGAACCGTTGCGCTTCTTCCCAAGCGGACGCACTGATGCCCATGGCGGGCCGTACATGGCAAGCCGCGTCGAAAAGCTGATGCCAGTGGCGGATATCGCCCTGGTAGAAGGTTTTGAGCGACGGGCAGCCCGCGATCACCAGATGAAGCGGGATCTTTGGCACGCGTCTTGTGTCTGCTTCTTCCAGGTCAGCAAATGGCGCATCCGTTTCAACATCTGGCGCGCCGGCCGCCGCCCCGCCTTTTTCTAAGGCAGGTTCAAGATCTATGGATTCTTTATTTGAATTATGATGGTGACGCTCAAAACTGGCACCATTGGTGTTCATTTCTTCTGTTTCAGGACCGTCAATGACGTTGCGAGCATGGTCGAGAAGGGCCTCGAGGTCTGCTCGGTATGCCGAAAGCTCCTCGATCGCGAGCTTGCGGCGGAGGGCGCGGGCAATGAGGGCCGCCTTGTCGCGTAGCTGATCCCAGAGGCCAAGGCCTGGCTGGATATCCTCTCCAAACTCCGCAAGAGCAGCGAGATCGCGCCGCATGAGGCTCACGACCTCGCGCAGTCGCCGCACACGGCCCTCTACCTCACGCACGGCCTCTGCGGCCCGTGCCACCTCTTCGGACCGGCAGTAGAGTGGCGAGAGATCAAAGCCGAAAGCCACGCGCCCATCGCCATGCTTGCGGACATACCTCTTCCCGTTGGGGCTATCGCGACGCATCAGCAAGCCTGCCTCGACCAGGCGGGCCAGGTGACGGCGCATCGTGGAGCAGGGCATGCCATTCAGCCGCTCGCAGATCGCCTTGTTGGACGGGAAGACGACCATCTCGGCGTTCCCGCCAAGCGCATCATCGGGAAAGAAGCTGAGAAGCCCCTGCAGGACGGTCAGATCGCGCTCGGTAACCCCAAAGGCGGCCTGCGCCTTCGAAAGCTCGCGAAGGAGCTCCCACTTGTTGACAGGCTTGCCTGGAACAGACGCCTCAGGCCGCTCGACCACGCGCAGATGGGCGTGCGAGATCGGCCGCATAAACGGCGAAATCGGTGTGTACTCCATGATGTCAGTTCACGAAGGCAAAGAAAGACTGCGCCGCGAATCACATATGACTTGCGGTTTGCGCGCTGGCCCACTACCTTGAAGGTGCGAAGATCAAAGTTGGGGTCTCGTGGAGCGCAAGCTTTGCGGGACCTTTTCTTTAGCCTGTACCGTGCCTCCTTCTTGTTGCTGCTCTACCTCTCTTCATGTCTCGCGTTTCCAGCGATCATGAAGCTCTTCGAGGACGTCCTGCGCACGGGCGTCGAGCCACTGTGCAAAGGCATCGTCCACATCCGTTAGGTCCAGCCTGACTGCCCGAGCCGACCTCTTGATGGCTCCCACAGGTGCGCCATCGATCAAAAGGGGCGTCGCTTTTGGTCTCGGCCTCCTGTCAAGAGAAGGACCACTGGTCCTCCTCACATGACGGACAACGGCCTCAAATGCCGCGACCGAAGGATCAACCTGGGGCTCCTCGTCGGCCGGTACGCCTGCGGCTGCTTTGCCACGGGCATCAATCGCAACCCGGCACAGCTCGTCCATGCCCATGCCGGCGTTGGAGAGTTCCTTCGCCAAGGATTCCCATCTGGGGCGCCCGATTCCATGAGCCGGTCCGATCGCATGGGCCAAGGCAGTCCCGATCGCCTTGGCAACCGAGATCGACATCGAAACCGCAGAACGGGTCACGTTCAGCACTTCGGCAATCTGAGCCTGCGAACCAAAGCCGTTGTCGAGCAGCTCCTGGGCAAAGAGGGAGCGTTCGATGTAACTGAGGTCGCGCCGTCCGGTGTTCTCGGAAACCTGGGCGCGCAACGCGGCCGTATCGTCCAGGTTCGCGATAAGCGCTCGAACCTTCTTGACCTTGTCGGAGGCACGAATGGCCTCAAGACGTCGGCGTCCATAGACAAGGAGATAGCGATTGGTCTCGGTCGGGTGGCGCCTTACGAGAATGGGGACGGTCTGGCCGTTCTGCTCTATCGAGGCGCGTAGATCATGCACATCCTTGGGGTCGAGGCGATCTGAATACCTTTCGTCCTCGATCTCAACCGGATCGAGTTCCCAGACATGGTGAGCATCCACGGCATCGCGCGCAGAGCGGAGCGCCCGATTACTTGACATCATGCTGCCCGGGGGAGGGGGCGTGCCCGCCGCCGCCAAACTGTCGAGCATGGACATGCGCTTTTTCTTGCTGTCGGTCATCAGCGCCCCCACGTCTTCTGGATGAGCTGGGCGATCTCATCGTTGACGGCATTCAGGCTTTCGATTGCCCGGTCATAGGTAGTCCGGGTGAAGGCGCTCCGCTCGACTTCGTACAGGGTCTGCTTCGTCAGGCCGGCATCCGAGATGGCCGTCGACTTGAGCATCGGAGCGTTTAATACCTTGTCTCCGTACATCGTCCGCAGGAAGGCGACGATGCGGTTCTGTGGCGCGTCCGTCGGCTCATAGCGGGTCAACAGATAGCGCATCCAGTCATGCGACATGTCGGCTCCACTGTCGGCGATGACATCCATGAGGTCGGCTGTCATCCTGAGGAACTGGCTCATCGACATCACGTCGAGCATCTCGGGATGGATCGTCACAAGAACGCCTGTCGCGGCCGACAGTGCGGACATAGTCAAGAACCCAAGTTGCGGAGGACAGTCGATGACGACGACGTCATACCGATCATCGACCTGTGCCAGCGCCTCCTTCACACGGAAGAAGAACAAGCCCGCGTTGCCACGAGAAAGAGCCCGGGGCGTTTCGTGCTCGAACTCCATGAGTTCGAGGTTTCCAGGAATCAGATCCAAGTTTGGTATGTAGGTCTTGCGGATGACCTCTGCGATCGGAACCGGGTCTTCGTAGCGGATCGCATCGTAGAGTGTGCCACCATCACGCAGGTCGAATTCTGGCTGAACCCCGTGCAAGGCCGTAAGCGAAGCCTGCGGATCAAGGTCGATTGCCAGGACACGGTACCCCTTGAGGGCCAACCGCTGCGCAAGATGCGCCGAGGAGGTTGTCTTGCCGCTGCCACCCTTGAAGTTCATCACGCCGATGATCTGAAGATGATCCCCAGCGCGGCGACCAGGCAGATAGTCTCCCGGCTTGCGAGCCGTTTTCTCCAACAGGATCCGCAAGTTATGGATATCTTCGGCCGAGTAATGCCGCCGGTTCCCCGATGAGACCTCTGGCGACGGCCCCTTGCCATCAAGGTGAAGTTTCCTGAGGTATGAGTCGTTGACGCCCAGCAGTGCAGCAGCTTCCCCAGAGGTGAATTTGCGCATAGTCTTCGAAGCGTCGGGCGGGAACAGGCTCTCACGTTGCGAATGCAATTGCGCCGCCAACAACTCGGAGTGCTGGCGGATCACAGCGTTCAGGTCTTCTGGTGTATCGGCTCTGCTCAT